>JBIKUE010000079.1:0-23840 GCA_044347755.1 Saprospiraceae bacterium
TTTTGGCTTCATAGAATCTGCAAGGTTTTTCTATCAAATGCTATTTTTCTTGCAAGATATATCTTATCTTCGTTATCACAAACAGCTGAAAGTCAAAATCTTAGATGGTTTTTAAGGGTTGACTAAGCTAGTCATTCCTTCGGAGACTTTGCAAAAGACCTTTGGTCAAATTTACCTTGATGCATTAGAAAGAATGGCTATCTGTGAAACCGAAAACCAGCATCTTTCCTCCCTTCGGGACTGGCTTTTGCCGATGTTGATGAATGGGCAGGTGCGGGTGGGGTAACGTCCCGAAGTATGCCTATAACCCCAAACAAGCACCTAAATCGGATTATTCACGCGCAACCCTGAAATAGCTGAAAAGTCAGATACATTCCGGGTCTGCAATTCCAGATCGTACAAAAAAGCCGTAGCAGCGTGGATTGAATCCCCGATAGACATTTTCCGATTTTGCCGGTATTCTATAGCCAAAGTGATCACTTCTTTGGTAACAGGCAAGAGGGTTATTTGATTGAAAACCCGCTCATAATAGTCTTTTTCGGAGGCGGTTAAGCGGTAAAAGCCAAGTACCTCGAGGCGTGTAATTTCGGAAACGAAGCAATTGGGATCAACCAGCAAGGGAAGCAGATACCGATATGCGGGTTGTGGGGCATAAATAAGGATATTGCTGTCCAGGAGTTTCATGCAAGCATTTTTTAGCGGTTATTATCCACGGCCGGGAAGTGGCCGGTCCGCTCGGCTCTCCTCAAATTCTCGTACAAAATCCTCAAAATCCTCGCGTGCGCGAAGACCTTTCAGGATGAATGCCTGATCGTTTTTTTTTGCTTGCGTGGGTTGTTCTTTTTCGGAAATACGTTGGATGACACGGATATTGAGCCGCTCAAATAATGCGAGCAGCAAATCAAAATCTTTATCTTGCGGCACTTCCAGAACGATACGAGTCATAGAGATGAAGTTTTCCTCCCCATCAATAGGATGGAGATCATTTCAACGACAAAAATAAGTAATTTAGTTCTTACAAGCAATCCTACTAACATAAATCCTCTACCTGCCTGCTCATTCCTTCAAAGAATGAAACCTCCATGGAAGACTCTGCACCGCTAGCACGAAGCCGGTGTATATGCCTAAAATCCTAACCCCACCGACATTCAACCACTTCGTGGTTGGGTCCCACGGTTGCCTCACTAACCCCGATTTTCCATCGGGGTTAGTGAGGTTTGACCGCGATGCGGTCTGCGTTTGCGCCTTGTATGGTGTTCGCTCCCAAAAGCCGGCTTGGGAAATTGTCAGCACTGTGATTTTTGTGATTGAGGTGAAGGGCATGAGGCGCCAGCTCTTGAGATACGTGTGAATCATGAAAATCATCCAAATCACAAAAATCACAGTGCTGACAGTTGGTAAATTGTCAGCACTGTGATTTTTGTGATTGATGTGATGGGCATGAGGCGCCAGCTCTTGAGATACGTGTGAATCATGAAAATCATCCAAATCACAAAAATCACAGTGCTGACAGTTGGTAAAATTGTCAGCACTGTGATTTTTGTGATTGATGTGATTGGCATGAGACGCCAGGGCTTGGGATACGTGTGAATCATGAAAATCATCCTAATCACACAAATCACAGTGCTGACAGTTGGTAAGTTGTCAGCACTGTGATTTGTGTGATTGATGTGATTGGCATGAGGCACCAGCGCTTGGGATACGTGTGAATCATGAAAATCATCCTAATCACACAAATCACAGTGCTGACAACTTTCACAAATCAAAGTGCTGACAACTTCCACAAATCCCAAGCCCTGGCAGATCATATAAATCACATAAATCACAGTGCTGACAGTAATTTTTTTGATAACTTTGAATACCAAGCCACGGCACCTCATGCCAATCACATAAATCAAAAAAATCACAGTCCACTCCCCCTTATGATCAACGAAAACTACAAACACTCCAAACTCACCGCCGACATCATTGGATGTGCCATGCGCGTACACAAATCTTTGGGAAATGGCTTTCAGGAAGTGATCTACCAAAGAGCCCTGGCTATTGAACTCACAGATTCTGGAATCAATTTCCGCCGGGAAGTAGAAATGCCTGTTCACTACAAGGAAAAACACATTGGCACTCGCCGGGTAGATTTTCTGGTAGAGGAAGTTATTTGTGTAGAGCTTAAAGCGCTCATTACCCTTGAACCGGTGCACCTGGCCCAAGCCATCAATTATCTGGAAGCCTACAACCTCGAAATCGGACTGCTGATTAATTTTGGCTCAACAAGTCTTGTTTTTAAACGGCTGACGAATAAGAAGCATAGACTGTGATTGATGTGATTTGTGTGATTGGCATGATGTGATAATGCTTGGGATACGTGGGGATACTGTCAGCACTGTGATTTGTGTGATTGATGTGATGGCCATGATTCGCCAGCTCTTGAGATACTTGAGTATCATAAAAATCAAAAAAATCACAGTGCTGACAGTGGATTCATGTGATTCGTATGAATCCCAAGCGCCGACAGATCATAATAATCATACAAATCACAAAAATCACAGTTCAGACAATTTTCCACGCCCCCCGCTCCATCTCCAGCTTCCTCGCCTCGCTCATCTTATCATACGTTTTAATCAGCAAGGCGTGGATTGGAGAGGAAGAAGTCGCACTGGCGATTCATGACGTTCCAGAAGAGCGCATCCCAAGCGCAGCGCAAACCCCAAATCAAAATTCCTTCTAACTCCCACCTGGGCACCCGTGTGGGATATGCCAACGCCAGGAAACCCAAATCAACAGGGCGGGCAAGTAAACGCTCCTGCATGCTTTGATCCATGAGGAAAGGATCAAACAAGGTCAGTTAGCTGAGATTTGATCTGTAGCTGTGGCATGCTTAATGTATCGCCTTCAGCAGTTTTCTTCCCTTGCACGGTCTTCCCCACATCCATAGCAACGCGCGGCCGAAACAGTTAGCAGGAGGGATAAGATTCTGGAAAATCATTGCCAGGTAGGTCCACCTAAACCCCATCGAAATTCAACCACTTCGTGGTTGGGTACCACGGTTACCTCACTAACCCCGATTTTCCATCGGGGTTAGTGAGGTTTGACCGCGATGCGGTCTACCTGCGCGATTTCGCTCCTGGCGCCGCGCTTTTTCTGCAATTGACATGGTCATCACCAGCAAGGATGAATAATCTTGGACTATTTTTGCAATAACAAAAAATCGCCCAAGTCGCCACCATTCCATGAATCCCCTTTCCATCCTCACCGGCCACACCGATATCTACCTCCTGGATCAGATCATGAAGGGCCGCTACACGCCCGGCGAGCGCATCCTGGATGCCGGCGCCGGAAGTGGCCGTAACCTGCAATACTTTGTGCATCAAGGTTTTGAGGTGTATGCAACGGATCGGGATCCGGAAGCCTTGCAGGTACTACGGGGCAGCTACCCGAAACTTCCTGCCACGCACATCAAGGTAGCCGAAGTAGACGCCCTACCCTTTCCCGACGCCTTTTTCCGCCATGTGATCAGCAGTGCGGTGCTCCATTTTGCGGATAGTCATGCGCATTTTGAGCGCATGTTTGCTGAAATGGTTCGGGTGCTACAGCCAGGCGGCACCCTTTTTATCCGCATGACCACCTCGGTTGGCATGAGCGAAAACCTTCAGGTCCTTGGCGATGGTCGTTTTCATTTGCCGGATGGAAGTGATCGTTATCTGTTATCGCGCCCTTTTCTGGATGAACTGTTGAAGCGACACCAATTGACCCTCCTGGAGCCGTTTAAAACGGTACTGGTGGAGGATGTTCGAAGTATGGCGGTGATGGTGTTGGGGAGGGAAATGAGAGGTCTTTAGCGCTTGACTTGGATTTTTGATAAACGACTATAATAGGATTGTCTATGGATACTTACCTGGCAGTGTTGCTGTAAGCCCTTTCTAGTGGTTCTCCCTCTTCCTGATTGGATGCCTCACTAACACCAATTTTCCATTGGGGTTAGAGAGCTTTAACCGCGATGCGGTCTGCGTTTATGTAAAAAAGTACTTTTATTTACACCTCATGAAATACTTATTCCTGCTATCTCTTATACTACTCTGTTATTGCCAGCAAGCACCTCAGCCAGTGGCTTCCGGGACGCCACCATCTACCTCCCAAACCTTCTATGTCAATGATTTGGGCGATTCTCTTTGCATTCAGGAGTACTCATCCAACCACCCAAACTTGCTATGCAAAACCACTCTGGAGGCAGATTGGAAGCCTTTCCTTTACGCAGACACCCTTATGGATTGCGCAATGGATGTCCGGTGCAAACCTTCCATAAGCAGGTTATATGAAAACGCCTGGCTACAGTTCCAGTACCCCATTCGACAAACTCCCGTTCAATGGCTGGAAACCGTGGCAGCCTATCAAGGGAAGCAAGTACCACTGTCGTTGTGGCAAGCGTTTTTCAAAGGAGCTGATAAAGCACCTATCTTGGAGGTCATTCACCAAAATCTGGATCAAGACCCTGAACGCGAATATGTACTTTGGCACAACAGGCAACCCCACACCTCGGAAACCTGCCAAAGTCAGTTGCTGTTCTTTGACCAGAGACATGGATATTGGTATCTTGTCAAAAGTCTGGGGCCTTATTTTTTGCCTATTCAGGTACGGTTTGAACGGGATAAAAAAGCCCTGGAAATTGTATCCAGGAATGTAACATCGGATGGGACAATGGTATTTCGGAATTGGGTGCGGATTTGAAGGGGAGGAAAAGATCTGTCAATGTAGAAATACCGTAGTTTTGTCAAATGCTTCCATCTGTTGAACAAACTAAAAAGGCGCAAGGGGTTTCTGTTCCTGAAACGCCTCCTGAATCTTGCCCAACTTGCGGCGCCACATTTGCCGGGCCGTTTTGCCATTCCTGTGGTGAAAAACGTATCTCTGCCAGCGATTTAAGCCTGCGAACTTATCTGCAAACACTGTTGGAAGATTTTGCCCACCTGGATACCAAGCTGTTGCGCACCATTCGGTTGCTCTTGACCCGGCCAAGTGAACTGACAGCTGCCTATGTCACTGGGCGCAGAAGCCCGTATATCAAACCATTACAGGTGTTTTTGTTGGTCAACCTGGTTTTCTTCTTAGTCTTTAGCGGAAACGATGCTTTTGCCCCTCGATTGAAATTCATTTATGGTACAGATACCAATCTATGGAACGGGTTACCTGTCAAGACCTGGGTTGATACCTACGCCGCCAACAAGGGCATGCTTGTGGAGACTGCCATAATCCAGATGGATACCGAGATCAGCAACCTTACCAAAGGTCTGCTTTATGTATTTGTCCCGTTTCTCGGACTTGTTTTTGGGGGTTTATTTTACCAACAAAACCGCTTGTTTTTATGTCATTTGATCTTTGCAACACATTGGTTTGCCTTTTTCATCCTGTATATGATGATCGCTGGGTTCGCCATTATATTGCTCTTTAAGGTGCATGGCATTCCCTTTTTTCTGCTCTTTCTGGCCGCCTTACTTCCTTTTCATTTGATAGCCACGCGGCATTTTTATGGCGGGAGCTGGGCAGTCCTGGGTATAAAATCTATACTGTTTTACGGCTTTTTTGCCCTGGTATTTTTCCTATACCGAGAATTGATCATGTTCTTAGCGTTTTGGGTTATTTAATGCACTACCACAATGATTCCACGAATTACCCCTGATTCCTGTTTTACAAGATACTGATAAAACCCTGAGGGCCAGGCAGATGTACCAATGGTTAACCGGATACCTTCCGGGTTGAGAGAAACGCCCTGTTGTTGAAAATAGAGCTGTCCATCCATTCCTGTGATGTATAATTCCCAGTGCTGATCATCAGGTAAAGTTGCGGTCAGCACGATCTGCTCGTCGGCTGGGTTTGGCGAAATGGACACTTTTGAAGGGGCATTTTGCTCAACCCATGTTTCACTGACCACCGGCCCGGTTTTGTATTCAAAAGCGCCTATGTCATAGTTGCCATTCTGTGGTATAGATGTACCCCAATAATCCCGTGTGCCCGGCATAAGGCCAAAGATGTTGGTGAGATCCAATCCGCCATTGACACATGGAGAATTCATTGGGAGCCTGGCAATATCAAGACTGTCGTTCGGAAGCGGGAACAGGGTTGGCGCAGGAGATTGAATAGATTGCAACAAAGGATCCGCTTCCAGTCCGACCGCTATGCTGCCAATTTTTTCACAGGCTGGTCCGGCATTTCTGAATTGATCCAAAGAGTTGCAAAGAGCACCATAACGCAAGGAAAACGGGGCGCCGCTGGTCCAATAAAGGTTGCCCAAAAAGGCAGGTTGCTGGGGAGTGAAAACAGCTGGAATGTTCAGCAATGGAATCCCTCCGGTAGTTTGGAATATGTTGTTGTAACAGGCCACTCCATTCATGCTGTTGCCAAAATTGGTCATTTGGAAAGCACTGAATTCCGGGGTGTTATTGGCAGAGGAAGGCGAAACAAAAACCGTATTGTGGTAAAACTCTAGCCCATCCCACACGGTACCCGGGGCAGTGAACAAGGTAACAGGGCTGTTGTTGGTACGCGCATCATTGATGCTAACATTATACCGTACTACATTATTTTTCCACGGTCGGGCGCCCCAAAAATTGCCAAGTAAAATACCCGGACCATCGTTGTCGTGTGAATAGCAATATTGAATAATGGAATTGGTGGTGCCACCATCCAAATCAAAACCAAGTCCGTCGCAACCGCCCGCTCCTCCCGATGAATTGTGATGACTTTCACAATACTGGATCGTTACGTTATTGGCAGAGTACACCCAGATCCCGCCCGGGCCGCCACAGGCTGTATTGCCGGAGCCGGTTTCAAATACTTCGCACCTTTCTATCAGTACAGAATCGGCTTGTGATAGCACTATACCACTGCCTTTGTGCTGGTTGGATGCATATCCGGTAATATGATGCACCCGGGTATTCGTTACCCTTATATTGTGATGCTGATAGGTAGTGGTATTTTGGTCGTCGTAACCGATGGTCACAATGCCATTTTCCCGGCATTGAGACACTTCACAACCGTTAATGACCACATCTTTGAATCCTGCTTTTACATTGGGCGTATAATCTGAATAAAACCGAATACCGCAATAGCCAAAGTTACTAACGGTAACCTCTTCGAGTTGGATATTCCTCAGATAACCTGATGACAAAGTAGTAAAAAACAGTATGCCATCCTTTCCGGCTTGATTACCTATTCCGGGCCCCTGAAATTCCAGATTTTGAAGGATAATCCCCTGGGTGTTGGTTGCCTGAAAGCCGCATCTGTTTTGAACTGTTGTCTTAATGATGGCTTTCCCGGCGCCATAGGTAGCAAAATAAACCGGTCTGTTCGGGTCGTTAGCGTCATTTTGATCCAGCTCAATATTCCCTGTAAACGTTTTTCCGCCTTCGAAAAGCACCGTGTCTCCGGGCATTAAAACAGCCTGGTTTACTTTTGACAGCGCGGTCCAGGCCGTTGCCAGGGAAAGGCCGTCGCCATTGGTGCCGGTCGTATTCACGTAATAGGTCTTTCCGTTAACCGGAACCGGATCACCCGTGATCAGCAGGGCCGACAAACCCTGCGCGTACCATCGGGCCATGTAGTCGTTGGGATGCAGGGCATTGGCCGTACAGTGGATAGCGCCCTTTCTTCGGTAAATAGTGTCGCTCGCGGTGGTCATATCAAAACAGATCACCCCGGGCGATTCCAGCGACTTCAACTGATCCAGGAAGCCATACATTTTGGCAGCACCATTGGCCGGAGCGCCCATGCCGGTTATATCCGGAAGCATATTGCCCAATAGAATAAACTCTGCCTGCGGACAGGCGGCCTTGATCTTTTGGATGCAGTTTTGGATGCTTGTTTTGAAGCTGTTGTTGGTGGTTGCCCAGATATCATTCATCCCCATGTCTATGATGACCAGATCGGGCTGATTGGGATTTACCATGGCCTGGCAATACTGGTCTGCCCATGCGGCTGTTTTACCGCCGCAAGAGCTGTTATAAACCGTTACAGATGTACCGAAATGCCTCCTTAATGCCTCTCCGAACAGTTCTATGTAACTGTGCATGTAAGGTGCATCAGGTGTAAAATTATTGGGATCCCCGGCGAATCCACTCACATTTAAACCGGCCGTCAAACTCATGCCCAGCGCCTGAACAACCAGCGGTTGTTGTTGCTGTAGTTTAGCCATGGTATTGGGCAATTGATCCCCTCTGAATCCAAATAAACCATTGCCCGCCCAGTCGCTTCTATCCGGAATATACGTGATGTTTGTCCAGGAACTATGTTGGGTATTCCACAGGCCGCTTCCAGCCTGGGCTGCATAGGTTTCAGACACTTTGCTGGATAATTGGGTAATCGTGTTCCCGTTTATGGCATAATCTGTTCCTTGGACAAAGATTTTGGAACCATCATAGTTTTTCACCGACAATATTTGTGCGGGCCGAAACATAAGGCGTGCACTGCTATTGATCCCGGTAAGCAACACCAACTCATTAACGATGGTATCTGATTGCCACATTGGTTGCAAATATGCGCGGAAATTGATTTCCTGAGGCTGGTTGGTATAGTTCGGGAATTCATAATAACCTCCTGAAAGAGGGCTTACCACCACCCACCGGGCTTTCGCCGGCGCACAAGACCAAATTGCTTCTGAAGAGGGAACCGTAAGCAAGGGATTGCAAAGGCTATCATAAAAGGTGCAACTCCCTCCTGCATAATAGATGGTATGCGCATTTGCGGCCACTGCACCCGGCGGAGGTACACATTGGGCAATAGCATGGACAGGAAGCAATGCCGGAAACAACACCAACAGGAAAAAAGAATGACGGTAGTTCATATTTGCGTAATTAAAGCACGTTGGGGATTTTTGGTAGCGGCCTTTGACCTCTACCATCGCGAAATCAGCGCCCTACCCTAAAGGCTTCCACTTCCATACTCGTCGACTTGCCGATAGCCATTTCCGCTACTAGTTTGCCGGTAGCCGCCGCCATGCTCAAACCTAACATGGCATGGCCGGTGGCAATCATCAGATTGGCTGTTTTAGGCGCGAAACCGATGTAAGGCAGGCCATCGGCAGATAAGGGCCGGAATCCGTACCAAACCTGTTCCCGCAGGTGATTGCGCAGCATATCCGGGTTGGACAGTTTTTGGAAAGCAGCATCCTGGGCGTAAGCCGGGAAAAATCGCGGCACCGCCTCCAGAATTCCCTGCACCCTGGGCACCAGGATACGGTCGTTCACGGCCCCGATCTCCATGGTGCTGCCAATACGCAGGCGTTTGGCCCAGGGGGTGATGGCCACCTTGGCTTCCAACAGAATGCAGGGATGGCGCAGGGCCTGATGTTCAGTGTCTACCGTCATGGAATATCCTTTACCAGGCATCATGGGCAGGTACTCCCCGGCCATGCGGGCTATGGGCTGCGACCAGGAGCCGGCGGCCAGCACAAACAGATCGGATTGGATGGTTTGGGTTTCGCCGGCGGTTTGGTATTGCACCGAGCTGATTTTCCCCTGTTGCTTTTGGAGGCCCGTTACCTCGGCGTTCCGCAGTATGGTTGCACCGCGTCGCTCAAGCAAGGCCACGAGCTGATGCATCAGTTCGTTTGGGTACAGCATGGCATCGTCTTGATACCAGGCGCCGCCGCACACTTCGGGTAAAAGCTCCGGCTCCATGGCTTGACATTCCTCGCGGTCCAACACCTTGATTTTTAATCCGAGATCATGCCCCATTCGCACGTTTTCCAGTTCCCCTTTTTCATATTTGGCGGTCTGGAAATAATTGATGCAACCGGTTTGTGCATACTCAAACTGCATTTCACCGCTATGCTGCCAGGCCGCAGTGAGGTCTCTGGACAACAGTAATAACTCCGCCATGGGTTTGGCGCTGCGCGCCACGTGCTCGGCTGTGCAGGCGCGTACAAACTTCAGGCCCCAATCCATCAGGTTGCGACTCAGGGCCGGGCGTACATAGAACGGACTTTTTTGCCGGAACATCCACAAAATACCCTGACTCACCACGCCCGGCTGGGCCAGCGGTGCAAAATGCGAGGGCGACAAATAGCCCATGTTGCCGAAAGAGCAGCCATCCGTTAGGTCGCCGCGCTCCAGCACGGTCACCTCCCAGCCTTCCTGCTGCAGATAGTATGCGGCACTCAATCCGATGATGCCTCCGCCGATGATGGTTGCTTTCATATGAACAATGGACGATGAACGAAGGACGATGAACGAAGGACGAAGGACGATGGACGTTACTCTTGGCTAGTGACGAAAGACCAGGCGCAACGCCCATCGTACCATCGTGCCATCGTCCATCGTTTATCTAATGATCAACTTCTCCCGTTCCGGGCCGGTAGAGATCATGTTGAACGGTACGCCGAGGAGTTGTTCCAAATCTTCGAGGTATTCGCGGGCTTCGGTGGGCAGTTGATCGAAGGAACGCACATCGTCAAGAGAACAATTCCAGCCTTTGTATTTTTTGAGCAGGGGGGCTACCTCTGTCTGGCACAGATCAAATGGCAGGTGCGTGGTGGTTTTGCCATCGTACTGGTAGTGGGTGGCGGCGGCAATTTCGTTGAAGATATTGAGCACGTCAATTTTGGTCATGCAAATCTCCGTAACGCCATTGATCAGCATGGTGTAGCGCAATTGTGGCAAATCAATCCAGCCACAGCGCCGCGGCCGGCCGGTGGTAGCGCCAAACTCCATACCTTCCTTGCGCAGCAGTTCGCCGGTTTCGTTGTCTTCTTCGGTGGGGAACGGACCGCTGCCCACGCGGGTGCAATAGGCTTTGGAAATGCCTATTACTTTACCAATACGCTGCGGAGCTACACCCAAACCGGTGCAAACGCCGGCGGTAACCGTGTTGCTGGACGTTACAAACGGATAGGTACCGAAGTCAATGTCCAGCATACTGCCTTGAGCGCCTTCCGCCAAGACCTTTTTACCACTGGAGATGGCGTCATTCACGAAATACTCGCTGTCTACCATCGGGAGTTTGCGCAGGGTATCCAGGCTTTCAAACCAATCGCGTTCAGCGGTAGCCAGGTCAAATTCAACTGGTCCGTAAATCTTGAGCAGTTCCAGGTGTTTGGTTTTCAGCGCTTCGTATTGTTCGCGGAAAGTTGGCGATTCGATGTCGCCAATCCGCAGGCCATTCCGGCCTGTTTTATCCATATAGGTAGGTCCGATACCTTTCAGGGTAGATCCAATTTTAGCTTTGCCTTTATGGGCCTCGCTGGCAGCATCCAGCCAGCGGTGAGTAGGCAGGATCAGGTGGGCCTTGCGGGAAACGAACAGACGGCGGCTGAATTCTACCCCGCTTTCTTCCAGGGAGCGGAGTTCGCGCTGAAACGTAACGGGATCCAATACCACCCCATTTCCGATCAGATTTTGCAGATTTTCCCGGAAAATACCGGATGGAACCGTGTGCAGCACGTATTTTTTACCACCAAATTTCAGGGTGTGTCCGGCATTGGGTCCGCCCTGAAAACGGGCAACCATGTCGTATTCCGTGGCTAAGTAATCCACGATTTTACCTTTTCCTTCATCGCCCCACTGGAGGCCGAGTATAACGTCTATTTGTTGCATAAAATCAGGTTGAACGCAAAAGTCGTGAAAACCCGCAAGTTGGTTCTATCAAATTTCACCATTTTTCATTCTTTTCCAATATCTTTGTAAAAACAACTCAAATGAGCCACTCGGATCATTCAGAAGTCCGCCCGGTACTCTTTTTTATATCTGAATCAGATGTAGGCGGCTACATAGCCAGGTCGCCCGAATTTGGCATTTTTACCCAAGGTGAAACTCGGGACGAATTGACAGAAAACATCAAAGAAGCAATCCATTGTCATTTTGACGAAGGGAATACCCCAACAGCATTTACCTGGCAGATGATCAAATGGGAGGTAGTGAAATGATGAAATTACCTCGCAATCTGTAATGTACGCCGATATCATTCTCCCCCTGGCACTTCCCAAACGCACCTACACTTATTCCGTACCGGAATCGGTGGCCTCACTTATTCAGCCGGGGGTGCGCGTGGAAGTTCAGTTTGGCCGCAGCAAGCGATATAGCGGACTGGTAGAACGGGTGCATGAGCAAGCGCCCGGTTACGAAGTAAAGCCCATTCTTTCGGTACTCGATGAAGTAACCGTGGTTACGCCTCAGCAATTCCGGCTTTGGGACTGGATGGCTGATTACTACTGCTGTACCCTGGGTGAAGTGATGAGCGCTGCCCTGCCCGGCCATCTCAAACTCACCAGCGAAACCCGACTGGTTTTCAACGACCAGCATGGCGACAACTTTTCCGATCTCGACGATGAGGAATACCTGATTGCTGAAGCACTGACGATTCAGCAGGAAATAGTGGTGGAGGACGCCCGGAAAATTCTGAATAAAAAAACGGTGTTCCCGGTCATTCAACGACTGCTCAATAAGGGTGTGCTGTTTGTCAGGGAAGAATTGCAGGAAAAATTCAAACCCAAAAAAGTCAGCGCCCTGCGCCTCGCAGAGCCGTACCGCTCCCAACAGGAGTTGCTGCGTCAGGTGATGAACGATCTAAGCGGAAAAGAGCGGCAACTGGAAATTCTGATGGCCTACCTGGCGCTGGAAAAACGCCAGCCCATGGTGCTCAAACAGGAGGTTTTGTACAAAGCAGATGTCACAGAAGCCTCGCTGAATACCCTCATCAAAAAAGGCATCCTGGAAAAATACGCCCGGGAGGTAAGCCGGCTCGGCGGCTACGAAGACGAACTGGCAGAGGCCGATGCTTTGAGTCCACAACAAGAAAGAGCCGTTAAGGAAATTAAAACCTTAATGGAGGAGAACAAAAAGGTAATGCTGTTGCACGGCGTAACCGGATCCGGCAAAACAAGGGTATATGTGGAGCTCATGCGGGAGGTGATCAGTAAAGGCGGACAAGTGCTTTATCTATTGCCCGAAATCGGACTGACCACCCAGATCATACAGCGACTGGAAAAGGTTTTCGGAAACGATATATCTGTATACCATTCGAAGATTAATACACAGGAGCGAGTAGAGGTTTGGAAGGCTGCTTCCGCCGGCAAATCCGTAATATTAGCCGCACGCAGCGGTTTGTTTCTCCCGTTCCGGCAGCTAGACCTGGTAATCGTAGACGAAGAGCACGACCCTTCTTTTAAGCAATACGATCCGGCGCCACGCTATCATGCCCGGGATACCGCCATTTACCTGGCTGGAATTTATGGCGCCAATACCGTTTTGGGGACTGCTACTCCATCGCTGGAAACCTGGCACAATGTGGAAAGTGACAAATTTGGGTTGGTAACCATGCCGGAGCGTTTTGGCGGACTCGAATTGCCGGAGGTACAAACGGTGGATCTGCGGGAGCAAATGAAATACCGGCAAATGCAGAGTATTTTTTCCAAACCCCTGCTCGAAAACCTGCAACGCGCACTCGACAATGGTGAGCAGGCCATATTGTTTCAAAACCGTCGCGGGTACGCGCCCATGCTCGAGTGCGAGGTTTGCGGCTGGAATGCTATGTGCAAGCATTGCGATGTGAGCCTCACCTACCACAAACACACGCACCGGCTCCGCTGTCATTATTGTGGTTATGTGCAGGATCCGGTACAGGTTTGTCCGGCCTGCGGTTCAGGGAAAATCACGTTTAAAGGCTTTGGCACAGAAAAAATTGAAGATGAACTCAAGCTCTTCCTGCCCAATGCCCGCATAGGGCGGATGGATCTGGATACGGCCGGCACCAAAAGCAACCTGAGCGCACTGCTCAACGATTTTGAAGAAAAACGGCTTGATATACTGGTTGGCACGCAGATGGTAACCAAAGGGTTGGATTTCGATAATGTATCGCTGGTGGGTGTGCTGGGCGCCGATGCTCTGACGAAGTTTCCCGATTTCCGTTCAGGAGAACGCGCGTTCCACTTATTGACCCAGGTAGCCGGGCGGGCCGGGCGGAAAAACAAACGCGGACTGGTGCTGATCCAGGCTTTTGACCCAAAGCATCCGGTGATCCGGGAAGTGCTGGAGCATGATTTCAAGGCATTTGTTCAGCGGGAATTGCAGGAACGCATGACGTTTAAATATCCGCCTTATTATAGGTTGATCCACCTGGAATTACGGCACAAAGAACCCAAAACAGTAAATGAAGCAGCCTTTTTCTATGCCAGGGCCCTGCGCGCTAAACTCGGAGACCGGGTGCTGGGGCCTGTGATTCCTAATGTAGCCAGAATCCGGAATTACTTTGGGCAGGACATCATGCTTAAGTTGGAAAAATCTGCGCCAGTGATCAACAGCGCCAAGGCATTGATCCGGCACACCACCGAAATCATGCTGGGCAAACCCGGATGGAGCCAGGTACAGGTGGCCGTGGATGTGGATCCGGTTTGATTTCCGATTTCCGATTACATGATTTCCGATTTACGAAGGGATTTACGAAGTGTGATTTTTGAACAGCCATCGCAAATCCCCAATCGAAAATCCCTTCGTAAATCGGAAATCATGTAATCGGAAATCGGAAATCATGTAATTGTAAATCGGAAATTATGAAACAACCCGAGGCTCACCTATCATAAAAAGCTCCGGCAACTCTCCTTTCCCGCCCCATCTGCGATTGAGGTGCCGGGCTATGGCCCGAATCAGATGTTCGTAAGGCACAATTTCCAATTCATGGGCCTGATTGCTGAGTTGAAGCGGCGCGGCGCGCAGTTCGGCCAGGTAGGGTTCTGCCCGTGAGAGGAAACGATCGCGATCGTAATGGTACCTGGAAAGTATAGTGAGCATTTTGATAAACAACTGAGAGCGATGGGTTTCTTCGCTGTTGCGCAGGTAACGCTCGCGGTATTTCTCCAGAGCTGCAATACGATCCCACATTTCATCATCCCGTTCTTCCACAAAAAGCAGTAGTACCTCAGCAGCAAGAACGGCAATATTCATCCCCATTTTATCCTGCGCAAGATCTTTGATCTCATTCCGGAATTTGCGGCTTTTCACCTTGGGCAAATGATTCTCCGGGATGATTACGCCGGTTAGTTGTTGAATGATAAACAAATATGCGCCCATAACATGCCAGGTTTCCCGTTGGGCTTCGCGTAGCACCGTAAACCGTTTATGGTGGGTGGCCTGATGCCAAACCGCAGCCGCACCGGTATAATCCTGTTCGTGCATACGCAGATAAAAACCCAATTCCAGGGTATTAAACCAGTTCACATTGCCCGGGCTGCTATGTTCCAGCGCCTGATTGAAATGAAACCCACCGCGTTCATAACGGCCGAGGTACACACAATTAGCGATCTCCAGGTAATGGAAAACGTTTAGCGAATGTTGGCAGGGGTAAGCTCTTGAAGTAAAATAAGCGATGGCTTCCTGATGCACCTGCGATGCACTTCTGTATTTGCCTTCTATGATAAACTGAAAGGATTCCAGGTGATAGTAGCACACATGAAAACTGTGCGACAAGGCAACTCCAACAAATGGCTTTAGCTCTTCCACAAAATCCCGGGCTTTGGTGGCCAAACCAATCTGTACACTCTTCCTTTTAGCATAAGGGAGTTTAACCTGATTGTAATACATCTGGGCCTTTTCTTCCAGCAAGCGCCATTGGTTGTGTGTTTCATATAATTTCAGGTACGTGGCATATTCTTTTAAATCTTCGCCTGCAACAGACACATAGTCCATCAGTACCTTGGATGCCTCTACCACAAATTCCGGACGGGCATATTGCAGACCTAGTTGCAGTAATTCCTCTGCAGCCTTTTTGCCGGCATTTTTACAAGCTAAGGGGCCGGAAGATTTAGCCAGTGCCATGAGTTGAAACCCACGTATACGGCCCTGAGTAAGATCATCGGCCATTGGTTTTTCAGCACCGATGTGGAGCACCATTTGTTCCAGGCAACGGAGCAGATCCCGGGCCACCTGCCGAAATTTGGTGCGTTCGCCCACTTTAGCTTTTTCAATGGCTTCTGCTTCTGTTCTGAAGTGATTCACCTGAATGACATGAAAAAGCTTTAGTACATCAGTGTTATTTCTCGACAGGAAGTTAAGCATGGCCAAATGCTGTGGCATGGTTTGCTCCACCAGCGTTACAAGTTCTATCAGTTCCTTTATCATATACAGCGGGTTTTGATGATAGGATAAAGGTGGCCGTCTTATACCTTAATAAAATATAACACTTTTTGCCTCTTATTCTCCTGAATAGACTTGTTGCGATAGGGGCGTTTGTGGGAGGTGGTAACAAATTCTGTTTTAGACATGGCAAAATTTGTAGTCGAATGCGGGCAATTCGACGTCCCGAGTACTCGGGATAACGCCGTATAAAACAAAATTTGGCTGCATCGTACAAACAGTACCCTATCGCAACAAGTCTAATAAATCTTGTGCATTCAGGCTGGTTTGCCTGGGTTATATGTTGTTGCCATATTCAATTTATGAATCCTATACTGCGCTCAGGAAAGCATTTAAATAAGGTTATGGCACAATGAGGCAAGCTTCATCCGCAAAAAAGCCTCCCAATTTCTCTTCATTTTAGTAACAGTTTCAGCGCTCTTTTCCGCTCAAAAGAAACCTCAGAAGGCTGGTTAAAACAGACAATGCGTGTACGGGACATGTAAACACGCGAACAAAAAACTGACTGTCCATTTTATGCAAAAAATTGGATATCAATATTTTAAGTAAAAAATGATGCATTGGGAATGGTGTATTTCAGCAAAGATTTCACCCGTCAACTGTCGGAGTGACACCCTGAAACCGCCCTCACCTTTGCTTCATCAATCACCCTTCACCCTTCACTGGCCGGTAAAATGGCTATTAAAAACCACTTCATTATGACACATCTTAACACGCCTGTTTCTAACCCGCTGCTTCGGCAGAAACCAATTGTCAGACCACCTCAGTCTTTTTCCTCCAGCCAAATTGTTGGCACCGACATTGAAGTTTGTTGAAAAACAGGATTTGCGAACATTTCAAAAGAAAATAAAACATTGATAATGAATTAATTAATTTCAAAATCAATGCTTTTTCAGGCTGAAATTTCCACTTAAATCCTGCACAATTGTCGGAACTTCTGCAGAAACGGAGACCACACCTTTGCTTCACCAGGAACAACCAACCTATATGACACGCTTAGCTACACCGGTTGCTACCGGAAAACCCATTTTAAAATCTCCCGGACCGGTTTGGGTGCGTACCCGACTGGAAGGCACGGATACCTATTCATTAACCGTGCTTAACCGAAAAACACCGAATGCTGAAAGAGTGGGTGTTTGTGCATACGCCAAACTTACCATGCTTGACAGTGGCGCCATTATGGCATTTTTCCCACTGAATGCCATGGTTTCTAAGCAGGCCAAAATGTTGTTGGGCGCCACCTGGTTTGAACTGGCTACGCCATTATTACTTCCGGATTTTGTATTCGGTTTCGACATAGAGATTCCTGCCGGTCGCCACCCGCTGGTATTCGTTTTAGAAAGTTGGGTGGTCCTGTTCAGACCCATAATCACTCCAGGCCATAATCATCCAGGATAGTCCCTGCTGCCGCACGCGGGTTGAAAAATTTGCGTGCCGGCACAGGGCAACCTGAATAGATTGGGCTAAAAAAAATGAAAACACCCTTTTGGCCGTCCGTAGCCCATTTTCGGGCTACGGCGGCGCCCCAAACCTGAAAACATCACAACACGCTCTCCCTCCCCCAGGGAACCAAATGTCCATACCCACCAGGAATCCCGCATTTGCCGGGATTCCGAAGGTGGGGTACACGCCAAAAAACCAGGAGAGAGCCGGAAAATCCTTCAACAGAGTACGGACGCGGTTGCCGAAAAGCGATCAGAGTAGGCATCATTTTATTCCAAATAAACAATGAAAACACGTTTTATCACCCTTTTTATCATGCTTGTAATCTTCTTTAAGTTATCGGCACAAACAGAAGGCCCCATTCCAGGGCAGTACATTGTATTGCTCAAAGAAACCGCAGCCACCCCGGTAGCATTGCAGGAAACAGTCACCGAAGACCGGGAATCCGCTTACCTGCAAAACAACCTCAAACGCCAGCAGAATCTACAGCTGCTTGCCAACCTGCGTACTGCGGCAGGCATAGCCCCCAGCAAGGTGCTGGCAGACTTTGCAGACGTTGTGGTAGGATTTTCTGCAACCCTCAGCCCTCAGGAAGTAACACAACTCAGTGCTAATCCGCTGGTTGAAGGGGTGTATCAGGATTACATTGTCAATGGTAATCCGGCACAGGATGAAGGTTTGCCGGGAGAGTTCTTACCGGAAGGCCAGACCACCCCATGCGCCATCAACAATGCCGGAGGTTTTACCGACGGAAGTTCCAAAAAGAACTGGATTTGGATCCTGGACACCGGTATTGACACGGATCACCCGGATTTGAATGTACATGCCGTAACGCCTTATGCCAAATCTTTTGTTCCCGGACAGTCCGTGGAGGATGCTAACGGACATGGAACCCATGTGGCAGGTATTGCCGCGGCCAAAAACAACAATATTGGAATCGTTGGCGTATCAGCTGGCGCCAAAGTGGTGCCGGTGAAAGTGATCCCAAATTCAGGAGCCGGCGGATCCATGTCGTACATCGTCCAGGGGCTCAATCACGTAGCTTCCTATGATAAATCTAACGATGTGGTCAACCTAAGTGTAGGCGCTTTTCCTATAGCCAATTGTGAGAACGCCAACATCCCGCTCCGGAATGCAGTGAAAAACCTTGGCGCATCCGGCACCTGGGTGTGCATTGCCTCAGGCAATAATGCGAACAATGCTGCGCAATGCTCGCCGGGATGTATCAATGGTACTAAGGTATATACCGTAGGCGCTATGACCTGCAACAAAACCTGCTATAACGGTCCTAACTGGAGCACCGCAGTAGTGGATTGGGTAGCTACCGGCTTTGGTGTTTATTCCACTTACAAAAATGGCGGTTACAGCACCCTGACCGGCACTTCACAGGCTACTCCTGTAGTTGCGGGCATTATCCATGCACGCGGTGGCGCACCGGTTGGAACAACCACCATCACCTGCGGAAATAATGTAATTCCTCCGGCAGCTTACAAAATTGCCCGCCGGATTTAGTGGTAAAAAAATGGAGATCCTCCGGAAAATCCAGTAACAGAGTACGGACGCGGCAGCCGAAAAGCGTAAAGAGTAGGCGAGAAGATGATAAACTACCAACCAATGAAAAGTATTTTCACTTTTATCCTCACAGTGCTAATGATGATTCAAAGCACGCTTCATGCCCAAACAGGGGCCACATCAAAGCAAAACGCGATTCGTCATGCAGCGTTTGTTTTGGCAGAAACAATGAAAAACAATGATGCTAAAAAAGTTGTCCTAGCTGGCATCCAGTCCGGTTATTATGTAGATGAATCCATTTTGTTTCGAGATCTATTTAATCCTGGCAGTAGTCCCGCCTTTCGGAATAACTCCTTTTTAGGAGGCGTATCACCTGCGGCTTTTGCCAACACCTTTCGATCAGTACTTCTTTCAGGTCAATACCCTCAAAGCGCACAGTATCCATCTAAATCCGGCTTAGAAGCATTTCTGGTTAGCTCAAAAGCTCAAATTTACTTCCCATATTCTGACAATTTCAATCTAAATGGCTCAATTAATCCAGCCATTACGTTCGATCCTATGTCCGCTGAACTGGAGTCTAATGGTGGTTGGAAATATCTTGAAGGTCGTTTTGTTGATGTCCAAATAGATGAGCCTTATGCACAGGTTAATCCAACTCTGATTACTAACTACTATGAAGGCAACCCAGATCAACCAGCTATTGGCACTCTGGAACCTGGAGGTGAGCCAGACCTGGATGTACAAATTGCGGGTGGAGAAGATGCCTGTTCACAACCTCCCCATCGTATGGCAGTATATATTGAGGATCTCCGTTTCGAATCACAGTGGGATAACTTTTTTGCCGGTGGTCCGGATTTCTATTTCTGTCGCGGAGAATTGGTTTACAATGGTGATGGCACTCAAATATCTGGAGCACCAAACTCGGTGATGGTTAAGTTGAAGCGCAGCCACATAAAAAAATGGAGAAATGTAAATCTGCTATGGGATACGCGCTGGGAGTTTGTAAATGATATTTTTGAAGAAAACAATCAGCAATTCGCCTTGTATGAAGATGATGAATCCTCCAACCTTTCAACCAGCTTCACCGGATCTGTTGGAGGCACCGTCAAATTGCCAAAACTAGGTGATGTCTCCTATACAGTGAATCCTACGGTTACACATAATACCACCTCTGACGACGATGTAATCATGAATACGCAGTTTGATCGCTGTTGGTTCATCAACTCTAATACCACTGATCAGGGGCTGGGAATACGAAACAACAAAGCTATCCGAGGTGTTGGCGGCGGGATGGGAGTAACCTTCACTATGCGCATCAATCCTTATTGAGTCCCTTTCTTCTTTGGTTTTTTTAGGTCCTAGAGTGGCGAATGTTTCGCCACTCTTACCTAAAAAACTACTATACCTCAAGTGCCAAAACACAAAGTTTGATCATTCACCAAATTCATTTTTATTATGAAATCATTCTTTTTACTGGTTTTTGCCTTCACCCTAACCCTCCCCCTCTCCGCCCAAACCAACTGGTCGCTCCGAACCAACCTGGGCTTTGGTTCTGAACAGAATCTGGGCGATTTTGGAATCAGGTTCGCCAACCGACTCGCCCGACATTACAACCGGGTAAACGGGTTTGTGCAATGGGAAGCCTTTCAGATGCTCAGCACGAATGAAAGCACCTCTTCCATTTTTGATTATGCCGAATTACGTTCTTTATCCACCACACAACTCGATCTGGGTATGGGATTAAACATCATCCACAAGCCAAAAGTGCGCATCGGAATGGATCTTGCCGGATCGTACCGTTTTGGTCGCCAACTCTGGCCAGAAAAAGCTTTGGTCACTAATGGTGAACGTGAGATTTTTTACACATACGAAAAAATTCGGCAGTTAGGCTGGGCCCTGGGCTTTGAACTGGGCGTCAAAATCAATCAAAAAGTCTGGTTCAACGCAGATCTCCACAGCCACAACTACGAGATTTTTGGTGAGTACATGGCCTTGGGCCTGGGCGCCACACTCTTTTTATAACCACCCAATTTGCCACCAATGAAAACGCATAAAAACTACTTGATTTTTGCGTTCTTCCTGCTGTCAGGGCTTTTACCAGGCTCCTTTCTGGCAGGAAGAACGCCTTCCCCGGTTGCCGATTCCAGCTTCTGGTGGCAACCCATTCTCGCTTCCACCGCCAATGGCCTGGAATCGCTGGAAAACGAATATTTACACCAGGTTGAACCGCTTCAGGTTCGTTTGCAGGACCTGAATATATCCTTACAAGATCCGCGCAACCGGGTTCCGGAATGTGGTTTCCCCATGCTCTGGGAAAAAATGCAGTTGCAGGAAACACTGGTCCAACTGGAACAGGAACATGAACTTAAACTGCTCAAACTGCGCTATCGCAAAAGCATCGAAATCGTAAAAATGCTTTACGAAAAAGTGCTCAGCATGGATCATCACCTGAGCAGTCTGAAAGCCCAACAGGGCCTTTCCAACCTGTCGAACCCGCACAATTACCCGGAATTCAAAGAGGCCAAAAACATCGTGGAAGAACGCATGAAACGCAAGTTTAACTTCCAGATGCCGGCACTCCTGCAAACAAATCCTTATATCTCTGCCGCTTTTTCCATTGTGGGGTTTGCGGTAGGCGGTGGAGAGGAAAAAGAAAAAAAAGAAAGCATTGAGAAAGTGGCCTGTGTACTGGATTTCACCGTGCGCATGCACAACGACCTCAATGTGATCTATTACGAAACAGGATACCTCCGCGAAGCCAACCTCACCCTGAAAAAAGAGTGTGAAGCGCTTTTTTCCGACTGCGCACGACAGGTTGGTTACACCATTCCGCTCATCAGTTGCCGTGACGGCGACGACTGGGAGCGACTCTATGGCATGCTCGATGTGTATGTATCCAAAGCGCTGGGCGAAATTCCGGCCAATACCAACGGCATGCCTGCCCTGCCTGATCCGCGACTCCTGAGCCGGGCCACCACCAACCTGCAATTTTCCATAGACCGTGTGGGCTCTTTCATTGATAAGTACAGCAATTTCGTGAGTCAGGGCAGCGAGTACTATAAGAAGTTCTCCAAAATTGCCGGCAACTATGAAAATGAAAAAGCCTGTGCCGCCGCCCTGCCTGCCCAATTCAAACAATTGAAAAACGACATCGACGAAACGCTCGAAAAATTCAACAGCGCTTATAAGATGCCGGAAGTACAAGGCTCCAAATTAAAAGACATGCTCTACGGAACCGCTCAGGATTGACGACCATGTATCCCGGAACTCCGTTCCGGGACATGTCAACCGGAAGATTCATACTCACGCACCCCCCTCAAACAGCGGCGGCTAAACCCGCCGTTACATTAAACCCTTCAACCCATGAAACCACTTATACCTACCCTTCTCCTACTCCTCTCCTGCGGCTTGGCAAAGGCACAGGAAAAATGGTTTGATCCAGCATTACACCCGGTGGCTGTGCAAAAAGACAGCTGCCTGCATCTGCTGGTAAGCGAATACGTGCTCGCAAAATCGCTGGAGACGCGGATGGAAAAATCTGTACGTGTGCAGGCAGTTTTCCGGCAAAAAGAACCGGATGGCGGGGAATCTCTGGTCTTTAGCGGTATCTATCCGGCCAAATCCCGGCAGCCTTTCATCCTGAGTCTGCGATTACGCCCGGAGCCATCGAGTCGCTTTTATTTTGCCGATAATCAGGCCATTATTTGTTCAGCACCCGGCTGCAACAACTGTCGGGTGGTTCATCACCAATGCCAAGGTTGCTGCGACCTGTCCTCCGGGCAATCACTTTCCCTGATCAGGCCGCTTGTTAAGGTTACAACGGAACTTGATGAATAACCTATAATCTTAATTTGCCATGAAAGCGTATTGCACCTTCTTACTGCTATGCACTTGCATTTTGAGCCACGCGCAATCCACCGACGGCTTTTTCGACCCGCTCCGCGATCCGGTGGCCGCCATGGTGAACAACCGCTTGCTACTCGTGGTGAGCGAAGAAGTGCTGGTGCGTTCCGCTTCTGCCAATATGCCGCAAATGGGCACGGTAGAGCGCGTAGACCGCCAATTCATAGAAAACGCCTGGTGGCTTACCATTGAAAGCCGACTGGCAGGAGACATTGAGCAATCTGTTTTCATAGCCGTCCGGCTAAAAGAGGGGCCGAACCAAAAATTCTTTGCCGATCATTACTGGACCGCCTGCACCGGCGAAGGTTGCGGCGGTTGCGATTTCAAGCTCCAGATGGACGGCTGCTTTTGTCGGTTTGATGCGCCCGGAGAGCCGGGCACTCCGGGTGCGTGTTATCAGACCGCGAGCGATGAAATGCTGTTAGCTAAAGTACCTGATTGAAGAGTAATCGTCAATCATGTAATTTCCACAGATCTTCAAAACGCAAAACCAACCTTCAATTCTCCCACGATATTCAATTCATTATCCCTGCCGATTTTTGTCAACGGCTGACCGGGCCCAGTATATTTGTAATTATGACCGCCAAATGTGCTTCCGGCACCAATTTTGAATTGAATAAACCCATGATCAAGTATTCGCTGCTGAATACCCCACACAATATTGCTCGTCCAATAATTCCTCCTATCACGTGCTTCTATTACGGTTGGGGCGTCTTCAGATTTAATTTTTACCTTATTTTTTACCATATCATATCGATTGATTTGAAGGCCGAAAAAGGCGCCGGAAAGGTTGTAGCCGGATTGACCTTTTAGAATACGCTTACGCATATTGTAATACCACCTCAGTTCTGCTGTGGTATTCCATGTCAATGA
>JBIKUE010000193.1:0-6683 GCA_044347755.1 Saprospiraceae bacterium
ATTGCAGAATATCTTGTGCATTTAATCAAGAAGAAGAAGGCGAATCGGCAAATAATTTTTGCTACTCACAACGCAAATTTCGTAGTAAATGCAGACTCAGAGCTCATCTACTCACTAACAATAAATGAAAAGGATAACTTAACTAATTTCTTGCCAATAACTGTCGAGAATACAAGGTATCGTGAAAAACTACTATCATTAGAAGGTGGTCAAGAAGCTTTTGAACTTCGAGATCGAAAGTTGCTATAACTTGAAATTGAAATTAACAGAACTAAATACTGCCGAAAACTATCCCTAAACGTTGCAACTTCGTCAGCACAAAGGTTAGCTGCAACAAAATGAATAAAAATGGAACCAGCAACAACAACCGCCATGATTGGCACCATAGTGGGCTACTTGGCCAAGACTCTTAAGGAGAATAAGTCTATTAAGGATTTCTTTACTGATTTTACTGATGCAACGGTGAATTGGCTCCGCCCTGTTTTCCTTAAAGACGATGAAGAGCCTAAGGAAATCATTAAGGATCTTAAAACCGACCCCATTGAAAGGCTAAATGTTGACGCTGTTGAAAATGCCGTTGCTAAAGCAATTAAAAAAGAACCAGACTTGGAGCAGCAGCTCAAAGCGATGTATGAGCAACTGCAATTCAAAGCCGCTAATGATAATACTATTAATATCATCAATAGCAAGAATATAGTAACAGGCACAATACACGCAGGAGGTAACGTCATAATAGGTGATAATAACCAAAGTAACCCTACCAAATGATTGAAATAAAAAGTGGTAGAAACATCGTAAACGCCCACATTAATGCGGACGGTAATGTAATAGTTGGTGACGGCAATCAAGTTGCTGTTATCAACCTGAAGGAAGCCGATCAATACAAAACTTTGGAGTCGGAAATCCAGGAATTGGACAGACAACTCCGAAATACTCAAGAGAAAATCAAGCAATATCCCAATGATGAGGATTTTCCGTCAGAACTTTTAATCATTGATCAGAAGCGAACCCAAAAAAAAAGTGATCTGGAAACACTCAAAGCTGAGGTCATCAAATTGGCTGAAGACTTTCAGCGAATACCGCTTGATACGGAACGACTGCGTCTGGCAAAGAACCATTTTAATGCAGGTGAATTTAAGGAAGCCCGTGCAGTTTTTGATGCCGAGATCATGGGACTCGAATTGGATGCCTTGCTGCGTGAAAAAGAACAGTTGAACGAGAAAACGACCCGAAACCAACAAAACCTTAGCGACAAAGCGAATGAGTATCTCATCCTTGCCCGCCTTATAGCGACGGATTTTAACCAGCCCGAACGATTTGAGCAAACGAAGGGATATTTTGAGCAATCCCTCCGTGCGGACAAAAATCATGAAAATCTATTCGCTTATGCTTACTTTTTAAAGGGTCATAACCAATATCGCCAAGCACAACCCTTGTACGAAGAAGCCTTGAAAATAAGAAGGCAAATGGCTCTGCAGAATCCGCAGGCCTACCTGCCTGATGTGGCGATGGTGCTGAACAATTTGGCTAATTTGTATTTAGCCCGAAAAATGGTTAGCCAAGCGCAGCTTTTGTATGAAGAAGCCTTGCAGATTTATAGGCGAATAGCGCAGCAGAGCCCAGAGAACTATCTGCCTTATGTAGCTGCGGTGCTGAATAATTTGGCGAGTTTGTACTACCAAGATAATGAGTTTAGCCAAGCGCAACCCTTGTACGAAGATGCCTTGAATATTTATAGTCTAATGGCGCAGCAAAGTCCAGAGACCTACCTGCCTGATGTGGCAATGACGCTGAACAATTTAGCGAGCTTGTACTACCAAAGAAAAGAGTTTGGCCAGGCGCAACCCTTGTTCGAAGGAGCCTTGAAGATAAGAAGGCAAATGGCTCAAAAGAGCCCGCAGAGCTACCTTCCTGATGTGGCAATGACACTAAATAATTTGGCGAGTTTGTATTCAGACAGAAATGAGTTCAGTCAAGCGCAGCCCTTGTACGAAGAAGCCTTGCAGATTTACAGGCAAATGGCGCAACAGAGTCCGCAAGCTTACCTGCCTTATGTAGCTACTATGCTTTACAATTTGGCGAATTTGAATAAAGCACGAAAAGAGTTTAGCCAAGCGCAGCCCTTGTATGAAGAAGCCTTGCAGATTTATAGGCAAATGGCGCAGCAGAGCCCAGAGACCTACCTGCTTGATGTGGCGATGACGCTGAACAATTTGGGGCTTTTGTATAAAACTCAAAAAGAGTTTAGTCAAGCGCGGTCCTTGTACGAAGAAGCTTTGCAGATTTACAGGCAAATGGCGCAGCAGAACCCGAAAGTCCATAATTTAGATGTTGCCATGACAAGTATTAATATAGGGTTATTGTATGAGCAATTGTTGGAAACAACAGTGGATAAGTCTTTAAAAACAGCAGGATTGGCATTATTGGGAGATGCAGAACTGCGATTGGCTATTTATCCCGAAGAACACCTGATTGCACAGCAATATAGTAAATATATTGCATATCTTAATAATTTTTTTAAAGTAGACTGAGCATTCATCAAAAAACGACAATATGTCCATATCGTCAAACAGACATCTGGCAAATTCAGTGGCAACGTTCATATTGGCGAGATCATTTACAATATCTATGATGACCTCCGATAATGTCCCAAAAAGTGGATAATGTCCCCAAACGTGTGCCCAAAAATGTAATAAGGCCCCCAATACCACAAAATCCCTATCATTGCCTCCGAAAACTCAATCCCCGCCCATGGATAAAACACCCTTCAACCTCCGGCAATCTCTTAATAAAGCATACCTAAAGGAAAAAGTGGCCCGCCCGGCCATTGAACACTTCAAAAATTGCCTGCGCACGCTGCTCTCCAATATTGATCTGGAGGAAAGCGAAACCAATGTGCGCGATCACCTGCGCGATTTCCTGAATGATATCTGGTATAAAAACGATTTCTTGCTGGCCTCCAAGGAACGTACCGATCTGGTGATCCACGGCGGAAAAACGGCCAAAAGCCCGGCCGCTGTGCTGCTGGAAGTGAAACGCCCCAAAAACGCCGGGGAAATGGTGAGTACCTCCGACCTCAACCGGAAAGCCCTGCAGGAACTGGTGTACTATTACCTGCGCGAACGCGTAGACAACGAGAACCACAGCATCAAAACGCTTATTATCACCGATATACACCAGTGGTTTGTGTTCGAGGAAAAAGACTTTGAACGTTTTTTCTATCACCATAAAAAACTGCTGGAATACTACCACAACGCCAAAGCCGCCAAAAAGAATACCGACCTGATCTACAAAACCATCGGGGCGGATTTCCTGCCGGCCATTGTGGGCCAACTGCCATTTACCTATTTCAACCTCAAGGATTACACGCAGATTGCTTTCGATGCCGATGCGGCCAACGATGCCAAACTGATTCCGCTGTACAAGGGCTTTTCGCCGGTTCACCTGCTGAAACTGCCCTTTGCCAACGATAGCAATTCGCTCGACAAAGGTTTTTACAACGAACTGCTGCACCTCATCGGGCTGGAGGAAACCAAAGAGGGCGGCAAAAAGGTGATTACCCGCAAAAGCGCCCAGGGTCGACACCCGGGTTCACTGCTGGAAAATGTGATTGCCACGCTCGAAACGGAAGACTGCCTGCGCCGACTGCCCAATGCCCGGCAATACGGCGATACCCGCGAGGAACAACTCTTCAACGTGGGCCTGGAGCTGGTGATCACCTGGATGAACCGGCTGCTGTTCCTCAAATTGCTGGAGGCGCAACTGCTCAGCTACCAGGAACAAAACCCGGATTACCGCTTCCTGAACTTCGACCGGATCAAGGATTTCGACGAGCTGAACGAGCTCTTTTTTGATGTGCTGGCCAAAAAACCTGCCGCCCGCCCGGCCGATGTGCAGGCCCGTTTCAGCAAGGTGCCGTACCTGAACAGCTCGCTGTTTGAAATTGCCGACCTGGAAAGTCAAACCCTGCGCATCAACAGCCTGAAAGACCGCCTCAGCCTGCCCATTGCCGGCGCTACCGTGCTCAAAGACGCCGCCGGCAAAAAACGCAGCGGCGAGTTGCGCACCCTGGAATACCTGTTTCAGTTTCTCGACGCGTACGATTTCTCCTCCGAAGGCGCGCAGGAGATTCAGGAGGAAGGCAAAACGCTCATCAATGCCGCCGTGCTGGGACTCATTTTTGAAAAACTGAACGGCTACAAAGACGGCTCTTTTTTCACGCCCGGCTTCATTACCATGTACATGTGCCGCGAAACCATCCGCCGGGCCGTGGTGGGCAAATTCAACGCGCATTTCGGCTGGAACTGCGCCGATTTTGAAGACCTGAAAAATCACCTCATTGACCGTCGCTCCCGGGCGGAAATCCTGGAGAGCAATGCGGTGGTGCACTCCCTGCGCATCTGCGACCCGGCCGTGGGCTCCGGACACTTCCTGGTGTCGGCGCTGAACGAAATCATTGCCCTGAAATCCGATCTTCGCATCCTGGCCGACCGCGATGGCTCGCGCCTGCCTGTGGAGGCGCGGGTGGAAAACGACGAGCTCATCCTCATCTGGGAGGAAGGTTTTTTCAGCTACCGCTTGAAAAAAGGTCAGGCGCCCACCGAAATGCAGCGCATTCAGGAAAGCCTGTTCCATGAAAAACAACGCATCATTGAGCATTGCCTGTTCGGGGTAGACATTAACCCCAATTCGGTGAAAATCTGTCGCTTGCGCTTGTGGATAGAGCTGTTGAAAAACGCGTATTACACCCCGGGGAGCAAATGGAGCGAGCTGGAAACCCTGCCCAATATTGACATCAACATCAAGCAGGGCAACTCGCTGGTGAGTCGCTTTGCGCTGGACGAAGACCTGAGCAAAGCCCTGAAAAGTCTGAAATACGATATTCAGACCTACCGCGGTTATGTGCGCGATTACCACCGCGCTACCGACAAGGAGGTGAAACAAGGCCTGTTGCTGCTCATCAATCAGGTGAAAAACGATTTCCAGGCGGAGATACACCGCAACGATCCGCTGCTGAAAAAGAAAGCCAAATTGGGCGGGGAGTTGTTCAACCTCACGCAGCAGGGGCAGTTGTTTGGGCTGTCGGAGGCCGAAAGCAAAAAACAACAGGCGGAAATAACCAGAATCAGTGCCGAACTGGACAAAACCGAAGCGCAGATAGAAGAGATACGCTCCAATGCCATTTTCCGCGACGCTTTTGAATGGCGTTTTGAGTTCCCGGAAGTGCTGGACGACGACGGCGCTTTCCGCGGGTTTGATTGTGTGGTGGGCAATCCGCCGTACATCCGGCAGGAAGAACTCACGGCCTTCAAGCCGCATTTCCAGCGGCATTACGAAACCTTCAGCGGCACTGCCGATCTGTACGTGTATTTTGTGGAGCGCGCCATGCAGGTGCTGCGCCCGGGCGGACAATTCAGCTACATCCTGCCCAACAAATGGATGCGGGCGGGCTATGGCGACAAGCTCCGGCAATACGTAAAACAGCAGCGCATCCTGGCCGTGCGCGATTTTGGCGATTTGCCGGTGTTTGAGGAAGCCACCACCTACCCCTGTGTGTTTGAAATGGAAAAAGCGCCCCCGGCCGGGCAGTTTGCGGCCACCCAGGTGCAAACCCTCGATTTCCCGGAGGGCCTGAGCGCCTACCTGCGCGCGGAGGAGTTTCAGGTGCAGCTCAGCGGCTTGCAGGATTCCGGCTGGACCCTCACCAACCAGGCCGTACAGCAACTGCTCGACAAGCTCCGCCGCGCCGGCAAGCCCTTAGGCGAATACGTGGAGGGGAAGATTTACCGGGGCGTGTTAACCGGCCTCAACGAAGCTTTTGTGATAGATGCCGCCACCCGCGAGCGCCTCATAGCGGAAGACCCCAAAAGTGCCGAGGTGATCAAGCCGTTCTTGGCCGGGCGGGATATCAAGCGGTATCAGACGCCGAAGAGTGATAAGTATTTGATATTTACCAGAAGAGGCATCCGGATAGAGGAATACCCGGCTGTGTTGAATTATTTAAGCGCCTTTAAGGACCGCCTGATGCCCAAACCCAAAAACTGGACAGGCGCCTGGAATGGCCGCAAAGAAGGAACCTATCAATGGTATGAGATCCAGGATTCCGTGGATTATTGGAGGGAGTTTGAGAGACCGAAGATCCAGTTTGCAGAAATTGCGATTAATTGCCAGTTCAATATTGATTCATTAGATCAGTATTGTGATACAACGGCATATATTTTAGGATCAGATTCAAAACTCTTATTAGGGATACTAAACTCAAAATTGACTTTGTTCTTTTTTGCAAAAATCAGTTCTGAAATACGTGGAGGATATCTTCGATGGAAAAAACAATACGTTGAACAAATCCCCATTCCCCCGGCCACACCATCACAGGAAGCGGAGATAGAGGCCCTCGTCACCCGCATACTTGCGCTCAAGCGTGCGGATGCGCAGGCGGACACGTCGGCGGAGGAGCAGGAGGTAGATCGTTTGGTGTATGGGTTGTATGGATTGACGGAGGAGGAGGTGGGAGTGGTGGAGGGGTCTTCGTGACCGCTTTTGGATAGAGATAAAACACATCTCGTACGTTAAAGGTGCGGTAAAAAAAGTTCCTTGAAAAGAAAAGAAATCAGTATTTATCTGAGCCGATGGAATGGGAAGAGGTATCACATCTAAGCAGGTTGTATTGCCATGCACAATGA
>JBIKUE010000080.1:0-23512 GCA_044347755.1 Saprospiraceae bacterium
GCAGCTTTTAGCGCCTGTCATCGTTGTTTGTCGGTAATAATGTCTCGCATTACGCCCTCCAAACGCCTTGACATACCCTAAAATCTGCTCCCCTATTTTCCAGCAACTAAGTGGGAGAACCACTAGCTTTTTTGAACAAAACGCATGAGTTCTTCCATATTGGACTCCCCCACCGGGATTTCCCAGGGTCCAATCCTGACCTCCCGATTACGAATAGATTCTATCCGATCTAGATTGACGATGAACGACTTATGTACCCGCATAAAGGATTGGGCCGGAAGTTTTTCTTCAATACCTTTTAAGGTGGACTTGGTGATAACAGGCTTTGTAATTCCATGCAGAAAGATTTTGATATAATCTTTCATGCCCTCCACATGCGTTATGTCAGGAATTCGCACTTTAACCAGGGAGTATTCAACATTTACATAAAAGAAATCATTCACCTCAGGACCTGGCGTTTTAGTAAATGCCAGGTCTTTTTGCTTAATCTCTAATGCTTTATTAGCAGCTTTCAGGAATCTGTCAAAGGGTGTTGGTTTCATGAGATAATCCACCACATCCAGATCATAGCTTTCCACAGCAAAGTTGGAATATGCTGTTACAAAGATCACCATAGGTTTCTGAGGGATCGTTTCCAATAATTTTGTACCCAGCATTCCTGGCATCTGAATATCCAGGAACATGAGATCCACAGGCTGTTGCTGGAGCACCTCAATAGCTTCAAAAGCATTTTTGCAGGTACCTATCCACTCCAGAAACGGGACTTGCCGGATGTTTTCTTCCAGCATTTTCCGCCCCAGGCTTTCATCATCTACTGCCAGACATTTTAGTTTCATGGCAAATTCAGGTAAATTGAAGGGTCAGGTTTACGTGGAAAAAATTGCCGGATTCCGCAATCTGTAATTGATGTTGCCCAGGATAAAGCAACTCCAGACGCCTTCGTATATTTTGCAATCCGATACCGGAGTTTTGATCCTTATATTCTGTGGAATCCTTTGTGATCTTGTTTTGTACTTTAAAATGCATACTATTTGGTTTAATAGTGAGTAATATATCTATCAACGGATCCTTAATTAACCCTACACCATGTTTAAATGCATTTTCCACAAAAGGAATCAATAACATAGGTTCGATGGTTTGGGCACCTACTGTTCCTTCAATATTTAGCCTGATGTCTACATCTTCTTCAAACCGCACTTTTTGTAACTCCACGTAGTTTTTTAAATACCCTACCTCCTTCTCGAGGGAGACCTGCGCATCGCCACTTTCATAAAGCATATAACGCATGAGCGAGGAGAGCTGTAAGGTAACTGATTCAGCCTGATCCGATTTGGAGCGGATAAGGTATACAATACTGTTCAGTACGTTAAAAATGAAATGTGGACTGATTTGAGAACGCAAAAAGGCTAATTCTGATTTTAATCGCTCTTGTTGTGCCTCCTGTCTCGATTTTTCTTCACCCAGCGTATGACGCACCAATGCATAGCCGATACCCAGGGCTGCTGCCAGAAAAACATGCGCAAGGCTTCTGAAGGTGTGAAATGCCAGCCCTTTATGATCAGGCGACAACAACCAGGTTTTGAATAATCCCTGTAATATCAGAAACAAGATCGACAAACCCAGGGCAGTGAATAGATACACTTTTATTTTCTGCTGTCGCAATAAGCGTGGCCCAAGCCATTCAGCCAGAATAAAGAACAATACAATACTGGTTATAGATGCTGGAAGGATTTTGATAAAGAACTCCCGGTGCCTTACATCATCCTCGTCAAGCATAATAAAAGGCAATGCCAGCCATATACCCCAAAAACAAAGCACCAACAAGTATCTGAACACTGGCTGATTTAATTTGCCATTACTCATTTTGATCATAAATAATTCAATTTACCCTTTCAAAGATACAGGTACCTTGAGGCTATTTGCGACCATGTGGCGACCAATACCCGAATTTTGGAGATTTAATCCCCCATGATCGCCACAAACAGGCCTTTCATCTACACACGTGAACCAGACTGGCAAGTCTGCGTTCCTTTGTTCCATGAAAAAATTTATACGCCCTATAATATATGGGTTTGCAGCATTGTTGCTGCTGGCTCAATTATACCGCCCGAAACGAAACCTGTCGAATGATCAGGTGTATCATATGTCATCAAAATATCCGATCCCGAATGAGGTAAATACTATTTTGGATGTTGGATGCAATGATTGCCATAGCAACCTCACCCGTTACCCATGGTATGCAAATATCCAACCAATAGCGTCCTGGTTAGCCAACCACGTCAACGAAGGGAAACGTGAGCTCAACTTCTCAGAGTTTACTAAGCGCAAAATTGCCGTTCAGAACCACAAATTTGAAGAAATCATTGAAATGGTTAAGGAAGGCAAAATGCCACTAGGCTCTTATACCTGGGTACACCGTGATGCCGCTCTGACAGAAGCACAAAAACAAACCCTGACACAATGGGCACAAGCCTGTATGGATACGCTTCAGGCTCAATATCCGGCAGACAGCCTGGTACTCAAACGCAAATAACTACTTAAGGATTTTCCAAAAAATATCATATCATGCAAAAACCTTCAGCTATGCCTTGTATCCAAATGCTTGGCATCACCCTGACCTTGCTGCTTTTACCGCTTATCGCTCAGGCGCAAATCCCACAAGGGCGTCCAGGTGGCGGCCCCGGAATGGGCGCTCAGGCCAATATCGGCCGATTTTATGGGAAAGTAGTAGACGAAACTACCGGCGAACCACTGGCATATGCCTCGGTTCAGTTAATCGGAATGAAATTTGACTCCACCAGCAAAAAAATGAAGCCCTCCATCATTGCTGGCCAGCTTACGCTTGCGAATGGAGAATTTAGCCTTGAGAAACTACCCATTATGGGTGAATTCACGCTCAAAATCAATTATTTGAGTTATGCCACCTTTGAGCAAAAAGTATCCTTTAATATTGGCGGACGACCAGGTGGCAACCGTCCGCAAGGGAACGGAAACATGGGGGCAATGGCCGGTGCTGTAGATAAAGACCTCGGCAATATCAAACTCGGCGCCTCCAGCAAGATGCTTCAGGAAGTAGAAGTGGTTGGAGAGGCCAGTAAGATTACCCTGGCACTCGATAAAAAAGTATACAGGGTTGATAAAGACAATGTGGCTGCCGGTGGCACAGCAGAAGATGCGTTAAAAAACGTACCATCCCTAAATGTCGATATAGATGGCAATCTGACCATGCGCAATGCAGCACCGCAAATTTTTGTAGACGGACGCCCATCCAACCTTACGCTTGACCAAATACCCGCAGATGCCATTGATAACGTTGAAGTAATCACAAACCCTTCCGCTAAATATGATGCCTCTGGAGGTGGTGCAGGCATTGTTAATATTGTATTGAAAAAAGACCGAAAGATTGGATATAATGGTTCCGTACGGGCGGGTGTGGATATGCGTGGCCGTGTAAACCTTGGCGGCGACTTAAATGCCCGGGAAGGCAAAATCAATGTCTTTTTGGGTGGAAACTTTAATCAGCGGCGTTCTTTAAGTACAGGTGGAACAGACCGTTTTAATGAACCTTTGCCAGGTCAGGAATTTCGACCTGTAACCAACATTTTTCAGGATAATGATTCGCAAAGCGACGGCTTCTTTGCTATGGGGCGCAGTGGCTTCGACTGGTTTATCAGCAACCGGAATACGCTTTCAGTAAGCGGCAACTACAATAGAGGCTCCTTCAAAAATAGTGATCTGATAAATATTCGTACAGATTCATTGAAATCAGGCAATATTTTCGGGTTCAGCGAGGCGATTCGAAATTCGGATTCAGAACGTAACTACGAGAATTATGGTGGTCAGATTTTGTTCAAACATCTATTTCCAAAAGAAGGGAAAGAATTTACTGCCGACGCCAATATCAACGGAAGCATATCAGATAATGAAGGTTTTTTCATTACGGATTATCCAAACCAAAGCATCCTCCGCTCCAGCCAGAAACAAACAGGCAGTGGTAGCAATGAATTTTACACCTTCCAGGCTGATTTTGTCAATCCATTGGGCAACGGGTTAAAAATGGAATTGGGTGCACGTGGCGCACTTCGTAATTTCAGAAGTGAAAACGCCAATTTCCAGGACTCCCTGGCAGACGGGGAGTTCTACCGCGTACCGGGTTTTGCAGACCGTTACAAGTTTAATGACCAGGTTTACGCCGCATACGGAACCTTCAGTCAATCCTTTAAAAAATGGGGTTATCAGGTGGGCTTACGCGCAGAAAGTTCCCAATACACCGGAGTCTTGCTGGATTCTGATTCCACCTTTAACGTTGACTTCCCGCTTCAACTATTCCCCAGCCTGTTCCTGACCTATAAAGTAAATGAGGACGACCAGTTCCAATTAAGCTTTACCCGCAGAATTAACCGGCCGAGTTTCTTCCAACTCATCCCATTCCCGGACTTTTCTGACTCTCTGAATCTTTCCAGAGGGAATCCAAACCTCCAGCCGGAATTCAATAACTCACTGGAATTGAATTACCAGAATGTATTCAGCAAACAGCACAACATGTTGGTATCCGTTTATTACAAACGCTCCACTAACCTGCTGACACGATATCTGTTCCCGGAATATGACCCGGCTATTTATAGGGATACGGTTATTGTATCAACCTTTGAAAATGCCAATTCAAGCCAGGCTTATGGTTTAGAATTAACCCTTAAAAACAACTTTTGGAAGATATTGGAGTTCACAACCAACTTCAACATGTACAATTCCATTGTAGATGCATCCAATGTTCAGGCAGGACTGACTAACGAGCAATTTACCTTTTTTGTGAAGGAAAATCTGAATCTGAAGCTTCCAAAGAGTTTCACCCTCCAGCTGAATGCATCATATCAAAGTCGCACTGCCTTTGATACCGGAGGGAGCGGAGGTGGCGGCCGTGGTGGCCATGGTGGTGGTCGTGGTGGCCCATGGGGCGGCCCAAGCAGCACTGCACAAGGATATACCATACCTGTATGGTATGTAGACTGCTCTATTCGGAAAGACTTGTGGAAAAGAACAGCCAGTATCACTTTGAACGTGCAGGACATCTTCCGTTCCCGTAGAACAGGTTCATTTACGGAGTCAGATTATTTCACACAGGAAACCTGGCGTAGAAGAGACCCGCAGTTGGTAAAGCTTAATTTTTCATATCGATTTGGCAAGTTCGACGTGTCTCTGTTCCGTCGGAAAAACACCCGAATTGAAACGGAAGGCATGGACGGAGGGTTTTAATTACATGAGTACATGGATTGATGAGGGAGGAAATGAGTACACGAGTGAAGAGTACATGAGTGAAGAGGGAGGGGGTTGGGACTGGGATATACACGGGCCTTTGGCCCCAATTCCAAAGGGGAATGTCATTAAGGCCAAAGGCCCCCTGAAATGCCAAACCCACCGCCTCCCTCTTCACTCATGTACTCTTCACTCATGTATTTATATCCCCTCTTTATTCATGTAATCAATTGTTCTTACCTTTAATCCATGACAGAACTTCAACAACGCAATGAGGCCTTTTTGGCTTTTTTGGACACCTTAAATCCGGCGCAAAGAGCTGCTGTGGATCAGGTTGAAGGCGCTGTTCTGGTGGTTGCGGGTCCGGGAACCGGAAAAACACACCTTTTGACTGCCCGAATTGGCAATATTCTCCTCAAAACGGATGCTCGGCCCCAGAATATTCTTTGCCTCACCTTCACAGATGCAGGGGCAAGTGCAATGCGGCAGCGCTTAATTCAACGTATTGGTCCGGGAGCACAGCAGGTGCCTATCTTTACATTTCACGCTTTCTGCAACCGGGTCATTCAGGATCAGGCGGAATATTTTTCCAAAGGAAACCCAGAGCCATTAACCGATCTGGAACGGATTGAAGTGGTACGGTCGTTACTGGAAAAACTGCCTCCCGATCATCCGTTGAGAGATGGAAAAAAGGATGTATTCCAGTTTGAAGAACATTTACGGGATTTGTTTGCCACCATGAAAAAAGAAGGATGGTCGGCAGGTCATGTGCGCAAAAAATGCGATGATTTTTTAAAAAGAATACCGGAAAATCCGCAATTCATTTATCAGAAGAATGGCAAAAACTATCGCAAAGGAGATCCAAAAACTGCTCAGATTCAGGAGGTTACAGAAAAGATAGAAAGACTGAAAGCTGCCGCAGACCTTTTTCCCAAGTTCTCTGCTTTATTAGAAAAATCTGCCCGATACGAATATGAGGATATGTTGCTCTGGGTATTAAAAGCTTTTGAAAAAAACAAGGCTTTGTTGCTTAACTACCAGGAAAGATACCAATACATCCTGGTTGACGAATTTCAGGATACCAACGGAGCTCAATTTCAATTACTTCAACAATTGCTTGACTTTTGGGAGAGCCCGAATGTATTTATTGTAGGGGATGATGACCAAAGCATCTATGAGTTTCAGGGGGCACGGTTGCAAAACCTGAGGGATTTTCAGGAAAAATATGCTAACAACCTCAAAACCATCGTATTAGAAGAAAACTATCGCTCTGCCCAATCCATACTGGAAGCAGCCTCACGGGTCATTGAGCATAATACTTTGCGTGCTGTTCACTTGTTTGCATCTGACCATTTGCAAAAAGAATTAGTAGGTCAACCAAACATTCAGGGGGATGTAGAAGTAGTCAAATTTGTCAATCGCTTACAGGAGTCTGTTCAAATAGTACATCAAATTGAACAATTGATTGCTGAAGGAACCAAGCCTCAGGACATTGCCATTTTATATGCCAGACACAGACAGGCTGACCGGATTTTGAACCTGTTTGAAAAAAAGGGCATCCCTTATCAAACCAAAAAACCTCTGAATATATTGGATTTGCCGCTCATCAGGCATATCAGATCGTTGTTGGGTTATATCCTGGAGGAATCCCGACTGGCATTTTCCGGCGAATACCGCTTATTCCAATTGCTACACGCGGATTTTTGGGGGCTTCCACCGTTAGACCTTGCTATACTTTCACTTTCAGCGCAGCTGGAGGATCCGCTTTCTCCAACAGGCACAGAGGAGAAATATCGTGTTAGAGAGAAGCTGGAAGCTGGCAGAAAACGTTGGCGGATCCTGCTGCAGGATTCGGAAGCCTTGAATACGCTGGAATTACAACAACCGGCTCTCTTTCTGGAAATCGGCAAAAAGCTGAATCAATGGATTTCAGATGCACAAAATGTTTCCTTACCCGGGTTGCTGGAAAAAATCTACTCAGGATCAGGACTTTTGCATTGGGCATTAAAGCAGCCGGACAAAGCCCGATATCTGCAAATACTCTACACTTTTTCCCAATTTGTTCAGTCGGAAGTGTTGCGGCACCCCAAAATGGGATTGCAGCGGTTATTGGATCTGTTACATAGTATGGACGATAACCGGCTGCCGCTACCGGTAAACACTGCCATTTCAATCGAATCCGGAGTGCAAATGCTCACCGCCCATGCAGCAAAGGGCTTGGAGTTTGAGCATGTATTTATGCTGGACTGTACAGAAGATACCTGGGACAAAAATTCAGGAGGTAATAGAGGACGATTTTACCTTCCGGATACCCTGACAAGATCTGCAGAAGAAGATGCGCTGGAAGCAAGGCGTCGGTTGTTTTATGTAGCTATGACCCGAGCTAAACATAAGTTGCAAATATCATTTGCATTAGCAGATGATGCCGGAAAGCCGCTGACCACAAGTCAGTTTGTTGCGGAAACGATCCTGCCTCAACAGGAGCTGAGACTTCCGGAATCATTGCTTCAGGAAGCGCAAATGTTATTGTTACTGGAGCCTCCCAAACCTGTTGTAATGCTTCCGGACCGTGATTTATTGCTTGCTTTACTGAAGGATTATTCGCTGAGTGTTACCTCGCTCAATCGATATTTGCGTTGCCCACTTGCTTTTTATTACGAGGATGTGCTTAAGGTCCCAGGAAGCACCAGCGAAGCTGCAGCCTATGGATTGGCCATGCACAGCACTTTGCAACAGTTTTTATTGCGCATGAAAGCACATAAAAAGCTGGAATGGCCCTCTGTAGATATCTTACAAAAGCTATTTTCAGATGAGTTGGAGCGCAACAGAGGCTTTTTCTCTGAAAGCAACTGGGCTCAAAGACTGGTCATTGGCAAAGATGCTCTTAGACGCATACATCTGGAGCAGGTGCCTTTTTGGCGCAAACGTGCCATTGCAGAACGAAGGTTTGAAGGCGTACTGCATGAAGGAGTGCCGATAAAAGGAGTATTGGATAAAATAGAGTGGCTTGATAATCATTCCATCCGTATTGTAGATTATAAGACAGGAGTGCCGGATCGTAAAAAAACAATGGCCCCAACAGTGGAAACACCTTTTGGTGGTGATTACTGGCGTCAGTTGGCATTTTATCAGATTTTGCTCGATCAATCGAAGGTCTACCCTGAAAAAGTAAGCAAAACAGCGATTATTTGGCTGGAACCTGATAAAAAAGGAAATTTTTCGGTTGAAGAAATCACTTTTTCCCCTGATGACCTGCGTGTTGTAACCCAGTGGATGATTCAGGTATTTCAACAGATAAAGGCACTGGAATTTAGTACTGGTTGCGGGAAAGAGGATTGTATCTGGTGTGAAATGATACGGGAAAAGCAAGGAAACATTCCGCCAGACAGGTATCTGGAATCGGATTTGGATGACCGAAATTAAACGAAAAGCAAAAGACCTAAAGGATTTTAAACAATTTTTACGACTTTTGCTAACCACAACACAAACTTTATCTACTTTTGCGGGCATTTTTTGAAAAGCGATATTAAAATTCAGTGTAACAATGGCTAAACGCAAATCAGATCAGATCGAAGTTGTAGAAGTGGAACAAGTAACCGCATCTTCATATGCTGCTCCATTTTGGGAGAAATACCCTAACCTGCTTCTTTATGTGCTCGGCGCAGTTGCGCTGGGTGTAGCCGGGTGGTGGATGTACAAGGAAATGATCGTTAAACCCAAGCAGGTTGAAGCCGTTGCTGCCATGTGGCAAGCGGAACAACAATTCAGTCGGGATTCCTTTCAATTAGCGTTAAATGACCCTGGAGGTGGTTTTGACGGCTTTCTGGTATTGGCAGATAAGTTCAGCGGCACTCCTGCCGGAAATATGGCTCACTACTACGCAGGCATTTGCTATCTCCAAAGCGGCGATTTCGACAATGCCATCGCTCAAATGAAAGCGTTTGACGGAGCCGGTAGTTTGCTGCCAGCTGTTAAATATGGTGTTCTTGGTGATTGTTATTCAGAAAAAGAAGACTACGAAACAGCCTTGGACTATTATGAGAAGGCTGGTGATGCTTCAGAAAATGACAACCTGAAGTTGTACTACCTTAAAAAATTGGGTATGCTTCATGAGCGCCAAGGGAATAAAGAGGCTGCCATCAAAGCATTTGAAAGAATTCGGGTGGAAGTAGCCAATCCTCAGTCAGGTGACTGGCGGGATATTGAAAAATACATCTACCGTTTGCAGGGCGGACCAAAAGAGTAAGATCCGAATGCAAAAGGGGCTCAGTATCAACTGGGCCCCTTTTTTTATGCGCCTTATCGTGGAGTAAAAAGAAATCCCTCACTGTTAGCAGCGAGGGATTCTAACCCAAACAAATAAACACAAAAACTACTTGCTGCAATTTTAGTGGGTTTTGTCGGGATAAATCAATTTTTCAACATTTTTTTTCTTAAAAATTTTCAAATCAATAATACATGCAGCCGGTGACTGGCAAAACCATTGGTATTTAGGACAATTTTTGCCAAAAAAAGATTTGTATTTTTGACATACAGCCTGCTTTTTACCATTTTCCGCTATCTTAGCCGCTCTTGTTTTATCCCATGCGTTTATTAAAGTTCCTGTTAGCTCTTTTGCTTACAATTGCCTGCCTTTGGCAATTAAACCGCCCCATACCAATGGGGGATAAAAATATTCCCCCTCTCGGAGGTTTTTTCAACCCTTTTTCCGGTTTTTGGGCCAATGCAGAACCCGCGAACCATCCAGGGTTCAAGGACATATCCATATCTGGCTTAAAGGGACCGGTTGACATTGTATATGACGACCTGATGGTTCCCCACATTTTTGCGCAGCATTTGGAAGATGCTGCCAGGGTACAAGGATATATTACCGCCCAGCAAAGATTGTGGCAAATGGATATTACAGCAAGAAAGGCATCAGGCCGCCTCTCTGAGGTATTGGGTGAAAAAACATTAAAACTGGATCGTCTGGCCAGAAGGAGAGGCATGGTATACGCAGCAGAAAATGACCTGATCGGATGGAGCAAATCTCCAACCACTATGCAGCTATTAAATGCCTATACAGAAGGCGTAAATGCCTGGCTGGCACAAATTAGTCCTGCAGACTGGCCTATTGAGTTCAAATTACTTGATTACAAACCAGAGCCATGGACGCCCCTCAAAGCCGCACTGGTTACCGAAGCCATGGCCGAAACCCTTTGTGCCTGGGAAGATGATCTGGAGAACACCAACACTTTTGCCCAATTAGGTGAAGAAGCCTTTAATTACCTCTATCCGGAATGGAATCCCAAACAACAAGCTGTGATTCCCGATACCGGCCAATGGGATGGCATAAGGCCGTTATTACCCCCGCCATTTGTTGCCAGTGCAACCAATGCACTTGGTTCCATTCAGGAAACTGGTAAAACCAATGAATGGATGAACGATGGCCCGATTGCCGGTAGTAATAACTGGGCCTTATCAGGGGCCAAGACCCGCTCCGGCAACCCGATTCTTTGTAATGACCCTCACTTGAATCTCACCTTGCCTTCCATCTGGTTTCAGGTGCAAATCCATACACCAGAAATGAATACCTATGGCGTTTCACTTCCCGGTGTGCCAGGTGTTGTGATCGGCTTTAATGAACATATTGCCTGGGGTGTAACCAATGTAAGTCATGATGTTTCAGATTGGTACAAAATCCACTGGACAGATGCTAGTCGAACTAAATACCAATTGGACAATGAAGTAAAAACGGTTCAATTGAGATACGAGGAAATCAAAGTAAAGGGCCAGCCATCCTTCCGTGATACAGTTCGATACACCGTACTTGGCCCTGTAACATATGATTTCGAGCCGGAAAATCCACTTAAAGATTGTGCATTAAGATGGATCGCACACGATGTCCCGGAAAACAGTGCTTTTGACGTGTTTCTGGGTCTGGATGCTGGCAAAAACTACGAGGACTATAAAAATGCTATACCTGGTTTTGACTCCCCGGCACAGAATTTCATATTTGCTTCTAAATCAGGAGACATTGCCATTCAGCCCCAGGGCAAATACCCTGTTAGAGGTCAGCAGCAAGGACGATTTGTGCAGGAAGGTGACCGTTGGGCTAATGCCTGGCATTCTTTCATACCTGCGGCACTTGTTCCAAGTATGAAAAACCCAAGCAGAGGATTTGTTTTCTCTGCGAATCAACACTCTACTCCCCCATCCTATCCATATTATTACACAGGTAATTTTGAAGACTGGCGTAGTCGTAGAATTTACGATCGCTTAGCGGCCATGACCAATGCAACGGCCGACAGCATGAAAAACATGCAAATGGATAACTTCAGCCAGCGTGCTGCCGATGCGCTGCCCATCATGATCGGGATGTTGGATCAAACCCGATTAAATGAAGAAGGCAAGTCGATGTTACGTGAATTACAGTCCTGGAACTATCGGTATGAAGCCGAATATCTGGCCCCTACGCTTTTTGAAACATGGTTTGACTCTTGTTATACTACTACTTGGGATGAAATTGCAGCGTTGGAAAACAACGGCAATGGAAAAGTTACGACCGACGATCTGAACCGGGGCAAGAGCCCTAAAATCCAGATGGTTTATCCGGAAGCATGGCGTTTCGTAGAATTGCTGGGAACGGATACATCCAGTATTTATTTTGATCACCCCGGCACAACCATTCGCGAAACAGCCAAAGACATCGTTCTGGAATCTTTTCAACAAATGGTTGAACACTATCAAAAACATCCTGAGCAAAAAGTGGTTTATGGCCAGGCAAAAGGATTTGTATTGAAACATTTGGGACAAATAGATGCCTTTAGCAGGCTGGATCTCAAAATTGGGGGGCATCGAACCGCTCCAAATGCTATGTCAAAGGCCAATGGTCCGTCCTGGCGTATGATCGTTGAACTGGATGATCAGGTGCGTGGGCTGGGGGTATTCCCGGGCGGACAAAGTGGCAACCCCGGAAGTCCCTACTATGATAACATGGTTGACACCTGGGCCTCCGGGAACTATTATGAACTATTGTTCCTGAAATCTGCTGATGAAACCAATACAAGAATCCTTGGCAGACAAAAATTCAATCCTAAGTAGCATAAAAATCAATCATTTAGATGATAAAGAACATCTTTTTAGGGGCACTCCTGATTTTAGCTTTGGGCCAGGTTTCTCACTTCGGATTGCCGTGGTGGATATTGGTTGTCATAGCCGCTTTGGTTGGCGGATGGTTGACAAGGAGCGTATGGCAGGCCTTTTTTGCCGGATTTTTGGGTGGTAGTTTATTATGGAGCATTGCAGCCTTGATTCAGGACAATGCCAATAACAGTGCTCTTTCCGAAAAAGTAGGACAGCTTTTTCTGGGAGTTTCTTCCACTCAGTTAATATTACTTACCGGCCTACTGGGAGGCATTATGGGTGCATTAGGCGCCATTACAGGAAAGTTAGGCAAGGATATGTTCATTAAACCATCGAATCGACACTACATGCAAGAGAGAAGGCGGAGATAAAATTTGATAAACAACAACATTATAGCGATCTGATGTAGCCAATTGATCGCAGTATTCATGAAAGAGACAATTGAAACAGATATCCTGATCATTGGAGCAGGCCCCGTTGGACTTTTCGCCGTTTTTGAGGCTGGATTATTAAAACTTCGGTGTCATTTGATTGATATTTTGCCTCAACCAGGCGGACAACTTACCGAAATATACCCCAAGAAGCCCATCTACGATATACCAGGATATCCAAGTGTTCTTGCAGGTGATCTGGTCACTAACCTCATGGAACAAATCAAGCCATTTAACCCTGGCTTTTCCCTTGGTGAACGTGCAGAATCTATTGAAAAACAGGGTGATGGCAGATGGTTGGTTACCACACACCGGGGCGTCAAACATCTGGCTCCCGTAATTTTCATAGCCGGCGGACTAGGTAGTTTTGAACCAAGAAAACCTCCCATTGAACAAATTGAGACCTTCGAAGATAATGGGGTGGAATACTTCGTTCGAAACCCTGAAATGTACCGTGGTAAAAACATCGCAATAGCTGGTGGTGGTGACTCTGCGCTCGACTGGACCATTTATCTGGCAGATGTGGCTAATGAAATAAGCTTGATTCACCGGCGCACCGAGTTTCGTGGCGCGTTAGACAGCGTGGAAAAAGTATATCACCTCGTTGAACAAGGACGGGTAAAACTCATCACCAATGCTCAGGTGGTAGGATTACAAGGCGACCAACACCTTCAAGGAATCACCATATTACACGACACAGAAGGAGAAAGTAATCTCAAAGTGGATCATTTTATCCCGCTTTTTGGCCTTACGCCAAAGCTTGGTCCCATTGGAGAATGGGGACTTAGTGTAGATAAAAACGCCATTGAGGTAAATACCTTTGATTATGCTACCAATGTGCCTGGCATTTTTGCCATTGGTGACATCAACACGTATCCAGGCAAACTGAAGTTAATTCTTTGCGGGTTCCATGAAGCCACCCTTGCTTGTCAATCTGCCTTCAAATTAGTGCATCCGGATAAGAAGCTATCCTTCAAATACACCACTGTTACGGGCATTGAAGGTATCTAAATCCTTTGAATGCGTGCTTATTCTGCTATTTGCAGTGTTCGCAAGAAGCGTACTGTTTTTTCCAGATCGGTACTAAGAATTCGGTCGGCCTCAAGGCGTGGCACCACCTGGCGGTATCGAATTCTGATATCCTGAATGATCGGTGAGGATTGATGTGGCTGGCGATAATCCAACGCCTGCATGGCGGTCATAAACTCAATAGCCAGCAAGCGCTCCAGGTTAAGCACAACTCTTCGGGCCTTTGTTGCAGCATTTGCCGCCATACTCACATGGTCCTCCTGTCCGTTGCAACTTACAATACTATCTGTAGATGCGGGTGCGCACAAGGTTTTGTTTTGGTTAACAATGGCCGCCGCTGTGTATTGCGCGATCATCAAGCCTGAATGCAACCCTGGATCATCCGTTAAAAAAGGAGGCAAGTCTCGCTGACCACCAATCAACTGATACACCCTTCGCTCCGAAATACTGCCTAATTCGGACAGGGCAATGGCTAAATAGTCGAGCGGTAAAGCAAGTGGTTGTGCATGGAAATTTCCGCCGGAAATGATCAGATCATCATCCGGAAAAATATTGGGATTATCCGTCACTGCATTAATTTCCGTAACAAGCATTTGCCGGATATGCGCAAAGGCGTCCTTACTGGCGCCATGCACCTGAGGTACACACCGAAAAGCATACGGATCCTGAACGGATGCCTTTTCCATGGTAGCAATTTCACTTCCTTTTAACCACTCCAGGAGCACCTGTGCCGTCCGAATTTGTCCGGCATGAGGACGAACCAGATGAATATGGGCATCCAAAGGCGATAGTCGGCAGTGGAATGCATCATATCCAATAGCCGCATTCAGATCAGCCTGAGAAGAGAGCCTTTGGACTTGAAGCATGCACCAAACACCATATGCCGCCGAAAACTGTGTGCCATTCAGTAAGGCCAGAGCCTCTTTTGCCTGGAAACGCAAGGCATTCCATCCCAGTTGTTTTAAGGCTTGTTCAGAGGGTAATCGTTCCCCTTTATACCATACTTCGCCTAATCCAATGAGCGGAAGGCTCAAATGTGCTAAAGGAGCAAGGTCACCGGAGGCTCCCAATGACCCTAACTCAAACACTACAGGCAAAACATCTTCATTAAAAAAGTCTACCAATCGCTGAACAACCTCTACCCGCACTCCTGAATGGCCGTATGACAGGCTTTGAATTTTCAGTAGCAACATGATTTTGACCACTTCTTCCGGAACCGGGTCGCCCATTCCAGAGGCATGACTTACTACCAGATTATGCTGGAGGTCTTCCACATCAGTTGCTGAAATGCGTACGTTACATAGAGATCCAAAACCTGTATTAATCCCATAGAAAAGTTGGTCGTTGTGATTCAACTTTTCTTCCAGGTAGCTCCGGCAATTTTTTATCCGTCGGACGGCCTCCACTGACAAGGCAAGGCGAGTGTGTTGATTCAGCAGTGTATCAATGGCTTCTAAGGATAAATGGTCAGGACTGATGGAATGCATGAAGGTAGCAAGTGGTGAATGATTGAATAATAGGAGGCTTTTAGTTGGTTTTACTTTAACAGGATCCTCCTACTTTTGGGCCGCGAAGGTAAGCATTTGCATCATAGCAGCTTTTATGGCTGATCTGGCTTTGTTAAATTGGCAGAAAGCCGGGTTAAAAACAGGTTAATATGGAAAGCCGTCGGAACCTCCTTTTTTTCGTAAATTTTTGAAAATGAACTGGTTGGTTTTCATTTACTAAATTTTTTTATCCAAATCAGACAACCTGTTAAAAGACAGTGGCATCAGAACGCCACCAGAATTGATGGGATACCCTACTTTTGACCCAGGTTTCTTTCATTCCCAAAAAGACAACAAAGAACACTCTTGTAAAGATCGAAACCTGACAAATTCAACAAACAACAACATCTGCAACCATGATTAAGAAAATCGCATCCATTGCATTATTAGTACTCGGCCTGATCACCTTTGCGCAGGCGCAACGCATTGCATACGTTGACGTTACGGCTGTTCTGGAGAATATGCCGGAATATCAAAAAGCTCAGGAACAACTTGACAAGGTCGCTACAGCCTGGCGCCAGGAAATAGCTGTTGAACAAGATAAGGTTAAAGGCCTTTACAGCAAATTTCAGGCTGAACAAGTGTTGCTTAGTGAAGAAATGAAGAAGACCCGTGAAGAAGAAATTTTGGCCAAGGAAAAAGAGGTTCGCGAAATGCAGCGCCAAAAATTTGGTCCGGAAGGCGCCTTGTTCAAAAAGAGAGAAGAACTTGTGAAACCTATTCAGGACAAAGTGTACAACACCATCGAGCGTTTTGCCCAGGATAAAGGATTTGAGTTCATTTTCGACAAAGGAAGTGCATCCGGTATGCTTTACGCTGATAAGAAAAACGACAAAACCGAGGATATTAAGGCAATCTTGAAGAAAGGGTAATTAGTGTTTAAGTGTTTTGGTTTTTGAGAGTTTTTTTAGGTTTGCACCCAGTTTTTTAAAGCATAGTCCTTTGAGGCATTACAACCCGGACTAAGTAATAACGTGTAACGATTCCACCAAACCAAAATACTAAAACACCAACACACTCTCCAACTATCAAACTAACTTTTTCAAATAATGATGAAATCCATCTTGTTTTTTCTGGGAATGTTGCTGACAACAGGCCTTTATGCCCAGAAGTTTGGCTATTGTAATTCTAGCCAACTATTGACACAGATTCCTGAGGTGAAAGCTGCGGACAGTGACTTAACGGCATTCCAAACCCAGTTAACCAAACGTGGGCAGGAAATGGTAAAGGCATTACAGGATAAAGCCGCGGATTTGAAACGCAAAGAAGAAGCCGGTACCATTTCTCCTAAGGATCTGGAATTACAATCCGCAAAATTGACAGAAGAGGAAGCTGCCATTGCCAAATATGAACAAGAAGTATATGAAAAACTGGCACAAAAGCGCGAACAACTTTTCAGTCCTATTCTGGATCGGGTAAATCAGGCTATGTCTGATGTTGCTAAAGAGAACCAATTCATGTTTGTTTTTGATAGCAGTTCGCAGGTTTTATTGTATTCCGATGAAACGCTGGATGTAACCAAACTGGTGAAGGCCAAGCTCGGCATCGCGAACTAATTCAAGCGGTAATACCGGCTTTTTTCCAGTTTTTTGTGAAATAGTCACAAAAGGAAGTCCCTCTACGACTACCTTTTGTGACTTTGTATTTTATACCTGTACCTTTGCGCCCGTTTTATCCGGAACCCTGTTATGTTTCAAAAGCTTTCTGATCGAGCATTGCTTTCTATTGGAGTGATACTATGCGTAATTGCAGCATGGTGTACGATTGGGTACCATCATCCGGATGAGCACTTTCAAATATGGGAATTTGCCCATTACAAACTTGGACGAATTCCGGCAAGTGAGTTGGCCTGGGAATTTCCGGCCCAAATGCGCCCAGGTTTACAGCCGTTCATGGCATATTCAACGATCCTTTTTTTTGAGGGCCTAGGAATAAACAATCCATTTTTTCATGTTTTTTTCATGCGGCTGGTGTGTGGCCTTGCTGCATTATGGGTGTATTGGAAGTGGACGCATTGGCTTGCCCGCGATTTAGAGGATCCTGAAGCTTTGCGCTGGATGCGCCTGGGCATTCTGTTTTTCTGGCTCATGCCTTATCTGAACGTCCGGTTTTCTTCAGAAAACACCTCTGCTATTTGCTTTTTTGGGGGATTATTGGTCCTGGTCAAAGCATTGGACAAACCTCAGGCACTGCAATTGATCACAGCCGGACTTCTTTTGGGTTTATCTTTCTTTTTTCGATTTCAAATAGCGTTTGCTACGATCGGTTTGGGTGCCTGGTTAATATGGGTTAAGCGCCCTGGGTTTCATACCTGGCTATGGTTGGTTTTGGGTGGTTTAGTGGCTACGGGTATAGGTTTGGCTACAGATGTTTGGCTGTACGGGAAGTGGGTATTCGCCCCATACAACTACTTCTTCTCCAATATAGTGGAAGGGAAAGCCGCTACTTTCGGTGTGGAGCCTTTCTGGTGGTATATCACAGAATTGCCTGTCGCATTTTTACCTCCACTTAGTGTGTGGTTGTTGTTATTGGCAGGTTACGGACTGTTTCACAGGCCCCTGCATCTATTTAGCTGGTGTCTAATTCCCTTTGTATTGGCCCATACCTTGGTAGCACATAAGGAAGTTCGGTTTTTGTTTCCCATGGCACTTGCCTTTTTCTTCTTGGTGGCGGTTGGTTGGAAAGAGATCAGAATAAGACGAACCTTTTCGATGGGATGGACCCGGCTTTTCCGTTTTCTGATTGTCCTGAACTTGATTGTATTGGTTATTAGAATGCTTACACCGGCAAAAGAAATGATCGTTTATGCAAGGCATCTGTGGAATTGGGGGAAAAGTCATCCGGAATCTACGGTTTATTTTGTCATGAAAGAGCCCAGGAAGAATTATCCGCTCAACATGCCGTTTTACAAATTCCCAAACCAAAAGCAGTTGACATGGCATACTGACCCGCGTTTCAGAAATGATACTTTAGCTTTAAAAAACGGGGATTTGTTCTTTTTTACAGAAGTTTTGAATCCGGTTCCACAGGCGCCTCCGGGATTCCAAATGAAGCGGGTGTTTCATTATTATCCAGATTGGATTCGCAAATTCAATGCAAACGACTGGCAATCCAGAACCAGAATCTATGAGGCCTATGAAATCCAGTCGCTCAGGTGATCAAACCCTTTCATGTAACCACTGGAAATAAGCAGGAGCTCGCAACATCCGGCTTCCATACCACGAAAATATTTCTCCATCTACTAAAAGGACTTTTGCTGACGGGCAAAGGTGCTGCAATGCAGCAATATGTTTTTCTCCAAATGGGAAAGGTTCGGAAGAAAGCAGAATGACTTCCGGATTAGCAGCCGCAAGTTGTTCTTCTGAAACCTCCGGGTATCGCAGTAAATGCTGAAAAACGTTCTCAAAACCGGCGATTTCAAGCATTTGGTCAATATAGGTTGTTCCACCTGCCGCCATGTAAGGCTTTCGCCAGATCAGGTAGGCTGCTTTACGCTTTGGTACCAGCCTGGGCATATTGCCGAAGGCTTTTTCTACAGCATGAATAACAGATTGGGCTTCTATGGATCGTCCGGTGATTTCGCCTAACTGATGCATCATTTGGAGTGCATCCTGAAGCCGGACTATGTCACTCATCCAGACTGGGAATTGGGTCTCCAATGCCTGAATTTGCAGTATATCGTTCTCTTCCTTATTGCCAATAATCAAATCCGGCTCGAGAGCCCTTATGGCAGAAAGATTAAGGGTTTTAGTTCCCCCTATCCTTGTTTTTTCCCGGAACCAACGCTGTGGATGGATACAAAACTTGGTGATGCCTATCACTTCATTTTCAAGCCCTAAATCTGCTAAAAACTCCGTTTGTGACGGTACCAGGGATATGATTCTCTTTGGCGGCCAAACCGGCAGTTCAACCACACGTTGCATTTGATCAGTAAATATCCTTTGTGGGTTCATAGTAAGGATTTGCACTGGTTTTACTTGAACTAAACTCTTCGTACAAACAAGCCGACAACCCCATCCATCCAAATCCCAGCGTATTCAAAGTACCGTGCCAGTATTTCATATTGGGAATAGTAATCCAGTCAATAGGTATCTGAAACCGAATCGCGTAAAGGAATGCCAGAAAAATGCCAACTCCCAAACTCCCTGTTGCTCCCAGCAATAACGTTCGCCGGAGAAGCAAACAATCCTTCTGTAGCGCCCAGGACGTCAATTGATAAATCAGCAGGCCTACATACCCCCAAAAAAAGAGTGCTGAACATTGTTCCCAAATTGGATCAAAACCTAGCCGGGTAAGCGTTATGCCCAGCGCTACAAATGGCATACCTGTTAAACTGCAAATCCCTAAAATACGGGCTGAGCGGCTCTTCTCTTTACTAACCACTGAAAAGACCATGGTGCTGGCAACAAAACCGGCAAGGTGAAAATGCGCTGATGTTAAGGTAACAATAACCGGATCAAAGCCTAACGGACTGAACTCCAGCAAATGAAACACAGCCCAAACTCCACCAGTAAACCAATATCCCAAAGCAAATAACCTAACCCAACCATTAATCGGACGATCCACCACACTAAATAATCCAACCAGGACTGCCCAAACATTCCATGCCGCAAACATCAAATAAGGAGTTGCCAACCACCAGGGACCTTTGAGGACTAGTGCAAAGGCAAAAAGAGCCGCAATAAGCACATACCACCTTGGAACGCCTACTTGTAAAACCTTCAATGCCATTGGCGCCAGTACTACAGCGGCAAAAGCAACCAAAAATGATTCCCAGCGATCTCTAACCACAGGCAGCCCCAGGCAAAATGCCAGCAATGTACCGGCAAGAAGCGTCATAATGATGGATAAGTAGGGCCTCATAAGCCATTACTTGTTTTGGCTTGAACAAAAGCCAACATAGCTGCCTTGGACTCTGCAACAAATTTCCGCTGGTACATACGCGCTAAGGGGTAGCCAATGCGTGTCATCCAAAATCGAGGTCTGGAAAAGGCCTTTATCTCATATTGAACGGTGCCATCCGGCAGTTTTTCGACCTTAAACAGCTCTTCTCCCTTCTCCACATGCCCGGGTAAAGTACCATACGCAAAACCAAAACAGTTTGCTGTATCTATCGTATAGACGATCCTGCAGGAATTGATCCACCACCAACCCAATACACGGGCTTGCATGACCACTACTACATTTTCCTGTATGGGAGCCGGATGCGGGTAAATTCGGGTCCATCCTTCCGGAAACATTTTCCAGGTTCGAATGGCTTCACAGGCCGCATGCCATACAGCCTCTCCACTACCCAAAACCTGACGGTTCAAATCATTATCGTATCCAATTACCGGTACATGCTTACTGGTGCTACCTATTTCAGGATAACTGTAAGGCAACTGAGATTCCTTGTTCAGGAATTTTTGGAGGGCGGATGGTGTAGGGCGGGAAAACATAACTATCCCTTTTTAAAGGCTGAAATGGCATTTTTACTAAACTCGGAAAGCGATAATCTACCGCTAATGGCAGCTCGTTCTGATAATAGCGTATCCCAGTGATCTGTTCCTTGCCAAAATACTTTTTTTAGTTCCAGTAATGCCTCCGGACTATACGAACATAGCGTTTGACAAAAATGGTCTATGTAGGCATCCAATTGCTCTACGGTTTCAAAGGACTCTTGAAAAAGGCCTCTTTCCTTCCCCCAGTCTGCAGTTCGCCAGTCTGCTGGGGTAAGCGCAAGTTGGGCAAAAGCCGCCGAACCTACTTTTCGTTCTACCGCGGGACCTATAACAAACGGACCAAAGCCTACGGCTAACTCACTCAATCTGAATGAGGCCCATTTTGAAGCAAAACAAATATCTGTAGCAGAAGCCAGACCTACTCCCCCGCCAACGGCTTTTCCATGAATTCGGCCTACTACAATCTTGGAACATTTCCGCATAGCATTGATGACATTGCCGAAGCCGGAAAAAAAGGTTTTACCTGTTTCAAAATCTTCTATGCCTGCTAGCTCATCAAAACTCGCTCCGGCACAAAAAGTGTTGTGCTCCGCACTTCGCAACACAACCAATTTTACCTCCGGGTTTTCTCCTGCTTTATTAAAAGCCTCAGTCAACTCGGAAAGCAATTTACTGGGTAAGGAATTATGATTGGGGTGATAGAAAATGATGTGGGCGACGCCATTGGTGGTGAGATCTGTACGGACGTAGCCTTGTTGCGTAATATCCATGGTTGTTATTTGATTAGTTGTTGTGGGGGGCAAAAATATCAAGAAGTGCAGGCTCCAGGGTTGGATATTGGAAGGTAAATCCGGCCTTAAGCAATTTTTCTGCGGATATTCGGTTGCTATTGAGAATCACCGCCGACATTTCTCCAAAAATCAACTTCAATGCCAATGATGGCGCCGGCAAACTAATAGCAGGACGGTGCATGGCTTTTATCGTTTGTTGCACCAGAGTTTTACCACGCACTGGCTCCGGAGCTACAAGATTAAATGCTCCCTCCGCTGCTGGGTTTTCCAGTGCCCAGATGAAGGCGTTGCATACATCATCTCTGTGAATCCAGGACCACCATGCCTGGCCATCTCCAAAATAGGCGCCAAGGCCAAATTTTATGGGCAAGATAATTTCTTTCAAAGCACCACCTTCCTTTGCCAGAACCACGCCAATTCGGAACTTAACCGTGCGGATTCCAGATTGTTGAAATTTTTCAACAGGCAACTCCCACTGCCGGCAACAGTCTACCATGAAACTTTGATCCACCGGCTTGCTGTCCTCCAGCATCCATTGTTCGCCTGAATTGCCATAATATCCAATAGCTGAAGCTGAAAGATATACTTTTGGAGGCTCGGAGAGGCTTTTGATCTGTGTGTAGAGTACTTCAGCCGCTTTTACCCGGCTATCAATTAATTCTTTTTTACGTGTGGCCGTCCAACGCTCATCTGCAATACCCGCTCCTGCCAGATTGATGATGGCAGAAACCCCTTCCAGGGCTTTTGCATCTATTTTGCCCGCCATAGGATCCCAAAAAAACTGATCCGTTCCTTTTGGATTACGGGTAAGGGTTCGAACTTTCCAGCCTTTGGCTGACAACATAGGTACTAAACGGCTTCCTATCAAGCCAGTGCCTCCTGCAAGGAGTATGGTTTTGTCCAACATTTCTAAAAGCAGCTGTAATAAACTACTACCACACAAACAGCAGGCGGAGTCCAGGGTTCAATGAAATCCGGATTGAAATGCATTTATCAAGGTCGGCGCTGAATTCGCCTGAAGATCCAGGATGGCGCCAACCTCCTGAAAAATGGATTCCGGGGTTGCTTGTTCCTCCCGTAATGCCTTCAGGGAACTTGACCCGGCCGATTTAGACAATTTGAGCCCGTCAGGCCCGGTTAAAAGCGGGTGGTGCAGAAATCGGATTTTTTCAAATGACTTTTCTCCTAAACATTGAGCCAGGTATTGTTGGGCCCGAGTAGAGGTTTCCAGATCAGCACCGCGAATCAGGTGAGTAATGCCCATCTCCAGATCATCAGCCAGACTGGCAATTTGGTAGGCAGGAATGCCGTCTCTGCGTCTGACCACAAAATCCGGCATTGGAAAGCTGGCTGGTGTAATAATCCTCCAGGCTACATCAGGTTGGTCCAACGCAAGTCCTTGTTTTCTGAATGCTTCCGGATACTGTCCTCCAAATGGTTCTAACTCGCGGCGGGATTTCCGGCAGGCATAGAGTAAATTCCGCTCGCGAAGCCTGCTCAGGATAGTTTCATACAAGATCATCCTTTGGGGGTCAGATTGAAAAACGGGGTCCTGGTCAAAATCCAGCTGGAGCCATTGCAAGGTATCGAACACATCCTGAACATAATCAGGCCTTTTCCGGTCGGCATCAAGATCATCAATCCGCAAAAAAAGCGAAGCGGAGAAGGAGGTCATCCCCCCTCCCCCGCCCCGGGCAGCCAACCAGTTCAAAATAAAATTGAAAGCATTGCCTGCATGTAAAAAACCGGAAGGTGTGGGCGCCATCCGGAGTCGGCTTCCCTTACCTATGGTTTCTGTAAATGCACTGAACTGCTGTTTAAATGACTCCATTAAGCAATAAAGTGATCAATGATATCCGGCTGTTGGCTATCACCATCGTCTTCCAGGATTTTGG
>JBIKUE010000099.1:0-17623 GCA_044347755.1 Saprospiraceae bacterium
CAACAGGCCTTTCTCCTGGATTCTATGCGGCTGGCAGAACAGTGCGCCACCGCCAACCTCACCGTGTTCCAGTATCAAAAAGGGTTTAACGCCCTGCCGGGTTATGTGCCGTTTCTGGATACGGTGTTTTTGGAGATGGAGCCGCAGCCGGAAGCGGTCATACAACAAATCAGGTCTGCCAACTACGCCAAACTCATCCAGATGCTGCAAAAAAACGGTTGGCCCAAAACATCGGAATGGGGGGGCTCCGCCTCAGCCTCCGCATTCGCCATTTTTATGTCGGCACCTAATTTAGTGGATCAGCTTAAATGGTTGCCAGAGCTCAAAAAACGCTGCGAGGAAGGCGAGGCGCCCTGGACAGATTATGCCAAATTATATGATCGTTGTAATCTGGGTTTGGGCAAACCCCAGCGATACGGCACGGTAGTCATGATGTACGAAAACGGTGTTTTGGAAGTAAAACCCTGGGAGGGCACGGTGGAAACCGTCAACGAACAACGCGCCAAAATAGGGCTGCCATTACTGGATTGGAAGGTAGAAGAAGCGATGAAAGAAGGTGCGAAGTGAAATACACGAAGGCACAAAGGCACGAAGGCACGAAGGCGCGAAGACACAAAGGCGCAAAGGTTTAGCAGCTTCGCTGTATAAACAGAATGTCGGACTCTTACCCTCTTTGTGTCTTCGTGCCTTCGCGCCTTTGTGCCTTCGCGCCTTTGTGTCTTAGTGCATTTCACTTCGTGCCTTAAATCACCTGAAACCCGTGCGCGTACGGATCTTCCTCCGGATCCACGATGATGGTATTGTACCCGTACACCACGGCCCAGCCTTCTATACTGGGGCGCATGGCTTTTTGCCCGGCCACGGTGGTTTCTTCTGCAATCCGACCAATAAATTTGGAACCAATGATGCTTTCGTGTACAAACTCATCCCCAGGGTGCAGCAATCCTTTGGCGTACCATTGGGCCATACGTGCACTGGTGCCAGTACCGCAGGGGGAGCGATCAATGGCTTTGTCGCCATAAAACACAGCATTCCGGGCGGTGGATGTGGGATCCAGGGGTTTGCCGGTCCAGAGGATATGGCTCAGGCCGTTGATGGTAGGGTTTTCCGGATGCACAAACTGGTGCTCCTTATTGATTCGCTTGCGCATTTCCCGCGCCCAGCCTATGAGCTGTTCGGCGCGAAAATGCTCCAGGCCTGGAAAGTTTTCCTGAACATCTACAATGGCGTAAAAATTACCGCCATAAGCCACATCCACGTGCAGGGTGCCGAGTTCCGGACAATCCACGGCAATGTTTTCTGCAGCCAGATAAGCCGGCACATTGGTAAGCCGTACCCATTTCACCTTCTTGCCTTCCTGATGGTACACCACTTCCACGAGTCCGGCGGGTGTTTCTAGTCGTAACTTCCCTCGTGTTTTGGGTGTCACCAGTCCCTGCTCAATGGCAATGGTAACCGTGCCAATAGTTCCGTGTCCGCACATAGGTAAACATCCGCTGGTTTCGATAAAAAGCACTCCTACATCATTGGCCGGATTGTGGGGCGGGTAAAGAATGCTTCCGCTCATCATATCGTGGCCTCGGGGCTCGAACATCAGGGCATGGCGAATCCAATCATACTCCCGGAGGAAATGCTGCCGTTTTTCACTCATGTTAGCGCCCTCGAGATTGGGGCCGCCGCCAGCCACTACCCGCACAGGGTTGCCGCAGGTGTGGGCGTCGATGCAGAAGAAGGTTTTAGACATTAATTAGAGCGAATCAATGAAATAATCGATTTTATCGCGGAGCATAGCGTCTTTTTCGGTTAATGCCTGCTTGGCCGTTTCTGCGGTTTTGCGGGCCTGGGCCTTATTACCCTGGAGTTTATAAACACCGGCCAGCGTCATCCAATATTCTGCCAGGCCGCCGGTTTGTGCGGCTGATTTTGCCCATTTTTCTGCCTGTCCCAATACATTTTTATCATTTGGGAAAGTGCGTACCAGCGAAACTACCAGATCGTGCAATTTGGCTGAATTGTTTTTCACCTCGGTTTTCTGATAGTTGCGGGCGGCTTTCAGGAATAAAGCCGGGTCTTTCACCGCTTTGGCATAGTTCATATCGGCCTCTACCGCGAAAGATGTGGCGCGGGCTGGATTCCCGTTTTTCATTTTTACTTTGGCTTCTTCCAGCAGGGCGGTGTTTTTGAACTCTATGGCTTTGTTTACAGAACGCTGGCAAGCTTTTTCCATCCGTGCAGCAACAGCCTCTTCCCCTACCAGAGCAACCATTTCCTTGCGGTATTTAACCAGCAGGTCGTAAACACGGCTGTCCGATTCAGTAGCACCTTCCAGGATGAAACGAAGGTTGAATTCCGTGTTCAAATCCTGCTGGGTATTGAGGTATTCGTTGGTGATTTTTAGAGAAGGTTTGCCGGCTGCGTTCAGGGCCCGCACATAATCGAACAGGAGTTTTGGATCCCGATCGCCCTGGGCATATTTCTTTTCAAAATCTACTGATTTGTCGTTTTTGCCCATGGCTTTGCGACCGGTTTCAATCAACTGATCTACATTTTTAGCGCCAATTTCTTTGAGTACGATCTTGCCGGTCGCATCAATAAACATCAGGGTTGGGTAGGATCCTACCGGGTATTTTCCGGCGAATTCTGCGTTTTCTGGCTTCTCCATGTCAATTTTCAAATTGACGAAGTTAGCATTGAAAAACTCACCGGCCTTGGGATCCGGGAAAGTCTGGGAGGCCATTCGCTTGCAGGGGCCGCACCAGGATGCAAACGCATCCACAAAAATCAGGCGCTCTTCCGCTTTAGCTTTCTCCAGAGCTTCTGCCCAGGTTCCGTGAAAGAACTCGATTCCCTGTGCCGAGAGCAGGGTAGCGAACACGGATAATGCGAGGGTAACAATGGTCTTTACTATGTATTTCATGGTAAGTGATGGTATTTTAATTTTAGAACGCGGATTTGGAACGCGGATTTGGAACGCGGATTTTTTTGGAACGCAGATGACGCGGATGACGCGGATTTTTCTGCTGCCTGCGGCAGCCTTTTGATGGTTTTAGATTAAAAATATAATTTTTTCAAACATAAATTGCCGAAGGCAATTTTAAAAATCCGCGTCATCCGCGTCATCCGCGTTCCAAAAAATCCGCGTTCCCCGCGTTCCCCCCCCGCAAAAGTAGGGGTCATCTGGCATATGCCGCCAGCCATTTGCATTCCTTTATCACTGTTTCAAAATAACGAGTCTTGGAATGGCGTGTTATGAGCAGATCATAATAGTTCATATACTCGGCCGGCAGCAGGGGGACGTTGGGGTTGCCGGGTCTGTAGGTGCAATCCGGATGACAAAACCATTGCTTTTGCTGCACCCGGGCTGCCATAAAAGCGGCACGGGCTTTCATTTCCTGGGTTCTAGCTGCTTTGTAGGCCTTTTCATAATACTGCAACGCTAAATCCAGATCCAGGTTTTCGCGGTTACCATCGGGGGCGCCTTCCAGCGGGAAAACAGGCCCATGCGCCAAACGGCCCTGATTGGCGCCATCACGATGGAAATCCCGAACTTCCCATTCATATCCGAAGAAGGAAGTATTGTACCAAAAATCGCCCAGTCTAAGCCATATTTTGGCTTCATTGGTATCCTGTAAAGCTGCTGCGGCTTTTCCTTGTTGCTCGAATTCAATGAGTTGTTCCACAATTTCCAGTCGGTTCAAAGCGGTTTCCCGGGGAGGCTCCCGGTTGATTTTTTCGCCAAAACGATTGGCAAAAGGCACAAATTGGGTCATGCGCGCCTGTTCCACCGGACTGATCTGCCGGAACATAGCTGCAGCTGCCTCAGGCTCTCCCCGACTCAAAAAATAAACGCCTTTAGTTTCCAGAAAGTAAGCTTTGATGCGCTCTGGATTGGTATCAATCATCATCGTGCGTTCCAGCAAAATGGGATCGAAGTTATTGCTCAAGCGAAGCAGGTCTTCCAACACATCCAAACGGGGATTATAGCGGATGGTATGCGGAGGGTATGCCGCGATCATGGCTTTACCTGGGTGGTTGTTTTGGGCATAACCTGCCGATAACCACTCCTGTAAAAACGGCTCGAAATATGGATTCTGATCAAAAGCAGCCAGGCTTCGAACTTTGTACGACAACCGATCCACTGTATCTGACGCTGTGGTGTCCAGATTCATGATGGCCATCAGGCATCGCCAGATTTCGAGTTGTTGATAGACGTTTTGATCCTGTTTGCTACGGTCCAGTTCGTCTTCCAGGCGATCCCAGGTTTTGGCGGCAGCATAACGGTCGTTGGCCAGTAATTCCAGATATCCGTCAACAGCGCGCCATATCTTGGGGTTGGGAATTTTGGCATCCCGGATTACCCTGCGCACAAATTTTTGCAAATCCAGCAGGTGTTTGGCCACAGCCGCGCGTTTGATTTTGGCAACTACCCGTCCGTTTTTATGGTCGGTTACATTGGTGCGCAGCAGCACTTTCTCTAATTCCTGCACATCACTTACCAGCAGTAACTCTAATTGCGGGTTGGAAGGATCCATCTCATAAATAGCTTCCATATCGGCTGCTGCCCAGGTATGCGACCCTCCGGCGCGCATGATGTACAGGGTACTTCGTTCTTCGTTACTATGGCATAGCTTCAGCGCATTTTGCCAGTCTTTATCATCCCGAATCTTAAAACTTCGGTATGCCTGGGTACGTTTGGAAGCACAATACCGGAAAATGATGGAGTACCGGTAGGCTGCTTCCGGGTATTTGCCCAGCTTTTGCATCGCGCCAGCCAAATGACCCAGAGCCCAGTAAAAAATGATGCTGCGTTTTTTTCGGTCCACCTTGGGCATGAGCTCGTCGTACAGGTCAACGGTCATTTGATAGGCCCCTGCATAATGAGCCAGGCGAACGATTTGGTACACATAGCGCAAGCGCACGAAAGCCGATTGGGTTTCGTAAAAGCGCTCCTTACCTTCCCGAATCAGCTCCAACATATCCTGTACATTTCGTTGTGCAGGGCTCCAGCCATCCCCTTTGGTTACCACATACTCTTCACAACGCTTGGCATACGTGAGGTAACGAGTTACTTCAGCACAACCATTATAGGCTACCACATAGGCAAAATCATTGTTTTCCAACCGGTAGGGCAAAGGCGTTTTGCGTGTAGGATCGGAGGCTGCTTCGTGTAATTGCGCCAGATCGTAAGCATCGGATTCATAGATGACCTCGGCCACGTCTTCCCAGCGAGCTTTGGAGCAAAATCGTTCGGTCCATTCCTCACAATTCTCTTTTTGCTGGAGTACTTCTGGGTTAAAATTGCGCTCGTAATAATCACCGAATTTCAAAAAATATGGGGCATATGCCGCACTGGCATCCACAAAATCGGCATCAAAAAAGGTGTAGCCGTAGAATGGTTTGGAATGCGGAACACAGGGAACTGTTGCAGGCGTTGGTGTTGGGGAAAACAACTCCAACAGCCAGGCGCCAGCCAGGAAAGTCCAGGCTGCTTTGGAAAGTCCGGACATCGGCTTTTTCCATAGATTTCCTGCCTCAAACCACTTTGGCAGGAGGACTAACAGAGCGCCTAATTTCGTACGGTTTTGCATACCTGATCAAGCTGTTGAGCAGAAAAATGTTCCTTAATGGCAATGCCCAGATGAAAAAAAGCCAGCCTGGCATCTTCTGCCAGAACCAGTTGACGGGTAATTCGGGCCAATTCCATCAAGCGTTTTTCTGGTATGGCGGATACCCGGAGCCTGTCGCCGGGGCGAAGGTAATGGCCACCGAGGAAAGTGCCCTCCTGCACTTCCCAAAGTTGTGCAGGAAAAGGTTCCATGGAGGAATGTTCGCGGTATTTTCCGCCGGAACGCATTTCTTCCAGGGGCAGTGGACCAGGAATAATTTTCCACAGTTCACCTTCACGGAATACCTGGGCCCAGGAAAACAAGGGCAAAGCCAGGTCGAGTGGAACCGCATATTGTTTTGGCGCTCCTTCCAGGTATTTTCGGCTATCTTCCGGATGAAAAATGCTGTTGCGTTCTGATTCTTCGTCTACATCTCCGGTATTGTAGCACATCAGCATACCGCGGTCTACAGGAGGCACACCGGTTTTTTGCGGAAACTTGTATTGATGTAACCGGATGGTGGCGCTCAAGACGGTATGCTCAGGTAATTGTTTGCGGAGTTTTTTTAAAAACAAAAAATACGACTGGCGGGTACTTGCAGTCCAATCGCAATCCACCTGAAATTCCTGGAATGGAGCAAAATCCCGGGCAACAGAGGCAATTTTTCCGGCGAGCCACTCATTTTTTTCCGAACTGATTGCGTCAAAAACCTCGTTGGTGATAAACACGCAGGGGATCACCTGCCGACTGCGCCACAGGCTGGAATCGCGCAATTCCAATCGGGCATAAGGCTCAATAATGCCTGAAGAGCTATTTTTTCCAATGTCTAATATTTTGATATACAGCGTATTGCAACCCATAGAATCCAATAGTGCCACAGAAGCAGTATCCGGTTTAAAAACCGTTTCCCAACAATAAAATGCGGGCATCAGCGGTTTTTGAACCGGTGTTGAACAGGCCATCCAGCAGCTCCAGAAAAAAATCAGCATCATCCATTTCATCCGGCTAAGATCAGAAAAGCCGCGGGATTTATACTTTTGTGTGGAGAAGGCGCAAGGAGGGAGGAAGGCACGAAGACATGATTACACAAAGGCGCAAAGACACGAAGGCACAAAAACGTGAAGTTGTGATTCCACGAAGGTGCAAAGGCGCCAGGAATTTTTAGTTCGAGCGATCCCATAAACCTTCCCGGAATATCATTCCGGGATACATAAACCCATAAACCCATAAATCCATAAACATTCCAATGTCCGAACCTCAGCGTTTAATCTCGCTTAAAGCAGCTTTACAACAAAAGCGTATGTCGTTGTACCGTAAGATGGTGCGTTGGGGCTGGCGTTTGTTTTTGGGTGGTGTAGCATTGGCTGCGTTGATTTTCCTATTGATCAGTCTGATAGCCATCCCTTCATTCCGGGAATTGGAAGACCCTTCCTCTGCGGTAGCCACCGACGTTTTGGGTAGTAACAATGAGGTTTTAGGCAGATATTTCGTGGAAAACCGGGTGCCTGTAGCTTACAATGAGTTGAGCCCACATTTGGTGAGTGCTTTGATCAGTACAGAGGATGAACGTTTTAGGGAACATTGCGGCATTGATGGCCGCGCTGTGATGCGTGTAGTGGTGCGAACTGTTTTGCTCCAGGATCACAGTGCGGGTGGCGGCTCAACCATCACACAGCAGTTAGCTAAAATGCTGTATTCTGATCGGGATTTTGAAGGGATGGGGAAGTTGCAAAAAATGGCCAAACTCATCTACATCAAACTTCGGGAATGGATAACAGCGGTCAAACTGGAACGGGCCTATACCAAGGAGGAAATTATCTCCATGTATCTTAACCAGTTCAACTTTATCAATAACGCTTACGGCGTACATGCGGCGGCCGAGGTGTATTTTGACAAAAGCCAGAAAGACCTGAATATACAGGAGTCGGCGACGCTGATCGGGATGTTGAAAAACCCTTCTATTTATAATCCCAATCGTCACCCCGATAGAAGTATCAAGCGCCGTTGGGTGGTGCTTTCCCAAATGCGTAAAAATGAGGTACTCACAGAAAGTCAATACGACAGCCTCAAAGTGCTGCCGCTCGGCCTTCACTTCAAACAGGTAACGTTTACCGACGATAAAGCGCCATATCTGTGCGATTATCTGGAAAAAGTAGTGCGTGATTCCTTGCTGGAGCTGCCTGAATGCCGACGTAAGGATGGTTCAAAATATGATATCTATCGGGATGGTTTGAAAATTTACACCACCATTGATCCGGTATACCAGCGCCACGCGGAAGCGGCCATGCAGGAGCAAATGAAAAAGTTACAGGCTCGTTTTTTCCAGGTTTGGAAAGGGCGGGATCCCTGGACATTCCGTTCCGGCAATGCTACAGAGGAAGAAATACAGGGACGAAAGGAATCACTTTGGAAACTGGTGCGCGAAGGCGAACGGTATGAAAAAATGTGGCCCAAGTTCATGGATGCAGTGGCCGAAAAAATTAAAAACAAGTACAATTTTGAGTTAAGAGCCGCAGATATAGAGCGCATGCTGGCGGAAGAGAAAAAAGAAGGCTCCATTGCCAAAATGTTGCTGGAAGGGTTTGTCACCAGTACACAAATGAGCGCCTACCGCCGCATTATGGCCGGCAAAGAATGGCCTGATGCCAAAGCGCAGTATAAAGCCCTGAATGCCGCAGTGCGCAAACAATACAGTCAGCCGGTGAAAATGAAAATATTCACCTGGAACAATGCGCGCATGGAAAAAGACACGGTGATGTCGCCCATGGACAGTTTGCGGTACCACCGTATGTTCCTGCAAACAGGTATGCTGGCGGTAGATCCTACCACCTCTGAGGTTAAAGCCTGGGTTGGAGGCGTAAATTTCAAATATTTCCAGTACGACCACATCATGACCCGGCGTCAGGTGGGCTCTACGTTCAAACCCTTTATTTATGCTACAGCCATTGCACAACAAGGCATTAGCCCATGTTTTGAAGTGTACGACAACCCGGTAACCATCCCTGGCAGGTTCATGAACTTCAAACACATATCAGATTGGACGCCGAAAAATTCTACCGGATCCTATTCCGGCGCTCGATTGAACCTGAAAGAAGGGCTGAAAAACTCGGTAAATACGGTTAGTGCCTATTTGATGAAACAATTGGGCGACACTGAACCAGTTCGCGGCTTATGCGAAAAACTGGGTATCGATTCTGCCCGTCAGGTGAGTGGCAGATACCTGATTCCTCCCGGATCGCCTTCCATTTGCCTGGGTGCTGCAGATTTGACGCCTTTTGAAATGACCGGCGCTTATGCAGCGTTTGCCAATAAAGGCATGTATGGTGTGCCCTTTGTGATCAAGCGCATTGAAGATAAAAATGGCCGGGTGCTCTATCGATCCGTTCCGGAAGAGCATGCTGCATTGGCCGCCAATGCTACCTGGGTCATGTTGGAAATGTTGCAGTACAATGTGAAGGGAGCGCCCGGTGTGAACACCCTTAAAAGTCAGGTGGGCGGCAAAACCGGTACCACCAATAATTACACCGATGGCTGGTTTATGGGTGTAACACCGCGGCTGGTGGTGGGTACCTGGGTAGGTGGTGAAGACCGCTGGATCCGCTTTTTGAGCCTTACAGACGGGCAGGGTGCCCGCATGGCGAGGCCCATTTTTGCCAATTTTATTGGCAGGTTGGAAAAGGATGCCAGTTCCGGGTATGATTTCAATGCCCGTTTTGTGCGACCGCCAGGCGAACTGGGCATTGAAACCAATTGTGCTGCATACGAAAGCGGACTTGGCCCTGCCGGGGATGAAGAAGAGTTTTCGCCGGATATTTTCAATGATGAGCTGGATGAAAGTACCGGCAAGCCTAAAAAGCCTGACGATAGTTTTGGGGATGAGTTGGAAGGCGGGTGAAATTTTATTTGACTATACTGATATTGTACAGTAGGCATTAATTTCCGATTTCCGATTTCCGATTTTCGATTTCCGATTTTCGAATAGATTTAAGATTTGGGATTGGCAATTTTCAATATCGATCACATAAGCAGGTTGCATATAAATCTGAAATTGAAAATCTATTCGAAAATCGGAAATCGGAAATCGGAAATCGGAAATCACTACCCTATACATCATGCGGATAGTCAGTATTTTTAACCGCACCCAACCTTTCTGACCGTTTCTGCGTGTAACAGTGACCAACACAAATTTTCACAATAAACACTGTTACATCATGCAAAAACTAAAATGGTTATTTCCCCTTGCCTTGATTCTGGGCGTCTTTTTTTCTTCTTGTGAAGACAATGATCCATTCCAAAACGGCCCAACGGTAGAGGTTGTCTTTGCCGGTCAGATTATTGATGAAAACAAAGAACCTGTTACCGGCGCCTTGGTTAAGGCCGGGGATGAGGTAGGTCTCACCGATGCAAATGGCGTTTTCCGACTGGCAGCTACGCGCCTTCCAAATGATCATGCGGTGCTTACGGTTGAAAAGGCCGGGTACTTTGCTTTTAGCCGTGCCTATCAGGTCAGGGATAAATCTATCCAATCCATCACCATTCAATTGTTGAGTCAAACATTGGTAGGCATGGTTAACGCCGGAGCCGGTGGCACTATACAGGTTCCGGGAGGCGCAAAACTTACTTTCACAGCCAGCTCCATTGTCCGCCCCGACGGTTCTGTCTACCACGGCCAAGTGCGCGTATTTGCACGTTTCCTGGATCCCACGGATCGTGCTGCATCGGCACTTTCCATGCCTGGCAACCTTAGCGCGTTAAACGCCTCCGGCGAATTACAGCAGTTATCCACTTTTGGGATGATTGGCGTGGAACTGTATTCCACGATGGGGCAGAAACTAAACGTATCGGAAGGCAGTCTGGTGGAAATCCGTATTCCTATTGATCCGGCTATTGCATCCAGTGCGCCGAACGAAATACCGCTCTGGCATTACAACGAAGCTGATGGCTACTGGATTGAAGAAGGCCTGGCGCAAAAAGTGGGCAACGAATATGTGGGTGCTGTAGGACACTTCTCCTGGTGGAACTATGATGCACCTTACCCAAGTGTGAATGTACAAGGAAAGGTGTTCCTGAATAATCTGCAAACCCCTGCAGTAGGGGTGCATGTTTGGATTGGCCCGGCAAACCAGGGGACTGGCTGGGGTTGCGGCCATGGGGAAACCGATCTGACGGGTTTTTACAGTGGCGCTATTCCCAAGGATATGCCACTGAAAATTTGGATATACAAGTGGAACAGCGGTTGCGTGGGTGGAAATGCAGAACTATATACTGCCGACATTGGACCTTTCTCGGCAGACGTAACCTTGCCGGATATCATCATCAATGATCCCAATATTCAAACCCTGGAAGTAAAGGGCCGACTGGTAGATTGCAACAATGCACCGGTAACAAACGGGTATGCCAAAGTAAATATTTCAGGGTTCCAATCCTATATACTGATTACAGATGTCAACGGCGAATTTTCCTACACCCAGCCATATTGTTCTGTAACACCTGTAACGGGATCTATAATTGGCTATGATCTGGACAAAAACAATGAAAGCGTACTGCAGAATTTCACATTCAACAACAATTCTGCCAACCTGGGAGACATTACTGTTTGCATCAGTCTGACTGAATTTGTGGAATATAGCCTGGATGGAGGATCCACTGTAACCCTGCCTGATCCAACAGGTAGTATTTATCAGGATTCCTTTCCATCTACTGATTTTAATACCAGGATTGAAGCATCCATTGTAAACGGTAAATCCTGTACCATTGGATTTATGAGCAACACCATTTCCACAGGTACTTTCCCGCTGAGAATTTTGTATGTAGATAATTTGGAGGTTAATATGAGCCAAAGCAACCTGAGTACTACAGTTACTTCCGCAGCCTTAAATCAGGGCGACCTGATCATAGGCACTTTCGGAGGCAATTTTGTTGATTTTAACGGGGGCAGTCACGTGATCACGGGCAACTACCGGGTAAAGAGGGATTGGTAAATAGAGATCGCGCAGAATTGTTTCGCGCAGATTTTTCACAGATTTGTTGCACAGATTTTACGCAGATGATGGTACGATTGGATCAAAGCTGTGTTGAATTTGTGCAGCCATTCTGTATGGGCAGCGGTGGTTTTTGCTGAAAGGTCCCTTTTGCCAAATGCCAGGTAAGGGGATGATTTTTAGAAAAAAGATGTAAGTTTGTGCTTCTTTTACTCCGAAACTACTCGCCTTTCCCGTATTATGCTTTACCAATTGTTTCAATCTTCTCTCAGTGAGCAGGAGTTCAATGAACTGCTGCAACTAACTTTTACCGAAAACGAACGTGCCATGATGCTGGAACGATGGCGGATTTTTGACGCCTTCGACCGGGGATGTTCTCAGCGGGAGGTGGCCAAAGAAGTGCCATGCAGTATTGTAACAGCCACGCGCGGCGCAAAGGTGTACCGCGACAACAAGGATGTTGTGAAGAAGCATCTGGGAAGATGGCGGGAGTAATACCACCAAGCCCGCACTACCTGGCATTTTGGTTTCAGACCTATAAGGTTTCCAAAAAACCTTATAGGTCTGAAACCAAAATGCCAGGTAATGTGCACCAAGCCATATTTACTAAAGGGGACACTAAGCTGAATGCTGCTTAGTGTCCCCTTTTATGTTTTTGAAAAGAAGACATTACACCCGTGTAATCTTAGCCCCAATGGCGTTCAATCGCGTGTCAATATGCTGATAACCGCGATCAATCTGGTGAACATTATGAATAATGCTCTTGCCTTTGGCTGATAATGCAGCAATCAGCAATGCCTGACCTGCACGAATATCCGGGGAGGTCATTTCAATGCCGCGGAGTGGATATTTGCGGTCCAGACCGATCACTGTGGCACGGTGAGGGTCGCAAAGAATAATCTGGGCGCCCATATCGATCAGTTTATCTGTAAAGAACAAGCGGCTTTCAAACATCTTCTGGTGTACCAGTACGCTCCCGCGCGCCTGCGTGGCCGTCACGAGAATGATCGACATCAAATCGGGGGTAAAGCCTGGCCAGGGTGCATCATAGATAGTCATGATAGAGCCATCAATAAACGTTTGGATCTCGTAATGCTCCTGCGCCGGAATGTGCAAATCATCTCCGCGGTGTTCAATTTGAATACCCAGTCGTTCGAATGTATACGGGATGATGCCCAGGTGTTCTACTCCGGCGTTTTTGATCGTGATTTCGCTCTGCGTCATAGCCGCCAGACCAATGAACGATCCAATTTCAATCATATCCGGCAAACAGCGGTGTTCCGTGCCGCCCAGGTGTTGCACGCCTTCAATGTGCAGGAGGTTGGAGCCTATACCCTGAATATTGGCGCCCATGCGCTGGAGCATACGGCAGAGTTGCTGCACATAGGGCTCACAAGCAGCATTGTAGATGGTGGTTTTGCCTTTTGACAACACAGCCGCCATCACCACATTGGCCGTTCCGGTAACGGAAATTTCATCCATATGGATGTAGGTACCCTGCAACCCGCCAGCAGGTTGATCCACGAAATAGATGTCCTTCTCTTCGTCGTATTTGAACTCCGCACCCAGTTTCTGGAAGCCCAGAAAGTGCGTGTCCAGGCGTCGGCGACCAATTTTATCCCCTCCCGGTTTGGGTAGCGTGGCCCGTCCGAAACGAGCCAGCAATGGACCAATGAGCATTACAGAACCGCGCAAACGCTGGGCATCGCGCATGAATTCATCTGAACGCAGGTAGTTGATGTCTACCGTTCCTGCGCAAAACCGGTAGGTATCCGGGGCCAGTTTTTCTACTGTTACTCCGAGTCCGCGCAATAATTCAATCAGTTTATTGACGTCCAGAATGTCCGGCACATTGGTGATGGTTACCGGATCGTCGGTAAGCAGTACAGCAGATACGATTTGCAGCGCTTCATTTTTAGCGCCCTGTGGGTGGAGTTCTCCTTTAAGCGGTTGTCCGCCTATGACTTCAAAACTGTCGAGTTGCATGAATAAACAGATGGTTAGACCAGGATTTTATTGGGAAAGGCGGGTAAAGGTAGAGAGGCTGCGGGATTTGCCAACCGGAATGATGCGCAATAGACCTTGGGGTGGAAAAAAAAATGAAAAATACTGTTTTTATCTATGAATTTTATTTGGGTTACAACTCAGAGGTTAAAATACAGGGTAGTTTTTTCAAAGATAAACCTGTATTAGTATTGATATTATACGCTTTTTCAAAATTTTAGACCAAAGTAAGATGTGAAATTGAGTGATTATTACCACATTTGCCCGCCTCCAAGAGCCAGATGAGTCATGTATCCATCACTAAATTCTTTTTGTTTGTATGAAAAAACTTAACAATCTGCTTTTAATTGCAATGCTCATGCTTATGAGCGCAGGCGCCTGGGCTCAAGGCGCTATTATGGGCACCGTTACCGACAATAATGGTGAGGCCCTTGTAGGCGTATCCATTGGTGCTGCAGGTACCGGAAAAAGTACTTCCTCGGATGTAAGCGGAAAGTACTCGCTTTCACTGCCCAATGGTTCCTACCGGGTCAATTTTGTGTACACCGGTTACAAGCCAGTTTCCAGAGCGGTAACGGTTTCAGGCAGCAATATGACGCTCGACGTTACCATGGAATCTTCTGATAACACCCTGGAAGAGGTGGTAATCAGCACGGGTAGCCGTAATACGCAGCGAACTATTACGGATTCACCACTTCCTATCGACATCCTTTCCAATAATGATATTCGTTCTACCGGTCAGACTTCGTTCGACCGTGCGCTGACCTATCGGGTGCCTTCATTTAACTCGGTGCAAACACCTGTAAATGATGCAACCTCACTGCTCGACCCCTACGAGATTCGTAACATGGGTCCGAGCCGTACGTTAGTGCTCATCAACGGCAAACGCAAAAACACCAGTTCTTTGGTGTATATCCAAACCTCTCCGGGTCGGGGTGAAGGTGGCGCTGACCTCTCTGCTATTCCTACAGATGCCATCAAACGCGTTGAAATTCTGCGCGACGGCGCTTCTGCTCAATATGGTTCCGATGCCATTGCAGGGGTAATGAACGTGATCCTGAAAGATCGCTACGAGTACGGTTCCGTAACTGTTAACACGGGCATTACCGGCAAGGGTGATGGCGAAACGATCGGAATTTCTATTAACAACGGTGCGAATTTTGGTGAAAAAGGCTATGTAAACTACACAGCAGCACTGTCATATCAGGCACTGGCCAATCGTCCGGGCGATGTAGACGCTGCTGGTGAAGCTGGAGACTTTGGCGCTGACCTTGCTGATGTACAAGACTTTTTACGCCGCTACCCGGATGCTGGCAATGTTAACGGTGACCCGGAGAAATCTTCCGGCCGTTTCCTGATCAATGCGGGCATTCCGGTGGGCGAAAACGCCGAGATTTACGGTAACGCCGCTTACGTATACAAAAAGGTGAACAGTTTTGCCAATTACCGCACACCATACTGGCGCGGTCCGGAGGACAACCCATATGCCGTTCTGGCAGCAGCTCAGGGCAAATCTTATGATGGATATTTACCTACCTTTGAAGGCGACCTCACGGATTACAATGCTACCGTTGGTCTTCGCGGCGAGAAAAACGGCTGGAACTCTGACCTGAGCTTTACCACCGGCGGTAACCAGCAGTTGTACACCGTGAACAATACCCGTAACCGCTCTTTGGGCTTAAACACTCCATTGTCTTTCAAACCAGGCGGATATGCTTTCCAGCACAATGTGATGAACATTGACATCTCAAAAATGCTGGTAGACAATCTGAACTTCTCCATGGGCGCCGAGTTTCGTCAGGAAACCTATGAGATCATTGAGGGCGACACAGCATCTTATGTCGGCACGGGCGCAGATTCTTTCCCAGGCACCCGTTCCAACAACGCCAGCAAAAACTCTCGTAACAACATCGGTGGATATATTGGCCTGGGCTATGATATCACCAAAGACTTCCTGATTGACGCAACCGTACGTACAGAGCGATATAGCGATTTCGGCAACACCTTCGTGTACAAGTTGAGCTCCCGTTATAAGCTCATGGACGACAAGCTCACACTCCGTGCCTCTTACTCCACAGGTTTCCGCGCACCTCAATTGCACCAGATCTACCTTCAGATTGCCCAGCAGAGCTTCGTGCCTGGCCAGGGTATCCAGAACAAGGGTATTTTCAGCAATGCCAGCCCACAAGCTAAACTGCTTGGTATTGAAGAGTTGAAGCCGGAAGAGTCCACCAACTTTACCGCAGGTATCGGCTTGAAACCAAATAACAACCTGAACATCACGCTTGACTACTACAACATTGCAGTTGACGACCGTATCATTCTTGGTTCTGAAATTACCGCTACTGGCAACGCAAATAATGCACTCGACCAGGTACTGACCGCAAATGGCATCGTAGCAGCCAGCTTTTTCACCAATGGTATCAATACCCGTACCAGCGGTATTGATGTGGTAGTGAGCTATCGCAACGTACAAGCAGGTTCCGGCAAACTGGGCTTCAACCTGGCAGCCAACTATGTACTTTACAACAAGCTTTCCGGCGCTAAAAGCGTGAGCGATTATGAAGACAGCGATGGAAAGAGTGTAAATTACGACAATACCCAATACACCAGCGCACCAAACGGTGATGTGATCAATCCTAAACTGATTGCTGATGCAAATAAGAGTGTATTTGACTTTACCCAAGAAGCATTGTTGCTCACTTCCCGCCCGCAGTTCAAAGCCATTTTGGGTGTCGACTATGCTGTAGGCAAGTTCAATTTTGCCTTGAATAATACACTGTTCGGACCAACCACCTTCCGTCAGGCAGGTCTGGATCAAAACCTGAAAACAGTGTTCCAACCAGCTGTGGTAACAGACCTGGCATTTAACTACCAGATCTCCAAAACCCTTAGCCTGGGTATCAACGCCAACAACCTCCTCAATGTGTTACCAAAATGGGAGTTGAAAGCGCGCAACTCAGCAGGCGAAGCCATTCTGGCCGATCCTGCACAGGTTAAAACACAGTCCAACCTGATCACGTTCAACCAGCGCTACGCCATTTTGACCTACGACGGCTCTCAGTTCGGCCAGTTAGGTACTACACTGGCGGCGAATTTGACAGTACGATTCTAGGGAATATCCAATAACCAATATCCAATGTCCAAGTATGGCGAAAGTCTGGCATCAGCTCTTTTATGGAGTCCATTGCCAATCAGGTGTGAGAAGTTAAACACAACTGCTGACACCAGGCAGGCGCACTACTTGGACATTGGACATTGGATATTGAACTACACGTCACACAACTCCACCGCCTTCGCCAGCGAAGCCAACCTATCCGGTGCGGTGGGAATAAACTCTTGGGCCACATAGCCTTTGAAGCCGGTTTCCACGATAGCACGCATGATGGCCGGATAATACAGCTCCTGGGTTTCGTCAATTTCATTGCGGCCCGGAACTCCGGCCGTGTGGTAATGCCCGAAATATACATGACCCTCGCGGATAGTATGAATTACATCTCCTTCGTTGATCTGCATGTGATAGATATCGTACAACAGCTTGAAATTTTCTGATCCGAGTTGTTTGCACAGCTCAATACCCCAGGCGGACTTGTCGCACATGTAATCCTTGTGATCCACTTTAGAGTTGAATAGCTCCATTTGCAGCACGACTCCATTTTTTTCGGCAAGCGAAAGCAGTTTTTTCAGGCCGGTAACGCAGTTTTTCAAGCCGGTTTCATCGTCCATACCGTTGCGGTTGCCACTGAAGCAGATGAGGTTTTTATATCCGGCTTTACTCACCAGCGGGATCATTTCCGAATAGTTTTTCACCAGTTGTTCGTGGTACTGCGGGTCGTTGAAACCCTTGGTCAGGCCAATTTCTGCCCCGTTGCACATGGACGAGTCCAGACCGTGTTTTTTCAGCACATCCCACTCCTTCGGTCCAATCAGGTCGATAGCGGAAAGCCCGATTTGTTTGCCGAAAATGCAGAGTTCTTCCAACGGAAGATCACCGTAGGTCCAGCGACAAACAGAATGGCGGATATTGCCTTT
>JBIKUE010000205.1:0-5767 GCA_044347755.1 Saprospiraceae bacterium
CATCCCACTCCTTCGGTCCAATCAGGTCGATAGCGGAAAGCCCGATTTGTTTGCCGAAAATGCAGAGTTCTTCCAACGGAAGATCACCGTAGGTCCAGCGACAAACAGAATGGCGGATATTGCCTTTACGGGCAACGGGTGTTGCAGTCATGGTTTCGGCGGCAAAAGATGGTTGGGCGAGCATGGCGGCAGTGCCTGCAGCCAGGGTTTTAAGTATGCGGCGACGAGTAGGCATAAACAGGTGAAATTTTGTTGGAGGCCAAAGTACGTTTTTTTACCGCAGAGACACAGATTGATTTTTCACCGCAGAGACGCAGAGGCGCGGAGGTGAAAAAACTCCCTCTGCCCTCCGCGTCTCCGCGCCTCTGCGGTGAAAATCTCACTCCGCCCCTCCCGGAAAACGCACCGTAAACTCTGTGCCCACGCCTACCTGGCTGTTCACTTCAATCTGGCCCTGATGCAGACGCACCACTCCGGCCACATAGTTGAGGCCCAGCCCGTGTCCTTTTACATCGTGCACGTCGCCGGTAGGTACGCGGAAAAATTTGTCAAAAATCCGGTCCAGGTAAGCCTCCGGAATACCCCGGCCCTGATCCTTCACCTGCAGGGTGAGTTGATTGCCGGCATGGGCCAGCCTGACCTCAATTTTGGGAGGTTCGAGACTGTATTTCAGGGCATTTTCCAGCAGGTTGTAAAGCACGCTGACCAGGTGTAGCCGATCCCCGCGCAGGTTGAAATGCTTGCCTGAAACGCTGAGATTGACCTCGGCCCGATATTTTTCAAATTGCAGTTTCATGGCTGCCAGTACTTCTTCCACCAGGGCCAGAAAATCAATCGGTTCTGTTTTGAGTTCCGGTTCACCCTGTTCAAAGAGCGACATCCGCAGCACCTTGTCTACCAGCAGGGAGAGTCGGTTGAGTTCCTGCTGACTAATAGCCAGGTATTCTTTGGTGCGTTCCGGATTTTGGAGGGCATCGAAGTTTTGCAGGGCTTCAATGGCCACACTGACGGTAGAAATAGGCGTTTTGAGTTCATGCGTCATATTGCGGATGAACTCGTTTTTGATTTCCGTAAGGCGCATTTGTTTGCGCAGACTTTGATACACAAACAAGAAAGCCAATGCTACCGAGGCGAATAACAGCAGGGAAAAAGCCAGCTGGGGCGCTATTTTGCGCAATAAATAGGTATTGTAGTGGCTGATAACGGCCCGCAGGCGTTCGCCATTCACTATGTCGGTGTATTGGCCGGCCACGAATGCACCTTTGGGAATGGAATCCTTCAAGGTAGCCATCCGCCATTGCACCGGGAGTGCGGCAGATTGCATGGCTTCGCCAAATTGACGTTCCAGCGCATTGCGCACAGGCATCGCTCCGGAATCGCTCAACGGAACGGCACAGCTATCTGTACCAACGAAGATGGATAAAGTACCTGATATTTCTTCCTTATCAGATTCCGGTTCGTTGTTGAGCATGATTTTCATGTCCTGCACTTCTTCCGCTCGGAGTTCCTTAAAATCATGCGTAACCACCGCTTTTTCCTGTACAAAAGCCAAAACCCTTCCAGTGTCTTTAGCCTGTGGTGGTAAACGCAAAGAAATACTCACAGTGGTATCTCCCTGAAAGGTATCCCAGCGCCGAACCACCAGCTTGTCGAACAGCTTGCTTTCAATACTTCGCACGGTGTTGACGAACAGCAGGTTCGTTTCGCGGCGTAAGTTTTCCTGTTCATCCTTCCATGTTTTTTGCAGGAAAAGCCAAAGAAACACCCCGAGCAGGATCATGCCCAGGGAAAGTAACATAATAGCTATATGGTGTCTTTGACGTAACATCTGCCCCAAAGGTAAGGGGTAAAACAAGCGCTGAAACAGGCTTTAACCTTAATTAAGGTTGTATCAAGGTTAGTTAACCCAGGAGCGAATGACCTTTGCAGAGGAAATGGATTACATGTAATCTTCCATCATGTACTCATCACCATCACACATTCTCAATATTTCTACTGATGAAAAAATTTCTCTTCTTCCTGCTTTTCACCCCATTTCTGAGCATGGCTCAAAATACCGAGGGTACCGTAACCTACACTGAAACCATTAAAATGAAAATCGATGTGCCTGAGGGTATGGACGAGGCGGAGTTCCGCAAAATGATACCCGCAGAACAAAAAGCAGCTAAACTGCTGGTTTTTAAAGCCGGCGAATGCCTTTACACCGATGCTCCTGATCAACCGGCCGGCGGATCGGATGTAACGTTTAACTCCAGCGATGAGGATGGTGGTGAAGTGCGTATGGATTTCAAAATTCAGCGCCCGGATAACAAACAGTATCGCGATATCGAAAATGGCAATCGCATTGAAAGCACCGAGTTTTTTGGTCGCTATTTCCTGATTAAGGAAGAGCCTAAACGGATGAAATGGAAAGTAACTGCCGAACAAAAACAGATTGCAGGTTATCCTTGCCAAAAAGCAATACTGCAGGACACCTCCCGTAAGGTAGAAGCCTGGTTTACGGCACAAATACCTGTTTCTGTAGGCCCCGGCGAATTTGCCGACTTGCCTGGCCTTATCCTTGAACTCAGTATGGCAGGAGGTGATCGCACGGTGGTAGCAGACAAGGTGGAATTGAAAGCGGTCGACGTTAAACTGATCGAAAAGCCTAGCAAAGGCAAAACCGTTACCCGAGAAGAATTCAACAAAATCCGCGATGATAAAATGAAGGAAATGGGCGCTGAACCAGGTGGTGGAGGTACCATGAAAGTGATTATCCGGAATTAGGAAGTTGTCTCAAAAGTCTCATTTTTTGTTTTACCGCAGAGGCGGAGAGACCCAGAGGTATAAATACTTGGTTATCAAGCCCTCTGCGTCTCTCTGCCTCTGCGGTAAAAACTGCTTCTGAGACACCACCATAAAAATTAAGCCATGAAAATCATAAGCTACTCAATCCTATTCTTTCTTGCTCCAATCTGGCTTAATGCCCAGAATATTCAGTTGGGAGGTGTCGTAACCGACACCTCTGGTATGGCGCTTCCGGCAGCCAATGTGGTATTGCTGGATGCCAAAGACTCCCTGTTTGTCGTGTACGGCCTTACAGATGCGGAAGGGCATTTCCTGCTTAAACGGGTGGAGCCGGGAAAATACCTGTTGCAGGTGAGCTATCTGGGGCACCAGAATTATTGGCAAGCCATACAGGTCCAAACAAGCCAGGGCAAAACGGATGTGGGTAAGATCATACTTCAGCCTGCCTCCAAATTACTCAACGATGTTGAAATTACTGCCGAACGCGTACCGCTCACGATGAGTCGGGACACGCTGGAGTATAATGCATTGGCTTTTAAGACCCAGCCTGGCGCGGTGGTGGAGGATTTGCTGAAAAAGCTGCCCGGTATTCAGGTTCAACCTGATGGCACCATTAAAGCTCAGGGCAAAACCGTGCAAAACGTTCTGGTGGAAGGCAAGGAGTTCTTTGGGAACGACCCCAAAATTGCTACCAAAAACCTGCCTGCTGATGCGGTAAACAAGGTTCAGGTATTCGACAAAAAATCGGAAACCGCTGAGTTCACCGGTATAGACGACGGGCGCGATGAACGTACCATCAACCTTAAATTAAAAGATGGTAAAAAACAGGGCTATTTCGGCAAAGCCAATATCGGAGCCGGCACAGAAGGGCGCTATGAAGGCAACTTTAATATTAACCGATTTGGCCGAAAAACCCAGATATCGGCCCTCGGTATGGCCAACAACAACAACAACCAGGCTTTTTCCTTCAACGATTATATCAATTTCATGGGCGGCCTGGGGAATTTCATGAGCGGGGGCAGTGGAGGAGGGCGCATGCGGCTCTCCTTTAATATCGAAGATGGCGGAATGCCTATGGGGCCGGGCCTCGACCGTGGTTTTACCGAGAGTTGGGCTGGCGGCGCCAATCTGAATACAGATCTATCTAAGTACACATCCATTAGCGCTAATTATTTTTACAATCGACTGGAGAACGATTTGGAGCGCACCTCCAATCGGATTAATACCCTGGGCGACAACGATTTCAATTCCAATGAAACGGAGGATCGGATTAACCGTAATGCTAACCACCGGTTGAACCTCACCTTAAAGCACAAGCTGGATTCTTTTCAGAACCTAACCTTTCGCTCCAGACTAAGTATGAACGATGGCTTATTCAGCAGCCTTGGACAAACCAATACGTTCGATACAGAAGGCGTGCTGGAAAACCGCGGGACCAGGGATTATTACGCTGATGGTCAAACCTATCGGGGCGACGCCAATCTTACCTACCGGCTTCGTTTCGGGCGAAAAGGCCGAGCCCTGGTGGCCAATGCAAATGCCAATTTTGGCAACGATCAACGGGATGGCAATTTGAGCTCCTTCAATGAATTCCTGCAACAAAACCCTCCCGGAATTTTTGCGGTGAATCAGCGTCAGGCATACACGGATGATGCCAACAATTTTGGCGGATACTTGTCGTACACCGAACCATTGGGCAAGCGCCGGTATGTGGAAACCCGTTTGGAACACATGCAATACGCCAACAACACCGTAAAAAACTTCTACGACCGCATCACCACGCCCACTCCCGGCGAGATATTCAACCCATTATTGAGCAATGATTTCAAACGTGGTTACCGGTACGATCGCGCCGGGGTAAACCTGAAGCAAAACCGGGATAAGTATAATCTGACCATCGGCGCCGCCCTCCAACATTCGCAACTTGAAGGTGTTTTGGCTGGTCTGGAAAACCCGATTAACCGGGATTTTACGGTCGTGCTGCCCAGTGCCTTTTTGAATTATGATTTAAAAACCTCCAGGCACATCAATATGGAGTATACCACCAGTTTGCGGGAACCTACTCTTGAACAATTGCAGCCGGCGGTAGACAACTCAGATCCTCTGAACGTATATGCCGGCAACCCGGATCTGAAACCGGAATATGCCCATAATCTCATGACCAGTTTCATGGATTTTGATCAGTTCACCATGAGCAGTGTGTTTGTTTCACTCAGCGGCACCTATACGTCTGACCGGATCACAAACGCTGCAACGGTAGACAGTTTGTTCCGCCGCAGCATCAAGCCCGTGAATGTGAAGCAGGATATTTCGGTGAATGCATCTGCCAGCTATAGCACGCCTATCCGGCCAATCAAAATGAATGTTAGTTTGCGCATGAATAACACCTACAACAGAGGCATTCTGTTCGTAAACGATATTGAAAACAACACCGATCGCTGGCTGAATACAGTGGAAGTGTCTTTCGATAATCGCCGGAAGACCAAAGTAGATTGGACCATTGGCGCGGAGGTGGCTCGCAACAGCACCCGTTATTCCATCAGCACCTCGCTGAACCAGGATTTTATTAATCAACGCTATTTTGGTGAAATTTCGGTTTATCCAACTAAAAAGTGGGCGATTGGAACGGGCATTGATTGCATGGTTTATTCAGCCGAAGCCTTTGGCGAGCAACGTACAGTGCCCCTGTGGCGGGCCAGCATTACCCGGTATGTATTGAAAAACAACAAAGGGCAGATCAAACTTGCTGCTGCCGACCTGCTTAACCAAAACATCGGGATCAGCCGTTCCAGCCAATTCAATTTCCTGGAAGAAGAGCGTGTGCGTAATTTAGCCCGGTATTTCATGCTTAGCTTCTCTTACTCCCTGGCAGGATTTAAGCATGATAAAGATGCCATCGAGTTCCGAATGTAAGACACTAAGAGGAACCGCGAAGGCACTAAGTGGTGACACAAAGACTCAAAGGCACAAAGGCACAAAG
>JBIKUE010000194.1:0-6615 GCA_044347755.1 Saprospiraceae bacterium
TTTTATAAGGATATTGGAATGATGGTTGCCCCGTCCTTTAGGGCGGAGAATAAAAAAAGCCGGGCGGCTCTGCGTTGTGCAGGGTCGCCCGGTTGTTTTATAAGGATATTGGAATGATGGTTGCCCCGTCCTTTAGGGCGGAGAATAAAGTTGAGGTACAATTGCAGGGGCTTTAGCCCCATAAAATGAAAGGGCTAAAGCCCTCCAACTCATTGTGATCCCAATTCCCTGCCCTAAATGACGGGGCAAAGTGCCTTTCTGATAAATGTGTGCCCTTTCAACTTTAAGGCAAAAGTTTTCCCACGAAGTTATACTTTATGGTAAAAAAAATCCCACGAAGTTGGTTTACGCATCAAAACTTACCACTACCCGCGTGCTTACCGGGTGTGCCTGGCAGGTGAGTACATAACCTGCTTCTATCTCATCCGGTTCCAGGCCGTAATTGACGCGCATATCTACCTTTCCTTCCAGAATTTTGGCTTTACAGGTACTGCACACACCACCTTTGCAGGAGTAAGGAAGATCGGCGCCGGCGCGCATGGCGGCATCGAGCAGCGTGGAACCGTCAGACATCAGGTTGAAGTCAAATTCAGCGCCATCCTGGATGACGGTGATGGATGCATCGAATACCTCCTTGGCACTGCTGGTTGCCACAGGTTTGGCATGCGAGGCAGAGGTGGTAAATAATTCGAAATGAACGCTTTTCGGATTGGCGCCCAGTTTGATGAGGGTGTCTTTTACCTCAAAGACCATTTCCTCCGGGCCACAAAGGAAAAATGCATCTGTCTCAGCCGGGTTGAAAAACACCCTGGCGTACCGTTCGCATTTTTGACCGGTGATACGCCCCTGGAACAAATCGCTTCCAAGAGATTCCCTGCTCAAAACATGGTGTACCGATAAACGATCGGGATACAGGTTTTTGAGTTCTTCCAGTTGCTCCCGGAAAATGATGTAGTCAAAAGAGCGGTTGCCGTAAAATAGAATAAACCGGCTTTTAGGCTCTTGTACCAGGGTGGTGCGCAAGATGCTCATCACCGGGGTGATGCCGCTGCCGGCAGCGAAGGCCACATAAAGTTTGTCGCTGTCAGGGTTTAGTTCGGTAAAAAAACTTCCCTGAGGTGTCATTACCTCCAGGGTGTCACCCTCCTTCAACTGCTCATTGGCCCAGGTGCTGAATAGTCCTCCGTCTACTTTTTTGACGGCTACCCGAAGGTCATTTTCATCTACACCGGTACAAATTGAGTAAGAACGGCGCACCTCTTCCCCATTTAGAACAGTTTTGAGCGTCAGGTATTGCCCCTGAACAAACCGAAATGCAGCGCTTTTGTCGGCGGGCAATTCAAAGGAAATGGAAACAGCATCTGGTGTTTCCCGGCGCAATTCGCGCACTTTGAGGGAGTGAAACTGGACGGACATGGCTGAGTAGATGTAACACAAAAAGTGTACCTCGATACAACGGGGTACACTTTTTGGCAGAGTGGTTCATGGGGAATTCCGGCAAATGCCTGTATACCCCAAATTATGCAGCCAACGTATTCACGTGGCGCATCAAACCGCTTTTCAAGTTAGCGGCTTTGTTGCGGTGGATGTTGCCACGCTTGGCCAGACGGTCAATCATGCTAACTACTTTCGGCAGGAAAGTCTCGGCAGCAGCCTTGTCTTTCAACTCACGCAGGTTTTTAATAGCCGTGCGGGCAGATTTTTTGTAGTAGCGATTTTCCAGACGACGCTTAGTCGTTTGGCGGATGCGTTTAAGGGCGGACTTGTGATGTGCCATATTTTACAGCAAAATGGTGCTTTTTAGTAAAATTCTGTCTGGTTCTCGTTTTGGGCGGGCAAAGGTATACTTTTTTTCGTGAAAAAGAAAAATCGGTTGTAAAAATTTCCCAAAAGTTGAAGGCCTAAATCATTGCCGGGGGTATAGTAGGCATAAAGTGCTGATAAGCTCTTTGCGTTGAATAACCAATGGATGAAAACTGTTTGTTACCTTTGCGCCCTGAATCAGCATTTTAACGCTCAATTTTTATGAAACGAGTCGTCGTAACAGGCATTGGTGCAATCACTCCTATTGGCAATAATGTTCCTGCATACCTGGACGGGCTGCAGCGCGGAATCAGCGGCGCCGGTCCGATCACGCAGTTTGATGCCAGTCTTTTCAAAACACAGTTTGCCTGTGAAATCAAGGGCTTTGTTCCGGAAGACTTTATTGATCGCAAGGAAGTGCGCCGGATCGACCGGTTTACGCAGTTTGCGTTGGTGACTGCGGCTGAAGCCATTAAAGATTCAGGGGTTGAGGTGGATGCCCTGAACAAGCAGCGTGTTGGGGTTATCTGGGCTTCTGGTATTGGCGGCCTGCATACCTTGGAAAAAGAGATTCAAGACTATGTGCTGGGAAATGGCACGCCACGCCATAATCCGTTCCTGATTCCCAAAATGATCACCAACATGGGCGCTGGCATGATCTCTATTCAATATGGATTCATGGGTATTAACTATGCCACAGTATCCGCCTGTGCTTCCTCCAGCCATGCCATCATCAATGCTGCTGACTACATCCGGCTTGGCAAGGCAGATATGATGGTTACCGGCGGATCTGAAGCAACTATTGCCGCAACCGCTGTGGGTGGCTTTACCAACATGAAGGCCATGAGTGAGCGCAACGATGATCCCGCTACCGCATCACGTCCATACGATAAGGACCGCGATGGATTTGTATTGGGTGAAGGCGCCGGTGCGCTGATTCTGGAAGAATACGAGCACGCCAAAAAGCGAGGTGCGCGCATTTATGCGGAATACGTAGGTGGCGCCATGACCAATGATGCCTACCACATCTCGGCTCCGCATCCGGAAGGAATCGGTGTGATCAATGTGATGAACCTGGTACTGGAAGAGGCCGGACTGACGCCTTCCGACATCCATTACATCAATACACACGGTACATCTACCCCATTGGGGGATGTAGCAGAACTTAAGGCTATCCGTCACGTGTTTGGCGATGCAGTGAGCAAAGTAAACGTTTCAGCTACCAAGGGGATGACTGGTCACTTGCTAGGCGCAGCCGGCGCAGTGGAGGCAATTGCCGGTATTCTGGCCATGCAGCATGACTTCATCCCACCAACCATCAACCATTTTACGGACGATCCGGAGATCGATCCGATTTTCAATCTGACATTCAACGAAGCCCAGCAACGGAAGGTAAAGGCTATGATCAGCAATACCTTCGGTTTTGGCGGGCACAATGCATCTATAGCCTTCAAAGCAGTTTGAGGGCCTCATTAAAGAGGAGTGAGCCCTGAAGTGGAAGACCTAACTTGAACGAAAAAGTGGTTGGGAGAATTCGAACACCATTGAACGGTTGGATAGTGAGGATAGTAAGAGTCTTACTATCCTCACTATCCAACCGTCCAATCACGCAAACTACCCAGCCACCTTTTCCAGGTGTTTCCATTGGCAAGGCGCACAAATCTAAAATATACATTCTGTGCGATTTATAAGGGGACTGTACAATTATTATTTCCATCCGGAGAGGGAATTGGCCCGAAGGCTCAGACAGTTGCTAGGTTTTACTCCGTTGCGGTTGCAACTGTTTAAGCTCGCTTTTTTTCATAAAAGCACCTTCAATTCCAAAGATTACGCCATTGCCAACAACGAACGTTTAGAGTTCCTGGGCGATGCGGTACTCAGTACCATTGTAGGGGAATATCTGTTTAAAAAATATCCGAATTCTGATGAAGGGTTTCTGACCAAAATGCGCTCCAAAATCGTGAAGCGCAATTCCCTGGATGAAATCGCCGATCGGATGGGGCTGGATCTGTTCCTGGCAAATTACAACCAGACCCGGCTCTCCAAATCTATGCTGGGTAATGCACTTGAAGCATTGGTAGGTGCTGTTTATATCGAACAGGGATATGAAGGCACCAAAACCTTTGTGGTACGCCGCATCCTGCGGAAATACCTCGATATCCATGAACTGGAAGGATTTGACGACAACTATAAGAGTCAACTGCTGGAATGGTGCCAGAAAAATGGCCGTCAGATTGAGTACAAGGTAGTAGCCAAATACAAAAGCGAAAAACGCGACAAATTCAAAGTGGCCGTATTCGTAGACGGCCGAAAAGTGGGCACCGCCGACGATTTTAATAAAAAGAGCGCCGAACAGTTGGCCAGCGAACGCGCCATGACCGTGTTGGGTATGCTCAACGGCTCCAATAGCCTAGCTCAACTTCCTCCTCTGGAAGATGAATATGAAGAGTAATTGAATAATGTAGGGAATGTGAGGGAATGTGGGGAATGGAATAATATAAACGCTTCCTTTTTGGTTTGTGGGAATGGGTGTATTTTAGATTTTACTTTACCATTCTTTTCTCCGGTTCATTGATCCTTATTCATTCCCCACATTAATCACATTCCTCACATTAATCACATTCCCCACATTAATCACATTCCCCACATTTCTCTACCCTCCTTCATTCTCCACATTCTCCAGCCTGCGGCGGGTTTCTTCCAGGAGTCTACGCTGGTTTTCCTGTTCAATGAGGTTGGTTTCCTGTGATTGTTCGTTGTTGAGGATATCCTGCCTGGCTTTTTGAATTTTGGATTCCCAGGATTCAATGCTTTTGCGCAGATCATCATTTTCTCTGGAAAGTCTTTTTTGTTTGCTTTCCATTTCTTTCATCTGGGTTTCCTGCGCTTTCAACTCTTTTCCAATGGCTGCGCGGCGGATGTCGAAATAGCATTGACGAAGACTACGCATCATTTCATCCGTACGAACCCTGGCATCGCGGCGATTGAGGAAGTAGGAGCCGGCATCCACCCATACATTGAGTGCGCTACGGTCACCATCTTTTTCAATGGTAGAATAAATGGCAAAAGGCTCATCGCCCATAAAAGCGGATTTAAGTTTGGTTGCGGCCCATTCACCTTTGCTTTTTTTCAGTTTTGCATTGAAATTCTGCTTGGCAAAATCTTTCCAAACCGACTCAACAATGCTGGCCTCTGTATTCACAAACTCCATCCGAAAGCCTGGCCGACTGCCAAAGGACATCATTCGGTCCATTTCCCGTACCACATCAAACTGTGCGTTTAATTGAAATACTACGGCAAGGCATAAAAACAGCGGAAAAAGGGATTTTTTGCTCATAATTTTAGGTCGTAATTTTAAAGAAGATTTGGTTGGCACCAGACCATCCAGGTCAACCACTAACAAAGGTAAAACGCCCGGCTCCCCTAAAGTCACAACCATTAAAGAAAAATAACTGTCCCAACTTCCCTTCATGTGGCTAAATGAAGTTTCTTTGTGGCCCCGCACGAAATTAATTACCTCATTCACCACATTAAACACATTCCACCACATTCTTCAAAATGGCAAAGATTTTAATCGTTGATGATGAAGTACCTATTCGCCGCACGCTGCGCGATATCCTGGAATTTGAAGGCTACGACATAGATGAAGCTTCCGATGGCCTGGAGTGTATTGCCAAGGTGCAAAAAGAAAAGTATGATGTCATCATTACCGATATCAAAATGCCGAAAATGGATGGCATCGAGGCATTGGAGCGCCTGCAGATCCTGTCGCCGGAAACCCCGGTGATCATGGTGAGCGGCCACGGCACCATAGACACCGCCGTAGAAGCGGTGAAAAAAGGTGCGTTCGATTTTATTTCCAAGCCACCTGATCTGAACCGGATGCTGATTACCGTGCGCAATGCCCTGGATCGCAGTGAATTGGTGAATACCACCCAGGTGCTGCGCAAACAGGTGAAAAGCAGCAAAGGGGTAACCATGATTGGCGACAGTGGCCCGATCCTGGCTATCAAAAAAATGCTGGAGAAAGTGGCGCCCACGGAAAGTCGGGTGCTTATTACCGGACAGAATGGTACCGGCAAAGAATTAGTGGCGCGCTGGATACACGAGAAAAGTAACCGGGCAGACGGCCCTATGGTGGAAGTAAACTGTGCCGCCATTCCTTCAGAATTGATTGAAAGCGAATTGTTTGGACATAAAAAGGGTTCATTTACCGGCGCCATTGCAGACCGTCCCGGTAAATTTGAGTCGGCCAACGGAGGTACGCTGTTCCTCGATGAGATTGGCGATATGAGTCTGGACGCTCAAGCCAAGGTGCTTAGAGCCTTGCAGGAGAGCAAGATCACGCGGGTAGGTGATTCCAAAGAAATCAAAGTGGATGTGCGCGTACTGGCTGCAACCAATAAAGACTTGCGCGCAGAAATTGCCGGAGGTCGGTTCCGCGAAGACCTTTACCACCGTTTGGCGGTTATTGTGGTGCAGGTGCCATCGTTGAACGAACGCCGGGAAGACATTCCACTATTAGTAGAGCATTTCAATCGCCGTATTGCGGACGATTATGGTCATTCCCCCAAATCATTCGGCCCTGGCGCCATGCAGGCCTTGCAGGATTATGACTGGAGCGGCAATATCCGCGAACTGGCCAATGTGATCGAGCGATTGTTCATCCTTTGCGACCAAACGGTTACGGAGGACGATGTGCGTTTGTATGTGTATCCGAATAAGTAAGTGTTTGAGTGTTTGAGTTGGCGTTCGGCTTGGGATTACCACTGAGGGCACTAAGAGGGCATTCCCTTAGTGCCCTCAGTGACT
>JBIKUE010000009.1:0-75508 GCA_044347755.1 Saprospiraceae bacterium
CAGTTAAGGCTGCCGTCCTGAATAAATTTATTCAAATAGCCGCTCCTAAATCTGTGAAAGTCGCTTGAGGCCTAAACGGGATAGGGAAAATCTGGCTTCCAACAAGATTCATGCAACAAAGCCTATCTTGTTGGCTAAGACCGGAAGTGTTGAGCAGTGCTTCAGTTTGAGCCAACAGACCCAAGTCTTGCTCCAACTGTGTTTCAAAGGTTGCCAAATCGACTCTATCCGTTGTGCTGGTTTGAAACATTTGGCGAATACCAATTTGAAGGTCAGCGTAAGATTTGAGGCCATTGGTTTGAGCGGATGCTAAAAAAATGTTGAAGTCGACATCACCGGGATACGGATTGCCTTCTTCCGTAAGGCGCTCATAGAGTCTGCGTTGCGCCGTCCACAATTGAGGAGCTTGATAGTTCAATCCCGTCAACTGCCCTTTAGCGATTTCTTTCTCGCGTACATAATCAGATGCCACTTGGACAATTGGACAATCTGAGTTATTGGGAAGGCATTGATAAGTTGTTGCTGGCGTGGGAATATTTGCAAACCATTGGGCTGGCAGTACCAAATCGGGCAAGAAATCAGCATTTTCATTTGCGTCAACCGTAAATTTCGAGCGCACTGCGACATCAAATGACCCTACATGTTGTGCTATACTAAACCCAGCCCCCGACCACTTATTCCCCTGATGTACCTGCTCCCCAATCACTGCATCCGAACCCATAAGCAGGCCGCCGCCAGAATTATTATTCATCGTATTGCCTGCTACCCGTATGCTTCCTTTCCCCACAAACACCCCTTCAAAATTTAAACCAATCCCGGTCCCGGAAGCATTGTTGCACACAAAATTGCTTCGGCCGGCCATGATTCCATAAATGCCTTTTTGGCCCACCCCGTTGATCGTATTACAATTGACCCCGTTGAGGTCGCCGCCGGAAATGCCAATGCCGTAGGTACTGCTTCCATTGTTCAAATTCACCAGATTATTGATTACTTTAAGATTTCGAGACACCCCAACATCAATACCGGCAGCCCCATCGGTCACGATGATGGTATTTTGGGAAAACAAACCTTCCTGTTGCCCAAAATCACCAGAACCACCTGTTTTGATCCCAACGCCCTGCGCATTTCCAATCATACGAACGGTATTTTCATTCACCTGGCAGCCATTCGGCAAGGCCAAAGCATGGAATACTCCAATGCCGAGGTCTTTGGCTTGAATGTCATTGGTTGATATGAATACTTTTTTGTTGATACCCATGCGGCTGGATACCCCATTGTTGACACTCAGAATCTTATTTTCGGTCACTGAGAGGGTGGTTTGCAGGCCTTCAACCGCAGTATGGCAGTTGTTAAAGGTTGCGGGGCTGGCTGCCAAAACACCTTCCCCTTTTACCACGAGGCTTCCGTTTCGGGCATATATTGCCTTGCCAGGAGCAGTGTTCGTGCCGGGTAGGTTGGGCGCACCGGATGCTTTTAGGATATCTTCAAAAAATGTGTGGCTCACCCTCAGATTGGAATTGTAGGTGATGATGCCGTTGTGTAGATTTTTGAACTGGCTATTCATTCCTCCAGAACTGCTGATATTGAGTGCAGGCACTCGATCTACGTACACGCCTGCGTAACCTCTTCCACCAAAAGGAAGTGGAGATTGACCTGCATACGGAGCTTTAAGTGTGCCCGTGGTGATAAATTTGTTGCCGGACAAGGTGATGCCGGGTGGCACAGCATTAGTAGGAACCAATGCCTGAAAGCCATAGTTATTGTTCTCAAACGTGGTTTGACGCACATCTGCAATGGCTGAACCTTTTAGTTTGATTGCCCATTGAGCATCTTTCAGTTCTGAAGAAACACATTCAATACTTGCCCCATCTTCGAGTTCGATCCCTGCCCACATGGTTTCGCAGCCTTCAATGCTTGAATTAATCAATTTTAGTTTAGTATCACCGTTCAAGTGGAATTTGTTGCTGGCATCCATCACAAAATGGTAGCCAGTAAAATTGTAGCCTGTAACGCCACTGGAGCTACCCGGTATTGGAAATTCATAAAGATAATCTGGTGGATTTGGGAGATTGGGAGGTGGTATAACAGGAAAATCAAGATCACCAAAAATCTGAAAATGGCGGGCAGTCGTACCAGGTACAATTACATCAAGTACCGTTTGCCCTGGCTGAACAAATCGATTGAAAAAGGGATCAATTATAACTTCTCGGACTCCAATTTGTTGGCTTACATTTCCCATATATAATGAAACAAAGCCACCACCGTCCAAAAATGTAGGGCCTGGAGTGTACTTTAGTGTAAAATTTATGTCTTTCTGTGCATCTATATTGGGGAATTCTGATATTATTTCCGGGTTAGTATTATCGTCTGGGCCTAGTGGGTTTTCACGAGCAATGAGCTCAAAATCTACCCCTCCCACCAAGGGTCTAACATGCGTAAAATAATCACTAAACCTTCCATCCTGGCCACTGAATACTTGTGCTAAATCTTTTTTAAATTTGGCTCTAATTGGATGATTGGCAGGATTACATCCACCCTTGATTGTGGCAGAAAAGTTCATGATGTCGCTTTTCGTGGCACAGTTAAGTATCGGGTTTGGGTTGTCCGTTATAAACAGAGTCACTTTGGGCTCACAACGGGTACATTCATCACTAGTATATCCGTTAATTTGTTCAGCCAGACATTGGCACCTTAATTCAGGAGTGCTGGTCAACCCATTGAGGATCAAATGCATACAACCTGACATGCTAGCAGCGTCGCCATTACTTGTACACATCAAATAATTTGGGCTTGAAGCGCATGGTTGATTACAACCAAACTCATCATTTTCATGAGCTAAACCTATTAGATGGCCAATTTCGTGCGCAGCTGTATATCCTATTACTCCAGAACCCCATAAATTATCGGGCCCGCCAATTATCGCAACACGCTTACCCCTGTTGTTATTTTGACAGTGGAAGTTCGTATTGGCATAAGTCTGTCCTCTCACTCCTCGTTGGCGCCCTGTAAAATATATAATCCCGTCTTTTCGCACACAAGGCCGACCATTCCAATTGTTATTTATATTTTGAGACCAAGTTGTGAAATCATTATTGAATAAGTCTGGTTGAGTTGGCTCTTCAATCCAAACAGTACTGATTTGAAACCGTGTATCTATGGTATACCAAATATCGTCAGCAGTACTTATTGCATTTTGCGCAAAAATAGTAGCTTCAAGTAAAGGATCCGGGTAGTTAGAAAAGTGGTCTACAAATAGTTGGTCTACATGAACTCCAAGGTTTATGGAAACAACGCTACAAAGACTCTCATTTTCAGGACTGTCGGCTTTTTTTGTTGACTGTAAATATTGGTGTTCCACAAAAGAAAAAACGTTTGGCATAGATTTTCCTTCACGTTCGACATTTGAAATAGTATATTTTTTCTCACCGGTAACGATAGTTGCATAGAATGATTGATCTGAAATGATCATTGACACCCTACTGTTTGGATCACCCTTGACATATCCTTTTTGAACAGCACTTCGAATAGCAGTCCCATTTCTGCTGGCACCTTTGCTCTCACCCTGTGTTGATAAAACCAATGTTGTGTTAAATATCCCAATTTTAAGGCTAAACTCCACTTCTTTATGGCGTTGAGGGTTGTGAATATATCTTGACAATTCCAGCGATGGGAAAGAAAAAATCAATGCATTATAGTCATTGGCTTGATAAAGCGATGCTTCCTTATCGTTTAAAAGAGTAGCCTCAAATATTGGCGGATGTATCCTGTTTTGTGCTAAACCAGGAGTAAAAGCAATAAACAACACGACAATTGCCGTGAAAAGTGAAAAATAATTAGTTTGATTCATAATAGTTGAAAATTCTAAGTTAGAAAAGCTAAGTTTAGCCGCGGCGAAGTGATTTAGAAAAAATCACGGGATCCATGGCGAAATTGAGAACTGTTGAAATACTGGTGTTAATGAGTGATTCCGGACACCCCACGAATTAATTCACTTTGCGAAAAATATCCAAAATAGTTTGTTTAAAATCCTTAAAATTGGGATAAATGTGTATCGCCGGAAAAACTGTACCACTACCAAATTTTCAGGAAGAAACATAATAACAAGTTGGCATAAAATAAAAATAAATCGCATAATCTGTCTAAATCAGACAAAACCTATAATTTTACTTTACCGTCCCACACGGTCATTCCATCCCAGCATCTGTTCAACCGCGTCTTTGGGACTTTCCGACTTCATCGAGACAGGGCTTGACCCAGCGCCACGCGCGTGAACAGCCGGGCATTTGTTGCTACAAACGTTGGCCTCTACAAACGTTGGGCCTCTTACGAGGCCGGACGGGTCTTTACAAGAGGACAGGCCGGGGATGAGTGCGTGGCAGCAACGGAATCAGCCTCGCCTGGTATGCTGCTTTTGCCATTTTTTTCCCATCTTTGTACTTCCAAATTCAGATTACCTACACCAACCCTCCTTCTTTTTCCATGAAGAAAATCCTTTCCCTCCTCACGCTACTGCTATTGGCCGTAGCCACGCTTTCTGCACAACGCAGCAAACCCGTTCCTCATAAAACCGACGAGCACCCTTTCACCCCGCAGATCAACTGGCCGGGCAAAGCGGTTCCGCCGGCAAACAACCCGTTTTACGTAACGGCTCCGCGTTTCAAACCTGCCGGCCCGCTGACGCCCATTTCAGCCGTATCTGATGGCAATATTTCTGTAAAACGCGCCGAAAATGGCCTTCCTATGTTCTTTGAAGGCAAAACTGCGGCATCCGGCAGCATGGCCGAGAGCAAGCCCATGGACCAGCGCGCCCTGGAATACTGCGCCAGCCTGCAGCCACAGAGCATTGCCCAACCGGCACAGGAATTTACCGCAAAATCTGTTCAAACCGACGAGCAGGGCAACGCCCACGTGCGCCTGGAGCAAACCTTCAACGGCCTGCCAGTTTGGGGTTCCGAACTCATTTGCCACACCCAGGGCGGCGCTTTCACGCGCATGAATGGCCGGTATTTCCCTACGCCTGAATTGGCTACCATTACACCGGCCATGGATGCAGAAGCAGCCATATGGAAGGTAAAAACCGCTATCGGTTTGGAAAACCTCAAAACCGACTGGACGGAGCAAGACCTTAACATGATTGATGGTGAGCCATTCAGCGCTATGCTCGTGGTTTTCCACGTGAACGAAAAACTCAACGGCGAACGCCTGGCCTGGCACGTAGCAGCCCGCCCCAATGTATTCAGCCGCTCCGAATGGTTCATCGACGCCGCTACCGGCGAGGTGTTGAACTCCTTCGAACATACCTGCAATCTGCTGGGCCATTACCACGCCAAAGGGCACAACACCGCTTCGGTGGCAGCCCATGAAGGCCATGCGCCAAATGCGCCCAACATGGTAGACGGTCCGGTGAACATCAGCGGTGTAGACTTGCTGGATGTAACCCGCAATCTACCTTTAGCCGGCTGGCAATTTGGCAATCAGGTAACACTTGAAGACGCCAGCAAAACCATGTTCAACGCTGGCGCTTCTAACATGCCCAGTGATCCGGTAGGCGTCATCGTAACCCTGGATGCCTCAAATACCTCTCCTGAAAATCAGAATTTCAATGTGGATTTGATTGTTTCCAACAATACTACGTTTACCAATAAAAAGGCAGCGATCAGCTCACATTACAATGCCATCAAAAGCTTTGACTACTTCAAAACGAAGTTCAACCGCAATTCCATTGATGGGGTTGGAGGCAACGTAATCAGCATTGTAAATGTAACAGAAGCCGATGGCACTTCCATGGAAAATGCCTTCTGGAATGGCGCAGCCATGTTCTACGGAAATGGTGGCTCTGTGTTCAAACCTTTAGCCCGTGGCCTGGATGTAGGCGGCCACGAAATGACCCACGGGGTGATTGAAAAAACGGCTAACCTGATTTACCAAAACGAAAGTGGCGCCCTCAACGAATCCTTTGCCGATGTGTTCGGCCAGATGATTGATGGAGATCCAAACGACTGGAAAATCGGGGAAGATGTGATGCAAAGCGGTGGCGGCCTGCCAACTGCCCTGCGCGACATGCAAAACCCGAACAATGGCCAACCGGCCAATAGTTCTTTTTGGCAACCGGCTCACACCAATGATCAATATGTTGGTCCGCAGGATAACGGAGGCGTACATATCAATTCCGGCATTATCAACCGCGCATACTTCCTGTTTGCTACTAACGCAGCTGTAGGTAATACAAAAGCTGAACAGGTGTTCTACAAAGCCCTGCGCGATTACCTGGTGAAATCCAGCAAATTCGTGGATTGCCGTTTAGCCGTAATCCAGGCTTCCAACGATTTGTATGGCTCCACTGTGGCCGATGCAGCTGCAAATGCTTTCGCAGCGGTAGGTATCGGCAGCGGCGCCCCGAGCGGCAATTATCTGGGTCAACTGAGCCCAAATCCAGGCACCGATTACATCCTTTGCACCAAAAACAACGGCGATCTGGAAATTGCCACCAGCACTGGCACCGTGATCGCATCGTTGTATACGGGGGGCATTAGTAGCCGTCCAAGCATAACCGACAATGGCGTAAGCATGGTGTTCATCAATGAGAACAATCAGTTGATGGCCATTGAATTCAACTGGCAGGCAAACCAATTCGTGGTGAGTACCGTGGATGATGGTCCATGGCGCAATGCCGCTATTTCAAAAGACGGTCGCTTCCTGGCCTTGCTGAAAGATTTTCTGGAGCCTCGCATTTATATCTATGATCTGGCGGATCCTTTTGGCGGATTTGAAACGTTTTTCCTGTACAATCCAACCTACACCCAGGGACAAATCACAGGCGATGTGGATTTTGCAGATGTAATGGAGTTTGATTATTCCAATACCTACCTGATGTACGATGCGTATAACACACTGGACAATATTGGCTACTGGGATATTGGTTTTATTCAATTCTGGGAAAATGACCAGTTTGCCGATGGTGGTGATGCATTTATCACCAAGCTCTTTTCCGGTTTGCCGGAAAAAGTGAGCATCAACAATCCAACGCTGTCTAAAAACTCGCCCTTTATTCTGGCATTCGATCTGATTGACGAAACCGGCACCGTGCGCAATGATATTTACGGCGCAAATTCAGAGACCGGCGATTATGACGTAATTGTATCCAATATTGGCGATCTGGGTTGGCCTAACTATAACCGTTTGGATACACGCCTGATTTACGACAATCCAACCGCTCAGGGATTTGATATCCGTTCTCAAGGCCTGAATCCAAATAAAATTCAGCCCCAGGGCAGCAACACTTCCCTGATTCCAGGACATTACTGGGGCGTTTGGTTTGCCAACGGAACCAGGAGCCTGCAAGTAGGTACAGAAGATCTGGAAGGTCAGGGATTTGCGATGAGTATTTCTCCAAACCCAACTGCAGACATAGCTCAACTGCGTATGAACGCTCCGGAAAGCACCAATGCCAGCATTAGCTTGCACGGCCTCCTGGGTGAAACCCTGCTTACCCGCAACGTGACCTTCTCAGAAGGCGAAAACGTGCTGGACATTGACCTGCAATCCTACCCTTCCGGAAATTACATTGTGCGCATTGTATCTGAAACCGGCGCCGGTGCAGCTTTGAAAGTGGTGAAACTGTAGTGGGAGATGAGTTAGGAGAGATGAGTTAGGAGAGATGAGTTAGGAGAGATGAGATATGATTTGGGCTCGGGTAATTGATCCATTTTACTAACCCGAGCCCAAATCATATCTCATCTCTCCTAACTCATATCCCATAACTCCCCACCGCTTCCATAAAGGCGCCGGATTTGATTTTAGTTTCGCGGAGTTCGTTTTCCGGCACGGATTCATAGAGAAGGGTGGCGCCAGCGGAGAAAGAAAGCAGTCCATCTCGCACGTGGGCTGTTCGGATGGTGATGGCGGTATTCACATCCCCATTGAATAATAACCAGCCAATGCTGCCGCCGTAATACCCACGCGTATGTTGTTCAATCTCTTCAATGTACTGCATAGCGGCAATTTTGGGGGCGCCGGTGAGTGTGCCGGCATTCAGGCTGGCAATCAGCGCATCAAACCCTGAATAACGCGCCTGGAGCGTACCGCTCAATTGCGCCACAGTATGCGTTACGTGCGAATATTTCTCTACAATACGGTAGTGTTCAATATCAATGCCCGGTTGGCAGATGCGCGCCAGGTCGTTGCGCCCAAGATCAATGAGCATATCCAGTTCCGAGTTCTCTTTGGGATCGTTGAGCAACTGCATCATCAGGCGATGATCTTCCATAGGATCCTGCGAGCGCCTGATAGAACCTGAAATGGGGCGTAAAGTAGCCCGTCCGTTCTCATAACGCAACATCAGCTCCGGACTGGCTCCTAGCAGGGTTTCATTCCCAAAATCAAAATAAAAAAGGTACGGAGAGGGGTTAATAGCCTTATAGCGGGCATACAAGGGCAGCAAATCGCCACTTACCGGAGCGGTGAGTTTCCGGCTGAGTACGATTTCCAAAAGTTCGCCTTCATGGCATAACTGAATGCCTCGTTGCACCTGCCTGCGAAATGTTTCATCATCCGGCGTAGCCACAAATTTCCCTATCTGCAGCGCCTCATCTGCGCCTCCCTGGGAAGGCACTGCGGGCGCTGCATGACACGGGTCTGTGTTTGATTTGGATAAAAACGCCTTGAGGTCCTGCTCAGCTGCCGGTTCATCGGCACGCGTGATGTACACCGTCAAATCAAGCGTTAAATGATTGAATAGCAGGATATTATCGAAAAGAAATAAATGAAAATCCGGTTCCGGACATGGCTTGGAATACGGCAAATCCTCAAACTGATACACAAACTGATATGCCAGCGCTCCGTACAGACCCATGAAGTTTTTGTCGGACATTTTGAAATGCGCCAACATGCTGCGCAATGGCTGTACAATGTTTTGTCGCTCCAGACGATCATCCTCCGCTCCGTGGAATGGAAGTTTTGGAATGTGCAACAACAGCCGGCCCTCCCGCTCACTTTCCACAAAAAGGGCAAATGTTTTTTTCAAAAAATCATAAAACACTTCTCCCCTGGCATCCAGCAAACGAATATCCAGGTGATCGTCTTTGCCGATCAATTCCAGTGTAGGCTCAAAACCTATAATCGAAAGCCTGCTGGACTTGTCTACGGTAGAAGCTGACTCAAACAGGCAGGTAGGACCATTCCCTTTCAGTTGGCGGTACAACGAAAGGGCGTCGGCATATGGAAGTCGGGCGGTTGCAGTGTGCATAGCGGTACATGATGTACCCCGGAATGGTATTCCGGGAATTAGATAAATAAATTGCAATATCGTATCAGTACGATGATACAAAGGTGCAATAAAATGAACCGGACTTGCAAGTGGGCAACCGGATTTTTTTAGGCATGTCGGTTTTGCGTATCAAAAGGCGGTATTTTTGCCTCAAATGTTACACATGAAACGGTTTATTCAGGCCCTGGCCTTTTTTTCTCCCCTTTTCCTGCTTGCCCAAACACCGGAAATACCGCTTACCAAAGGATTACGCATTGAGCAATCCTGCAAGGTGATCACCAACTTGTATGAAATTCCGGTATCTGCTAACGAGACCTGCATCACCATTTCCGGCGAAAACCTGGTTATCGATTTCCAGGGTGCAGAATTGCGCGGCGCACCAACCAATGCTTTGCCCGATGGCCTGACGGGTACCGCCATTGTAGTGAGCGGGAAAAACATCACCATTAAAAACTGTAAAGCCCGTGGCTATAAAGTTGCTTTATATGCCGAAAACGTGGAAAACCTGGTCATTGAAAACTGCGAATTTTCCTACAATTACCGCCCGAGGCTACGCTCTATCCGTGAGCGCGAAGACTTTTCCGACTGGCTCAGCTATCACCAAAACGAAAAAGATGAATGGCTCCGATACGGCAGCGCCATGTATCTTAAAAATTGCTCAAAGCCTACCGTGCGCGGATGCCGGGTTACCGGATGCCAAAATGCACTGCTCATGACCGGTTGCAATGATGGACTGGTGTACAACAATTTCTTTGTTTTCAACTCCGGCCTCGGCATCGGACTATATCGGAGCAGTCGCAACAAATTGATGCACAATCGGCTGGACTGGAATGTGCGCGGCTATTCCCATCGGTTTTACCAACGCGGGCAGGACTCGGCCGGCATTTTGCTGTATGAACAAAGCAGTAACAACACCATCGCATACAACTCCGTTACCCACTGCGGTGATGGGCTCTTCCTTTGGGCAGGGCAAAGCACAATGGATACAGGTAAGGGAGGCTGCAACGATAACTGGATTTTTGGCAACGACTTCAGCTATGCCCCTACCAATGGCATTGAAGTAACCTTTTCCCGAAATAAAATCCAGGGCAACGTGCTGCGAGAATGTACCTATGGTATATGGGGTGGTTACAGCTACGAAACCTATATCATGGGCAATTTTATTGCCGACTGCAAAACCGGTATCGCCATCGAACACGGGCAAAACGATACCATCAGGCAAAACGTGTTCCAGGGCGACAGCGTTGGTATTCAGCTTTGGGCCAGGGAAACACAGCCATCTGATTGGGGTTATGCTAAAAAGCGTGACACGCGCAGCCGTAATGCCATCATTGACCGGAACGTGTTTCTTTTGACTCGAAAACCCTTGAAAATCAGCCGCTCCAAAGATATTTCCATCAATGGAGTAAACCTGTTCCACGATTTTGAGACCTTGCTGGAAACCCCGCATCCCAACGAAAACCTGAAATTCCTTCGCAATGAAGTGTACGGAACCGTGCCTCAGATCAAAGCCTTGTGGGCACATCCTGAAATAGCTGGTTCTGAAAATGTAAACTTTTCGCATCCGGGCCAAAAACCGGAAAATCCTTATTCCCCACTGGATATCACCTACGGAGAGTTGGTAGAGCCTGATAGCTTACCCGATGGCATGATTGCAGCGCTGCCTCGCGGGTTCCCAAAGGGAAGAACCTTTATCATCATGGATGAATGGGGCCCTTATGATTTTCTGCGCCCAATTGCCATATTGGATACCGTAGCGGGTAATAAGTATTCCATTGCCATTGTGGGGCCATCCGGCAACTGGAGCATAACCCAAACAGAAGGGGTGAAATATATCAGCGCCCGAAAAGGAGTTACTCCACAAACCATTACCGTAGACCGCGATCCAGCCTCCAAATCCCTATATCTGGCATTTGAATACACCAGCCCTAAGAGCGCAAAAACAGTATTTGGTGAAGTTGTTCCCACCGGCACTAAATACTACTTCACTTTCGACCGGCTGGAACAGAATTTCGACTGGAAAATGGAATTTTTCCGGTACGACAGTCTGTCCGGCAACAAAGCCTTTGCTACGCCGCCCCTGGCTACCCGGCAACAATCCGAACTTTACTCAGCGTGGTGGGGAAGCCCGGCGCCTGGCGTTCCGGAAGACGGTTTTGCTACAAAAGCAAGCACAGAATTTGACATCACCCCTGGCATCTACACTTTTGAACTAACTTCCGACGACGGCGTTCGGATGTATCTGGACGACCAACTGGTGGTAGACAACTGGGATGTACACGAACCCGAAACCAACGAGATCAGTGTAAACCTGGGTGGCAAACATCGGATCAGGATTGAGCATTTCGATGCCGGCGGTTTCGCTACACTCGATCTCAGGATCAGGAAGAAAAGGAACTAAGGGAACACAAAGGCACAAGGGCGCGAAGACGCGAAGGGGTATTATTTGGCTGTGCCAAATAATACCCCTCTCAATATTTGGCCGCAGGCCAACCCCTTTGCGTCTTCGCGCCTTTGTGCCTTAGTGTTCCCTTTCCGCCTTTTACTCAAATTTGATCTCCACAATACGCAGCCGGTGTTTGTTACCCAGGCGGAGTTTACGGGATTTAGTCAGGAACCAGCCAGCACCTGCAGAAGCCAGGGCAATGCCGTACAACTTAGGCACATTGATGCTTTTGTCCTGAAATCCAAACCTGCCCACGGTGGTAGCAAAAACCAGGGTGCCCCCTAAGGTATATCCCGCGCCTCCCAGGATACGCCATATGGGTTTGCGTTGTACTTTAATGCTTTGAATCTCAGGGATTTTTACAGCAAAGTTGTCCAGCATCAGCGTATTGGATTCTGGCAGCATATCGGTAATGGTGCGTTTGTACCAATAGTCTTCCTTGCCTTCCATACGGAATCTGAGCACATCGCCAATATACAATTTGGTAGTTCGGGCGCGGTTAGCGCGCTCTAGGAGCAGCATTTTTTGTCCGGAAACACCGTATGTGGTCAGGCAGAGTAAGAGGAGTAAAACAGGTTTCATGGTATATTTTTATGTGAAGAAACGTTTATTCTGACATTAAGTGGCGTCCTTGTCCGGAATTATCTGATAATTTTGGTTTTGAATAATCCTTATTCAACCGAGCCATGAAAAAGCTGCTCCCTGTACTCCTGATATTTTTGCCCATCTTGCTAGCAGGCCAGGTTGATGCGGCAAGGCAAATAGACAGTCTGATTAACCTCTCCAAAACCATGATGAACCAGGGCAAAAGCGGATTCGCCGAGGCCCTGAAAGCTATTGAAACAGCCGAAACCCTTGCCCGAAATGGCTTTGGAGAACAAAGCACAGTATATGCCAAATGCCGGTTTCAGCACGGGCGCTTGCTGGATGTTTCAGGCAAAATGGATGAAGCAGAGCCTATTTACCAGGAAGTAAAAGCCATTCAGGAGAAAACCATCGGCAGAGAAAATGCAGAGTATGCCGCTACCGTATATCACCTGGCCAGCGTTACCAAAGACCTTGGCTATTACCCCGAAGCAGAGGCATTATATCTGGAAGCGCTCCGCATTCAGGAAAAAACACCGGGAAAAGAACACCCCGACTATGCCCGCACGGTAAATTTCCTGGCCAATCTGTACCGTGCCACTGGCGAATACGACAAAGCGGAACCGCTTTGCCTCGAGTCCATGAGGATTCGGGAGCGGGTAATGGGCAAGGAAAATTCCGATTTTGCCTGGAGCTTGAACAGCCTTGCCAATGTTTATACCGAGAAAGGCGATTTCGACAAAGCCGAACCGCTCTACCTGGAATCCATGGCCATACGGGAACGGGTACTGGGCAAGGATCATCCGAACTATTCTGCAAGCATGAATAACCTCGGCTTTTTGTACGTCAAAAAAAGACGTTACGACCGCGCCGAAGCGCTTTACCTGGAAGCCAAAGAGCGTCGCGAACGCGTGCTGGGAAAGGAGCACCCGGCTTATGCCGTTACGCTGAACAACCTGGCCGAACTGTATTTCCTGAAGCAGGAATACGACAAGGTAGAACCTTTGTACCAGGAAGCCAAGGACATACAAGCCAGCGTATTCGGTAAAGACCACCCGGATTATGCCCTAAGTCTGGATAACCTGGCAAGGCTTTACCTGGCTAAAAAGGAATTCATAAAAGCGGAAGCTTACTACCTCGAAGCCCGGGATATCCGTCAAAAAGTATTCGGAAAAGATCATCCTGATTATGCCGGCAGCCTGTTCCATCTGGCCGGCTTTTATGCCTCTCAGTGGCAACCCGATAAAGCACGCGCTTATTTCCTGGAATACATACCACTGGTATGGAACCTCGTCAATAAATCGGCCCAATATTCATCGGAAGCGCAACAAAATGCTTATTTAAAAACCTTTAATATACAGACAGATCAGTTTTATGCATTTGCCATGGCACATCCGGATCCGGCGGTAACACAGATGGCATTTTCCAATGCGTTATTTTTTAACGGCTATTTACTTGAAAACTCCAGGCTGCTTCTGCGCGCCTGCGATGCAGCCGATAGCCTGACACGGGCAACCTATATGCAATGGCAGGAGGCCAGGCGCAAACTGGCCAAACGCTACGCCAGACCTGTTTCTGAACGAAAAAAAATTGCAGCGGTAGAACAAGAAGCCGAAGCCCTGGAAAAAAACCTTTTACACAATCTGCCGGCATTTGAGCAGTCGCGCAGTATCCCACAATGGGAAACCGTCCGCAATGCCCTTAAACCCGGGGAAACAGCCATCGAGTTCGTTCGTTTTCAGCGAGAATCGCCTAAAAGTATCCATTATGCGGCTTTAATGGTAAAGCCCGGTGCAGTGGCTCCTGAAATGATTCCGCTGTTTGAAGAGGGCGATCTGGAGAAACTGTTGCATACCACCGGAGAAAAAAAAGTGGATTATGTGGAAACGCTGTATTCCGTTCCAAAACGCGGGTTAATTGTGATGGAAACGCCTCGCAAAACCCTCTTTGAGTTGATCTGGAAACCCCTGATGCCACATCTGAAAGACTTCAATACCTTATATTTTGCTCCTGCCGGCTTGCTGCACCGTATCAATCTGGGTGCAGTAGCTATTAACCAAGATTCCATAGTAGCCGACCGGTTTCGATTGATCGGACTGGGCAGCACTCGCCAGTTAGCGAGTACTGACACATTCCAAACGGTAAATGCCCGTGCCGAGCTGTTTGGCGGTATTCAGTTCGATATGGACTCCACGGCCATACTGAAAGCCAATGAAAATTTCCTTCAGACCGAAACGACATCCAGGGGATTGGCTGTGGACCAGACCTTTTCCGATCAGGAGCAAGCCGGGCCTTTTCGGTTTTTAAAGGGCTCCGTTAAAGAAATAAATGCCCTTGCTGGCATTGTTAAAGAAGCCGGTTTTACCCCAAAAACGTGGTCCGGATTTGCTGCCACAGAGGAAGCCGTTAAATTTTTAGGCACCCGGGAAGAAGCACCCAGGGTGCTACACCTGGCCACCCACGGCTATTTTTTCCCGGATCCCAAAGACAGTGTCACACTGAACATTCCGGTGGATGAAACCACCACGGGTTTCATTGCCAGCAGTCATCCGCTCATTCGTTCCGGACTGGCCATGGCTGGCGCCAACTATGCCTGGAGCACCGGAAAATCCCTTAAAAAAGGCATGGAAAACGGCATTCTCACAGCCTACGAGATCAGCCATCTCAACCTGCAAAACACCGAATTGGTGGTGCTCTCTGCCTGCGAAACCGGCTTGGGGGACATTGAAGGGAACGAAGGAGTATACGGTCTGCAACGTTCGTTTAAATTAGCCGGGGCCAAATACCTCATCATGAGCCTGTGGAAAGTGCAGGATTATCAAACCCAGGAATTGATGACCGCTTTCTACCGCTACTGGCTACTGGACAAACAAACCATTCCGGAGGCTTTCAGGTCCGCTCAGCTGGAGATGCGGGAGCGTTATGAAAATCCTTATTTCTGGGCGGGTTTTGTGTTGATGGAGTGAATTGGCGCCTCGGGTAACGAAAATATATCTACACCCCAACCATCTCCCGCACCGGCAAAATCCCCTTCAGTTTCTCCACCACAAAATCCACTTCCTCGCGGGTGTTGTAGTGGGAAAAGGAGAAGCGAATGCTTTTACGGGCCGGATCGGCGTGAATGGCTTCCAGCACGTGGCTGCCCTTTTCAGAGCCGCTGGAACAGGCTGAGCCGCCGGAACAACTGATGCCGGCAATATCCATGCTCAGGAGCAACAGTTCGTTTTTCGGGTTGGGCGGGAACGACACATTCAATACGGTGTACAGGCTCTGACCATTGTAGTCGCCGTTGAACTGGACGCCTTCAAAGGTTTCCTCCAGCCTGCTTTTCAGGTAATTTCTGATTTCTGATATTTGAGCTACTCTGGCCTCCATTTCGTTGGTGGCCAGCTCCAGTGCTTTAGCCAGGCCCACTATACCGTACACGTTTTCGGTGCCTCCACGCATATTGCGCTCCTGCGCACCGCCATCGATAAACGGCTTGATGGGCGTTTCCGGATTGATGTAGATGAACCCCACCCCCTTGGGGCCGTGGAATTTATGCGCTGCGCCGGAAAGGAAATTAACCTGTGTTTCCTGAACGTTCACAGGGAAATGCCCTACTGTTTGTACCGTATCGGAATGAAACAGGGCGCCGTACTGCTTGCAAAGTCCGGACACCAATCCGAGATCGATCATCGTGCCGATTTCATTGTTGGCGTGCATGAGCGACACCAGCGTTTTTTTACCATTGCTGTTTTGCAGGGCAACTTCGAGTGCCTTGTAATCCGGCCTACCCAGGGCATCCACCGGAAGCCAAACTACCTCCACCCCGTTTACTTTTTCCACCGTTTCGATGGCGTGGGTACCGCAGTGGTGTTCGGTAGGGCTGGAAATGATGCGTTGCACCCCGAGGTCACGCACAGCACATTTGATGGCCATATTGTTGCTTTCCGTGCCACCGGAAGTGAAAAAGATCTCGCCGGTACCTGCTCCAATACATTGAGCAACGGTTTTTCGGGCCGCTTCAACAGCTGCACGCACACTGCGTCCTTCCGCATGAATACTGGAAGGATTGCCGTACTGGCCACGCAACACAGGCAGCATGGCATTGATTACTTCTTCAGAAATAGGGGTGGTGGCAGCGTTGTCGAAATAAACTCTTTGCATGGTTAAGGATGGACGGTAGACGGTTAACGGTGGACGGTATAGGGTTGGGCGTTGGAATTGTTTAGCAAAACATTGGAATCATGCATTTTCCTGATCAAGTCTTACGTCCAATGTAAAATTGGCCAAGGTCTAATATCACGAAACCAACCGGCGGTGGTAGTTCACCTGTCCCAAATGGTAGTTCAGGTGCGTAAGCAAATGTAACAACATATATCGGTTGCTCACCACCTGTCCGTGTTTTTCCAGTGGATATGTTTTATCAAAATGTGCTTCAGAAAAAGACTGAAGCACATTTTTAATATCGGTGCGTGCTTCGTCAATACCGGCAAGCAATTCCTCCCGGGGAACATTTCGCAGGGAAAATTCCAGTTCCCGTTGGCGAATATAGCCCGTATTGCCCAGAATTGCTCCAACAAAATGTCTGAGATTGCCCGTAAGGTGCAAGCAAAGGGTGCCGGCGGAATTGGCTATTCCATCCCGAACCGCCCAAATGTGATGACTCATCAGCATAAAGGCCAATTTCTTCACGAAGTTTGAGTAGTTCGCGCTCAAAAAATTCAAGAAGGGTTGGAGACATGGAATTTCCGATTTACAACTTCCGATTTCCGATTTCCGAATGGGATTTAGGATTTGCGATTGGGGTAGCAAAGGTATGGTATTTTGCTCGAAACCGGTGGAAATCCCCATTCGGAAATCCCCATTCGAAAATCCAATTCGGAAATCGGAAATCGGAAATTGTAAATCGGAAATTCTCTACCTCACCTCCCCAATATCAGCCATTATTTTCTTGGCCAGATTGGCGGCTATCACCTCTGAATGACTTTCGGAATATACCCGGATGATGGGTTCTGTATTGGAGGGACGCAGATGCACCCAGCCATCTGCGAAGTCTATTTTGAGTCCGTCTTCGGTGTTAATTTCCTCCCGGTGATATTTTTCTTTCAAGGCAACAAATATCTTTTCCAGATCAATCTCGGGAGAGCGGTCCAGTTTGGTTTTGGCCATCCGGTAATCCGGATAGGTGTTACGCAGCGTGGAAATATGTTTACCAAAGTGTGCCAGGTGACTCAAAAACAAGGCTATCCCGGCCAGCGCATCCCGGCCGTAGTGTAATTCCGGCACTATAACCCCACCGTTGCCTTCACCACCAATGACCGCTTTCACGGCTTTCATTTTTTCTACCACATTCACTTCGCCCACCGCTGCGGCAAAATATTCGCCACCGTATTTCTGAGTAACATCTCTGAGCGCCCGCGTGCTGCTAAGGTTGGAAACGGTATTGCCGCCTCCACGTTTAGACAGGACATAGTCTGCTACGGCTACTAGCGTGTATTCCTCTCCAAACAATTCACCATCTTCACACATGAACACGAGACGATCCACATCCGGGTCTACCGCAATGCCCAGATGGGCTTTTTGGCGTTGTACCTCTGTGGCCAATGTGCCTAGATGTTCTTTCAACGGCTCGGGATTGTGGGCAAAATGACCGTTTACTTCTCCATTCACCACGCTGCACTGGCAACCCAGTGCTTCCAGCAGCGGTGGCACTGATAAAGCGCCGGTGGAATTAATCGCATCCACCACAATTTTAAAGCCTTTGGCGCGCACTGCTTCCACATCCACCAGAGGCAGGGCCAGGATTTGATCAATATGCTTGCGGATATAAGTGTCGTCCGTACGATAAGCGCCCAGTTTATCAACACTTGCGTATTCAACTGATTTTTCCGCTACTTTTTTTAAAACCGCCGCGCCGTCGGCCGCGCTGATGAACTCACCTTTATGATTGAGAAGCTTCAGGGCATTCCACTCCTTGGGATTGTGGCTGGCGGTGAGGATAATGCCACCTCCGGCTTTTTCCAGAGGAACAGCTATTTCAACCGTAGGCGTTGTACTCAGGCCCAGATCCACCACGGATATGCCCATGCTGCGCAGGGTATTGATTACCAATGCGGAAGCAATTTCGCCGGAAATACGGCCATCACGCCCTACTACAATATTGGAGTTTCCGGTAGTTTCCAGCACCCACTGTCCGAAGGCGGCGGTACATTCTACAATATCCTGCGGCGTAAGGTTGTCGCCCGGGCGGCCACCGATGGTGCCGCGGAAGCCGGAAATAGATTTAATGAGTGGCAAGTAGGTATAAGGTTAGTTTAATAAATAAGGCTGCAAAGGTACGTAGGGATTTTGTTTAGAGGGGATGAAATAGATGTAGGCTGTAAAATGACAAAGCAAGGGTCGCATATAACCTGTTTACGGCACAGAAACGTGAGGCATCCCGAATTTTCAGGTTGCTCCTGTTTGTTTTCTTAAATAGCGTAGCAGACCTCGCAAGAGGTCCCTCATTCACCTAATCCACGGTGCTACAAAGGTTGGACCTCTTGCGAGGTCTGCTACGCTATTTTAAACGGAACATAAGCCTCTGAAAAATTAGGGATACCTAACGTTTCTGCTTCAAACACATTTGGCTATTCTATCACAATTCTTTTCTCTCTGGCGAGTGTAAAGATCCCAAGGCCGTCTTTCAGGTTGTTGAATACAGAAATAGGCTCCACCAGAAAATTCTCCTCTGAATTCAGTTTTTCCAGATACGATCGCGACCACTTGTAGTAATCTTCCGTGATATTCCTGACCTGAATCAGATATGGATTGGAATTAGCATATACCTGCGCCTGGAACTTATAGGTTTTGCCCTCAAAAAATTGATCGCTGAATAAAGCACCGCCTTGAATTCCATTTAGCACTGAAGGATCTGAAAAGTCTTCCGGATACAAGTTATAGGAATCAAAAAAAATAGTATCCGGCTCGCCGGTAACCGGGTCTTCTCCGATGTTAAATAGCAGGGTAAAAATCTTCACTTCATAATAGTTGCGTACACCAGGCGCATCCTGAATGTACACATCTATCAAATCATACACATCTCCAAAAGGCCCGGATATGGCCTCCCGTTTCACTTTTGCTGAATCCAGTTGGAAATCGCCCGGCACTACCTGGGTAGCTTCCACTAAAGGAAAATCTGGATGCGTGGCACGCACCGTGTACGTCTGTCCAATCTGGAATGGTTCCGGTAACGTACCGCTCAGCAGAAAACTACTGTCGGTGCTTACGGGCTGTAGCGCAAGCCAGGGCTGGCCGTTTTTCAACAACTCCACAGAGCCGCCATATACCAAATACTGGTTCTGACTTGGTACATATTCCAAAATGCCAAAATTTCGTGTCAAAATCACTTCTGCTACCGTATCCTGATCAGATAAGTTCAGGTGAAAAGAAAGTTGTTTTTCATAAGGAGGTGGATCAATTTCCACGGTTTGACTAAAGAAGCTTTCGCAGGATGTTAGTGCGATGGAGCTCAGGCAAAGTATGATGAGGATATTTTTCATGTGTGTGTTGGACGGTTGACGGTTAACGGTGGACGACCTACGGTAGCGAATTGGCTCTTTGGTTCCTGGACTAAAAGAAAATCCCAGGGGTGCCGCTACCATCCGCGGTTTAGAATTTAAAACTCCAGGCGATGTAAGGAATAATGGGGAAAAGTGCCGCTTTTTTGAGCACCGTGCGATCTTCTCCGTTCACCTCTTCGTCTTCCGTGAACAGGAAGAATGGGTTTTTGCGATTGTAGGCATTATAAGCGCCAAAAGCCCAGGTGCGTTTGTACCGGCGTTTTTGTTTGGTAAACTCAAAACCAATGTCGAGCCGGTTATAAGACGGCATCCGGAAATTGTTCCGCTCAGGTGTGTGCGTTACCTGTTGCAGGTAGTTGCTGTAAGTATAATCACTTGGCCCCAGGTATTTGGAGGTGCCGAAGGTGACAGCATTACCGGTAGAATACACCCAGCTGCCCGACATAGAGAACCGCTTGGTGAACTGATACGATCCGGTGATCTCAAAATCATGTCGGCGGTCGTATTTGTATGGGAACACTTCCCCGAAATTGATATCGTCAAACTGGCGGGTGGCCCAGGACAATGTATATCCCACCCAACCGCTGAGTTTTCCGGTTTTTTTCTGCACAAAAAATTCGGCGCCATAAGCCGTTCCATCTCCTTGTGAAACCCTGTTTTCCCAATCCTGAAACTGCAACAAACTGGATCCTTCCTTGAAGGCTATCACGTTTTTCATTTCCTTGTAATACAGTTCCACGCTGAATTCGTAATCCTTTCCAAGCGTTTTTGCGGTACCAATAGCAACCTGCCAGGCATCCTGAGGTTTTACTTTTTTGGTGGTTGGCAGCCACAAATCTGTTGGCAAACCGATGGTTTCGTTGGTCAGCAGGTGTATGTACTGGCGCATCGTGCTGAAGCCTGCTTTTACAGACCAGCCCCGGCCGAATAAATAGCGCGCATTGAGCCTGGGCTGAAGAGAGAAATAAGGTTTCCCGGCAAGGGCAAAGCCCGAAAAGTGCAGGCCATAGTTGACCCGCCATTGGGCATTAATTTTCCAGTCGTCTTCTGCATAGGCGGCAAACTCGGTGGCCCGGACATTGTCCTGAATGTAATTGGCGGTATTGCTCAGGGTGTCAAACCCCTCTTCAAAGGAATAAAAACTCGATTTGAAGGTACCCGGCCTGAAAGTGTGCAGTATGGCATTGGCTCCAAAACGAATGTAATGTTCCGGACTCGGCACATAATCAAAATCTACCTTGGCAGCCACATCATCAATACCGGAAAAATAATTCAGGTCAAACCGGTTTTCTGTAACCAAACGCCCATTTTCAAAATCGCGACTTTCAAATCCGGTACTGGTATTAAACCGGTAACGGCTATAGGTGATGGTCGTATTGGCAAAAAGCTTGGGATTCAGAATATGGTTCCAGCGCAATGCCGAGGTAACATTTCCCCAGCCTAAACCAGCCTTAAACCGATCTTCATAACCCGGGTCTTTTTCGCCAAAATCTGAATAAAATTTATCCTTTCCTGTATAAAAACTGAGGTAAACCCGGTCTTTTTTTCCAAAACGGTAATTGACCTTGGCATTGATATCATCAAAAAAATACCCTACAACGCCATCGCTACCATCGGAACGAAACCCGGCTTTGATGAGCGGCCGGGCCAGGATATCAATGTAGGTTCGGCGGCCTGAAACTATAAACGAGGACTTGCCTTTTTTGATTGGGCCTTCCAGGGTGAGCTTGGACGCCACCAAACCGATAGTCCCCTCTCCATGAAATTCGTTTTCATTGCCTTCTTTCATGTTGATCTCTATCACCGACGATAGGCGCCCCCCATAACGTGCCGGGAATCCGCCTTTGATGAGCGACACATCTTTCACGGCATCCGGATTAAACACTGAGAAAAAGCCAAACAGGTGGGATACGTTGTACACCGGTACACCATCGAGCAGGATCAGGTTTTGATCAGGGCCGCCGCCGCGCACGTAGATGCCGCTTTGGCCTTCGCCGCCACCGGAAACACCAGGCAGCAATTGCAAGGCTTTGAGGACGTCTTTTTCGCCCAGAAAGGCCGGTACGTTTTTGATTTGCTGAATGGGAATATCAATCCGGCCCATTTGGGCGCGTTCTTCCACGCGTTCATAGCGTTGGGCCACTACTTCCACTTCTTTGAGCGTGGAGTTATCGGTCATGCCCACGTTTTGCTCTACATTGCTATTCAGCAGCAATCGGAAAGCTTCCGGTTTGTACCCTATATAGGTAATGACAATCAGGGCAGAATCAGCCGGCAGGGTCAGACTGTAAAAGCCGAAAGTATTGGTAACGGTGCCTTTTCCGGATTTCAGATCCCGCACAGTTGCCCCGATCAGGTGTTCGCCGCTGGCTTGGTCGGTAACCGTTCCGCTGATGGTATAGCGGCCTTGCGCGCATACCGATAAGGTACTGAAAAGGAGGGGTAAAAGGAGGATTGTCCTCCAGGGAGAGTAGCTTAGGTGTTTTCTTCGCATAAAAGTCCGGGTTTAAATGTTGGATCAAATGACGAGGCAAAAGCGGAAGGGGTTGGATTGCATTGTGGCTAATTGTGTTTTTTTTAACATGAATGGAGGGGAAGGAGTCGTTTGGGGTCATTTTTTGGTCGTTGGCAATGCTCGGGCAACGGTCATCCTGAGCGCAGCGAAGGATCTGGCCAAAGCCAATGGAGTGGTAAAAATCTATGAAAGCTCGTAATTAATCATTGTCAGATCCTTTACTGTGCTCAGCATGACAACCCACGTTACCCAAATATTAAAATCATGGAAAATCAGCTATATAGGTTGTAGTCTTGGCTAGGTGGAAGCGTTATAACTAACCCCCGGATTGCTCTTGTTTTGGCAAGACCGGGCGAGGCGTAAAAAAATAGATTTCATTGTCCTTGATCCGAAAAGCGGGGTTTCAAAGCCCACGCTCTGAAACCCCGCATGACAATCCCTTAGTTATTATAAGCCGCTGCAGCCTCCTGCATTTTGGCTTTTTTCTCTTCAGGCGTTAATTCTCCAAGCTCCTCTGTTGGCGTAAACCTTATACCAACTAAACCCTCCTTTTCGATGGCATCTTTTAGCCGCTCTGAAACATAAAAGCCGGATGGCATAAAAATGAGTCGAAACATGTCGGTGCCTTCAGCTGCCTTGGAAATCTTGAGGACTCTGACATACAGGTTTTCTTTTTTGAAGAAAAGAGCATTTTTTAAGGATCTGAATTCCTCGTAGCTACTGAATTTCAAGCCCATTTTAATTACCTGGACAGCAAAATCAGTAGTATGCATCACCTCAGTGTGTTCCCAGTCTACAAACTCGGCTGCACTGTTTTTGGTAAAATAGAGCAGAAAGTATGCCCGCTCTTCTTCTGCTTGTCTCACTGTCACCGGAAAGGCTTGATGATCAGCCAATTTGAATTTTGAAAGTAGGAAATAGAACCGACTACTTATGAGCAGGAACCCACCACCTCCTGGAGTAAAAGAGAACAAATCTATCCATCTGGCTTCCTTTTCTAACAAAAGCACCGGAAACTTTTTGTTCGGATCAAGCTTCCCCTCCAGAGGAATGGATTGAAACGGGTGACCTTCTCCGGTTTCAGGGTTATGTACAAATTTTCGAACCTGCCCATCGATTCCAATTTCTTTCAAGTCCAGGGAAAACGTGATTTTATAAAAGTTCATGGCATTAGAAATTCAAATCGTTGATTTTTGTGGTCGGGTTTTGATCAATCAAATTGCCCAGCTGGTTTTGAAAATCACGCAATCGCTGACTTGCTATTCTGCCGCGCTTGGGTCTTCCCGATGAAGTCGGGAAGACCCAAGCGCGGCGAACGAAACGAAACGCCCGATTATCTTATATCGTCCAGTATGCTCAGGTTCAAACCTGCGGCAATAAATTCATCACTCACGATCATCTCTTCCGGTGTTTCCGGATGATCAAATAATACCCGGAAATGCCCCTCTCCCTCAGCAAAAATGTACACCCACTTGCCATTCTCAAAATGGAATCCGATAATATCAAGGGTCTTTTTGTTGATATGAATGACATCTGGCAACTCGGCATTGGGCGGAAAAAAGCAGGCAATTTCTTCCCTTCGTGAGGCGGTTTCTATTGTTTCTACCCGTACCTCACCCATCCCGACAATTCGTTGAACCGCTCCGTGATCTCCTTGAATGCAGAAATGATATCCCAGTTTTTTTAAGGTGTCCCTGCTGCTTACTTCCACATTCAGGAGGTTAGCTTCTATACCATACAAATTGCCGGCAACATTTTGCGTGCCTTTGGAATGAATTTCCAGCCTCATCGGTTTTTCCGGACGGGGGCGTTTGAATATCAGTAATAACGGGCAAAAGTGGCTGTATAATTCAAGCGGTTGTGACAGACCCAAAAAGCCATCTGGAACAAAAACCGTAAAGCCCTTTGTTCCGAGAGCATCCCGGAACAAAGGGTTAATGTTACACTCAAAGTCGATGTGAAGTTCTGACATCAGAATCGCATTTTAAATTCGAAAGAACCTTTTTTAATGGCAATGGTGGGTTCGCCAGATGAGGTAGATTCAAGGTAGAACCTCATAGTGTAGTTGTTTCCTCCAAGATTGAATTCTGCAGTTATCTCATTTCCGTTGTTCCCAGAACTAATGTTATCAGGATCAATCTCAAAAGCTTCTACCAGGTCATCCCAAACATCAAGCGGCCCAAGCCCGTTAACCTTTGCCCCATTTCCAGTCCACTCAATCTTGGCGTAAAGATCATCAATTTTATTTCTTAAAACCTGATAGACCCTGTATGCAACATCATCGCCAAGCGTATATACTTTCTTCATTACATCATAAAACTTCATCAGGCTCGTTGCCTTTTTACCCAAACTGACTCCAAATGAAGCCACTTTCGCTATCGGAACAAAGGTGCCTGCTTCATCCAGTGCAATTTCTGCAGCAGTCCATATTGCGCCAAGGTAATCTCCGCTTTTTAACTGGTCAATTGCTGCTGGGCCAAGCGTGATAATTGTACCACCCGGTATAATGTCTATTAAGGCATCCTTTAACGCTAGTTCAAGCTGCTCAATGATAATATCCCAAACAGGGTTACTGATTGAATTGCTCTGAGCGTCTTGAAAAAACTGTTGAACTTCAACTGATCCAGAAGAAAGCATTTGGATATAACTTACCACAACTGCTGCCGCTAAGTTGGCATCATGCTGGTTAGCATTGTGGCTCTGCAGGAACGATAAACACTCTCCAATTCGACCTGAATTACTTACCAACCAATTTAACTGCGCAGCATTAAATTGGCAGTCATTTATCAGTTGTACCAGCAATTCTGCAGCGTCTTTGGATGCTGCATCCCCTCCATTAAATGTTATGAAGGACCCAATTTCGTCAAATAAAGCCTGATCGTTTAGCAGCAGTGTTTTTTCGGCGGCAGTAAGATCAAACCAGTCATCTACGATCACCTCTTTGGTACATTGAGACAGGCCGCTGTTAAACGCATCGTACCATTCGGGTCCGTCATAAGAGGAAAAACCACAAGTGTTTTTGATCTGCTCCATCAAATCGATCGGATGCTGCTCCAGGAAGAATTTATCCTTGAGCAAATGGGTCAAAAGGATTGCGAACGAGCCGTTGCATTTACCATTAATATAGGCTTTTAGCTTGTCGGCGGTTGCAATGTCCTTAGGACTGGCATCCCAATATTTGATGATCTCCTCCTGCTGTGGATGGCCATATTGTGTGAACAGGCACATGGATTCTGCCCCGTTCAAACCAGCCTCATTGACAAGCATACAAAAATCCAGATCTGTCTGACTATAGCCGGGTGGAATCTCTCCAATCGAGAGAATGTATTCATTGATGGCAGCACAGGTTGCCATCTGGCCGGAAAACTGCTGGTCAAAAATGCCTCCTCCGCCAGGTTGTTGGTAACCTTCCGGCGTAGTCCATCCCAATTGCCCTCCCGGGAAAAAATAGGATCCGGAATATGATTCGGAGCTGCCATTGATGGCATCCCAGATATTGCCGGCAACGGTACCGAAGTCTTTCCAAAATTCATTCCACCAACCCCAATCAATATTAATATTGTTGCTTCCAAATTGAGGACACCTTACCTTCGGCTTGCCATCTCTGTCGGATGACGTTGAATCAGTTTGCGCAAATCCGGAGGAGATATCCCAAAACGGAATTTTACCGTCTCCTTTCAGAGCAATGTAGCCGTTAACCACCTTCACAAACTTTTCAATGGTATCTTCCTGGCTTACCAGCATCATAGTACCATTGAACTGACCGGTAGCATCCAAAGAGGAAAGAACGTGGACAGAGAGTCGGCTGCCCATAAAACCAGTTTACTTTGAATTTGTCCGGCCGGGTCTTTATAAAAAGCCAGGCTACTCCCAAATCGGGTGCCCGGAAGTGAGGCAGGAGTATCAACAGGCGTGATAAGTACCGGAAAGCCAGAAGGTGTTACAATATAGGATTCGTTCCAGAGGGGCGTTACACATAGTGGCAGCTTGTCTTCTGACCGGTCGAGAGCCCCTCCTCCATTTGAAAACCGGCCTTTTACTTCTTCCAATGAAATGGAGCGGTTGACCAGTTCATTGGCTGGCTCACTCAACGGAATTTCTTGTAGTTCCTTTCTACATCCGCCTGCAAAAACTAAAGTAAGTAATACAATAACAGGCCACGCTGTGGCAAATTTGAATTGAATCATCTTGAAGGTTGTGTTTTGACGGTCTTCAGTTGTCCTTGCCTCGCGCGCCGGTGGGGATTTCTGATTACGTCAGGTTAAAAATTACTGTTGTTATTAATTGGATGCACAAATATGCGTGGCTCCCTCTCTAAAAAAATATAACACTTTTTGGCACTTATTCCCCACCAACAGAATGGAGCGGGGCATTATCAATGCCGGCTTAAGTCAATTATTCAAAATAGCCGAAGCGCTGGAAATTCACCCAAAGGAATTGTTTGATTTTGACCTGGAGGAGGATTAGTCCAATAAATCCTGCCTTCTGCGCACTTAGCGTGGACGGACCTTTAGAATAAGGCATCCACCCCGAAATAAAAAAGGCCCCGAAAACAGCCCAACATCCTAAAAATGTCGGGCCGCTCCGAGGCCTTTATATCAAATCACGGTTTGGCCTTAAAAGTGGCCAAGCTTTTTACGGCAGAGTAAGAGGCTAAAAGTGATAATCCATTTGTGTTATGTGAAGGAAACTACACTTAATTACCCCTAAACCTTAAAGTTTTTACCTTTCAGAGTCTACTCTCTGAAACCCCGCATGACAATCCCTTAGTTATTATAAGCCGCTGCAGCTTCCTGCATTTTGGCTTTTTTCTCTTCCGGTGTTAATTCTCCAAGCTCCTCTGTTGGCGTAAACCTTATACCAACTAAACCTTCCTTTTGGATGGCATCTTTTAGCCGCTCTGAAACATAAAAGCCGGATGGCATAAAAACAAACTTGAACATGTCGGTACCTTCAGCTGCCTTGGCGATCTTGAGGACTCTAACATACAGGTTTTCTTTATTGTGTAGCAATTCCATTTTTCTGGCCAAAAACTCCTCATAGCTACTGAATTTCAAGCCCATTTTAATTACCTGGGCAGCAAAATCAGTAGTATGCATCACCTCAGTGTGTTCCCAATCTACAAACTCGGCTGCACAGTTTTTGGTAAAATAGAGCAGAAAGTATGCCCGCTCTTCCTCTCCTTGTCTCACTGTCACCGGGAAAGCTTGATAATCATCCAAATTGAATTGGCTCAACAGCATATAAAAACGACTGCTTATTAGAAGCAGACGCCCTGATCCGGGAACTTGTTCAAGCAGATCCGTCCATTTTGCAGCCTTTTCTAACAAAAGCACCGGAAACTTTTTGTTCGGATCAAGCTTACCCTCCAGAGGAATGGATTGAAAGGGGTGACCTTCTCTGGTTTCAGGGCTTTGTACAAATTTCTGAACTTGGTCATAAATTCCAATGACCTTCGGATCCAAAGAAAGTGCAAGTCTGAAAAACTTCATCATATTAGAAATTCAAATCGTTGATTTTTGTGGTGGGGTTTTGATCAATCAAATTTCCCAGCTGGTTTTGAAAATCACGCAATCGCTGACTTGCAACATCTGGAGGAATATTATTAAGCCCTCCATATTGAGTTTCTAATTGACTCAAAATCTCATTCAAATTTATTCGGACTTTTTCATTATATTGCGGATGATTTCCATGAACACCATCCTGTTGATCGAAACGGAACCGTTTTAACTCTCTTCCATTTTTTGGGTGGTTCATGTGAAAAGGGGTGTTATTAGCCTTCGCCGCAAGTTGTACCAACTCGTGATCTTGTCTTGACCAAGGAATCAAATGATGCGCATCATTCGCTGCATCGGTAATTTCCATTACCTCTCTCAAACCTGTTCTTTCACCAAAGGTAATAAGTCCTCCATCATTTGTCAACTTCAATAAATGCTGAACGCCTGTAGATGCCTTTTTTACTGCGACATGTGCATATTTACCGCCTGTAGATATCCATCCAGCGATTGGAAGGGTTGCTGCAAAGCTCAGGGATGCATTCAGCGGATCACCCTCGATTATGAATAGTACACCATTGGTCAGATCACATGGCTCGCCAACTACAGGCAGAAGCCCACAAATGTCAAGAGCAATATGTAATTCATACATTACCTCTTTTACTGCCTGGAGAAAAATGGTGTCCATATCCCAAGATGGATGTAAAATCTTCAACCATGCCATCTTCATAATCAACTGGACAAATACACCCGGAGGAAAATCCTCCTCCTTGAACGATGGGTATTTACCTTGTGCAATTAGCTGTACCAGCAACTCCGCAGCGTCTTTGGATGCTGCATCCCCTCCATTAGAAGTTATGAAGGACCCAATTTTGTCAAATAAAGCCTGATCATTCAGCAGTAGTGTTTTTTCGGCGGCAGTAAGATCAAACCAGTCATCTACGATCACCTCTTTGGTACACTGAGACAGACCACTGTTAAAAGCATCGTACCATTCGGGTCCGTCATAAGAGGAAAAGCCACAAGTGTTTTTGATCTGCTCCATCAAATCGATCGGATGCTGCTCCAGGAAGAATTTATCCTTGAGCAAATGGGTCAAAAGGATTGCGAACGAGCCGTTGCATTTACCATTAATATAGGCTTTTAGCTTGTCGGCGGTTGCAATGTCCTTAGGACTGGCATCCCAATATTTGATGATCTCCTCCTGCTGTGGATGGCCATATTGTGTGAACAGGCACATGGATTCTGCCCCGTTCAAACCAGCCTCATTGACAAGCATACAAAAATCCAGATCTGTCTGACTATAGCCGGGTGGAATCTCTCCAATCGAGAGAATGTATTCATTGATGGCAGCACAGGTTGCCATCTGGCCGGAAAACTGCTGGTCAAAAATGCCTCCTCCGCCAGGTTGTTGGTAACCTTCCGGCGTAGTCCATCCCAATTGCCCTCCCGGGAAAAAATAGGATCCGGAATATGATTCGGAGCTGCCATTGATGGCATCCCAGATATTGCCGGCAACGGTACCGAAGTCTTTCCAAAATTCATTCCACCAACCCCAATCAATATTAATATTGTTGCTTCCAAATTGAGGACACCTTACCTTCGGCTTGCCATCTCTGTCGGATGACGTTGAATCAGTTTGCGCAAATCCGGAGGAGATATCCCAAAACGGAATTTTACCGTCTCCTTTCAGAGCAATGTAGCCGTTAACCACCTTCACAAACTTTTCAATGGTATCTTCCTGGCTTACCAGCATCATAGTACCATTGAACTGACCGGTAGCATCCAAAGAGGAAAGAACGTGGACAGAGAGTCGGCTGCCCATAAAACCAGTTTACTTTGAATTTGTCCGGCCGGGTCTTTATAAAAAGCCAGGCTACTCCCAAATCGGGTGCCCGGAAGTGAGGCAGGAGTATCAACAGGCGTGATAAGTACCGGAAAGCCAGAAGGTGTTACAATATAGGATTCGTTCCAGAGGGGCGTTACACATAGTGGCAGCTTGTCTTCTGACCGGTCGAGAGCCCCTCCTCCATTTGAAAACCGGCCTTTTACTTCTTCCAATGAAATGGAGCGGTTGACCAGTTCATTGGCTGGCTCACTCAACGGAATTTCCTGTAGTTCCTTTCTACATCCGCCTGCAAAAACTAAAGTGAGTAATGCAATAACAGGCCACGCTGTGGCAATTTTGAATTGAATCATCTTGAAGTTTGTGTTTTGACGGTTTTCAGTTGTCCTTGCCTCGCGCGCCGGTGGGGATTTCCGTTGCCGTCGGGTTATTAAAATTGATAATTAGAACAAATATAGAGGCTCGGATCAAATTTGGGCAAATTTGCCTAAATTATTTTTTCACTACAGGCGGAATCTCGCCATGTGAAATACAGCGTACACAAAACCGGGTTGAAAGCTTTCGGGAGGCGCCTAAGGGCACTGCGAAAGTCTAAAGGACTCTCTCAAGAACAGTTAGCCTGGAAGGCAGACTCTGAGCTTAGTCAGATCAGCAGAATGGAACGGGGCATTATCAACGCCGGATTAAGTCAGTTATTCAAAATAGCCGAAGCGCTGGAAATTCACCCAAAGGAATTGTTTGATTTTGACCTGGAGGAGGATTAGTCCAATAAATCCTGCCTTCTGCGCACTTAGCGTGGACGGACCTTTAGAATAAGTCAGGCTTGGGGGATTAGAGTGGAGCAGAAAGAGCAGCACACATTGTTAAATATTTAGTGCGTTGCTAACGGGAGATAAGCATATTTTTTCAATATGAATATTTTTAGGTGGGGCAAAGCACTGCCCCCCCCCCAACAAAAAGGCCCCGAAAACAGCCCAACATCCTAAAAATGTCGGGCCGCTCCGAGGCCTTTATATCAAATGACGGTTTGGCCTTAGCCAAGGCCAGGTCTTTTACAACGCCCGGTTCGGATCAAACTGCTCCAGATAATCTGCTATCCGGCGCAGGAAAGAGCCGCCCAGGGAGCCGTCTACCACACGGTGGTCGTAGGAAAGCGAGAGGAACATCATCTGGCGCACGGCAATTACATCGCCATATTCGGTTTCGAGTACGGCCGGTTTTTTGCGGATGGCGCCCGTGGCCAGGATGGCTACCTGCGGCTGGTTGATGATAGGCGTGCCCATCACATTGCCGAAGGTGCCCACATTGGTGATGGTGAACGTGCCGCCCTGAATTTCGTCGGGCTTGAGCTGGTTCTGACGGGCGCGGTTGGCCAGGTCGTTCACCTGTTTGGTGAGTCCGGCCAGGTTGAGGTAATCGGCATTGCGAATCACCGGTACAATCAGGTTGCCGCTGGGTAGCGCCGCCGCCATACCGATGTTGATGTCTTTCCGGACGATCAGTTTGGTACCATCCACAGAAATATTGATCATCGGGAAATCGCGGATAGCTCGGGCCACGGCCTCCACGAAAATGGGTGTGAACGTGATGTTCTCCCCGTATTGCTTTTTAAAGGAGTCCTTGATGCGGTTGCGCCAGTTCACCAGGTTGGTTACATCGGCCTCCACGAAGGACGTCACGTGCGGGCTGGTGTGTTTGCTCATCACCATGTGGTCGGCGATGAGTTTGCGCATACGATCCATTTCTACGATCTCCACATTTCCGGAAATGGAAACCGGCGGTGGTGCGGGTATGGACGGCGCGGGTGTTGGGGCGGGTGCGGAAGGCGCACTGGGCACTGCAGGGCTACTGGTCGCAACAGCGCCGGCTTTGCCCCGATTGGCCACATAAGCCAGGATATCTTTTTTGGTCACACGACCGTCTTGGCCGGTACCCGGAATGGCATCCAGTTCTTGCTGGGAAACCCCTTCTTCTTTGGCGATGGTGCGCACCAGCGGAGAGTAAAAGCGGTCGGAGCTGGATTGTACGGCTGCCGGGGCTGCTGCCTGAGGTGCGTAAGGCACCTGGGCGGCTTGTACAGAAGCGGTATCCGGTGTGGTGGAGGCGGAAGCGCTGCTACCGGCGGAAACTGCGGCGCCTGCTTCGGTTTCGATGATGGCAATGGCCTTATTGATGGCTACTACCTCATTTTCCTGAAACAGAATTTCAACAAGCGTCCCGGCAACCGGAGAAGGCACTTCGGAGTCAACCTTATCCGTGGCGATATCAAGAACGGGTTCATCCAGTTCAACAGAATCGCCTGGTTTTTTGCGCCATTTGAGGATGGTGGCCTCCATGATGCTCTCGCCCATCTTGGGCATCACAAGTTCTACGCGAGCCATGTGTGATTGTGTGATTGTGTGAATGAGGGATTTTAAGCCCCTCTAAGTTTGGTTAAAGCGCCGCAAAGGTAGTAATTGTTGGACTTTAAAGTGAGCTTGCAGATATTCCATTGTTGGTTATCATTTATTGTGTGCAATTTTGCAACCTTGTTTATCAATCATTTTTATTCGATTATGGCTTTTGATGTTGAAGGCAAACTGCACCGCATATTCCCAACTGAGCAAAAATCTGCCAGTTTTACGGCTCGTGAGTTTGTTTTGGAAGTGCCGGACGGCAACTATCCGCAGTTAATCAAATTTCAGGCAGTACAGGACCGGTGTGGCCTGCTCGACAATTTCTCTGAAGGCGATCAGGTTCGGGTTTCGTTCGACCTGCGTGGTCGGGAATGGAACGGCAAGTACCTGACTAATCTGAATGCCTGGCGTATTGATGCAGCTACCGGCGAATCCGGTGGCGGCAATTCTGGTGCACGCAACAGAACAGCTTCTGAGAACGCCCCGGCTGATCCGTTCCCAAATTATTCGGATGCGCCACCGGTTAGCTCAGATGATCTGCCGTTTTAAAGGCACAAAGGTGTGTGGACACTAAGGCGCAAAGACGCGAAGGCGCTAAGTGTTAGGTGCGCTTTGCGCACCATATTTTAAACTTCGTGCCTTCGCGTCTTTGTGCCTTAGTGTAACCTCGTGCCTTGTAATATGAAAAGTGTACGGATCATATGCTGCTTTTTATACACGCTTGGAGCCATACCCGTATCGGCTCAGGCGCCCTTCTTAACCACTGTGAGTTCCAGATGGCAGGATTCTTTTGTGGAATGGGAATTCTATGCCAGTATGGACGATCCACGCTTGCTGGAAGAAGGTGACGAATTGCAGGAGGAGCTGTACGGCGAACTCAAACTGCGCTGGTTAAATGTACGCGATGACTGGTCGGAATGGGATTTTGACCTGGGAGGACAGCGCGGTACGATACGCCAAAAATGGAAAGATGATCCGCAACAATGGGAGCTCCGCACCTACACCGGGGTGGTAATTACCATGCGCACTGCCTGGGCCGGCGATTTCAAGGAGTGGCGCGTATCTGACAATGATGTCACCCTCAATATCCGGAGTAAATGGTCCAACCAGTTTGATGAATGGCAAGTGCAGGATGCCAATTATGGAAATTTTCACCTCTATACGCTCCGCGCTCAGGACCCCAGAGATTGGGCCGTAAATGACCAACTTGCCCCCAACATTTCAGAGGAAATGAAACTTGCCATGATTTTTCTGGTGATTTATAATACAAGCCCGAAGATGTAATGTGGTTAATGTGGGGAATGTGGTTAATGTGGCAGAATGGGGCTGTCTGGCAAGTCATATTTTTAGTTTTACCGCAGAGAGCTTGATAACCAATATATACCCCTCCGCTTCTCTCCGCCTCTGCGGTAAAAAACACTTCTTAGAAACCCTTGTAATCGCAACTTAATCCCATTGAGTCTTGGAATAGCCACATACAAAAGCCAAGCGCAACGCCCACATTAACCACATTAACCACATTACGCTCATTCCCCACATTCTCTCATTACCCACATTCTTCCCTCGTGACAGAACTCAAACGCTCACTTTCGCTGTACGGACTCACCATGATTGCCATTGGCTGCACCATTGGCAGTGGTATCTTCCGTACTCCAGGCCATGTTGCCTTGAACGTACATGCTCCCGATTACGTCATCTGGTTATGGATACTGGGTGGCATCGTAGCGCTCGCCGGAGCGCTTACTTTTGCCGAGATGGGTGGAATGTTTCCAGGCGCAGGAGGCTTATATGTATACCTGCGTGAGGCATACGGTGATCTGGTAGGATTTTTATACGGCTGGTTTATCCTGTTTTGCAGTACCGCAGGCGCTATCGCAGCCTTGGCATTGGTATGCGCCGAACACCTGTGTTATCTATATGGTTCTTCGGGCGATTCCGTATGGGAGCTACCATTGGCGGCTGGCATCATTGTGGTGCTAACGGTGGTAAACCTGTTCGGAGTAGGTATCGGAGAGTGGATTGCCAATTTATTCGGTGGCGCCAAACTGGTAGGGCTGGTCATGATCATAGGCGCAGGAATGTTCTTTGCCAATCCGCAGGTGGATGCTGCCAACGCTGCCAGTGCCTTTGTGAATACACCGCCTGAAAACCTGATGAGTGCCCTGGCGCTGGGATTTATCGGGGTATTGTGGAGTTATGGAGGCTGGCAACATGCTTCCTACATGGCCGGAGAAACTAAGGACCCACAGCGCACCGTTCCGCGTGCCATGATTTTGGGTGCTATCGTGATCACGCTGGTTTACGTATTGGCCAATGTGGCGTACATGCGCCTTTTACCCCTGGAGCAAATTGCGCATTCCAAAACCGTAGCCGCCGATGCTATGAACCATGTAACTTCTATGGGTGGAACGCTTATGGCACTTTTAATCGCGCTGAGTACATTCGGAAGTATCGGGATTTATTCTGTTACCTCCCCGCGTATGTATTATGCTATGGCTAAAGACGGAGTCTTCTTTGCCAAACTCGCAGAAATTCATCCCAAATGGCGCACTCCCGTGTGGGCCATGATCATACAGAGTGTTTGGGCTTTGTTCCTGCTCTTTTTCTGGGGCACTTTCAACGATTTGATTGAATATGTAACGTTTCTCGACTGGATAGGGCTAATGCTGGTAGGCACCACTATTTTTGTTTTTCGCAAAAAACGCCCGGATGCTGAACGAAGCTACCGAACCACGCTTTACCCACTAACACCCATTGTTTTTGTGGCCATTTGTGCATGGTTTGTGGCATTTAACATAGTGGGTAGCTGGGAAAAAGCCCTCGCGGGACTGGTGGTTGTTTTGGCCGGTATCACGGCGTATTATGCTTTATTCCATAAAAAATAATAAGGGTAGGGGTCATTTGATCAACGTGAGTTGTCATCCTGAGCGCAGCGAAGTATCTGAAGATGAGGCCTTGTTTGACACAGATTTTTTATGTAGCTTGGGTGTTGGCCAGATCCTTCGCTACGCTCAGGATGACAACCCGTCGGAATAATACTAAATGGCCCAAATGACTTTTAAATGACCCCTAAATGACCCAAATGACTATTTAATGACCCCTAAATGACTCAAAACCTCCTTCTCTTGAACATTTCTCCATGAAAAAACATCTCTTTACCACCCTTTTAGCCATCACAAGCACACTCGCCGTGGCTCAAAACGACGCCTGGCATATTGTAGCCGATAATATCAATCCTTCCAAATATTACGGCATCACGGTGGCCAACGGCATGATCGGGCTGGTATCCTCGCCGGAACCGATGCGGGTAAAAGACGTAGTGCTGAACGGGGCCTACGACAATTATGGCCGGGGCCGCGTATCCAATATCCTGAAGGGCTTCAATTTCATGAATATGAACCTGGATGTAGACGGCCGCCGGATCGGGCGGGCAGATATTTCAGGGTACAAACAGGTGCTGGATATGCGCCATGCCCAGTTGCTGACCACTTACGATTTGGGCGATAAACTATCGGTCCGCCACACCCTCATGGCCTTGCGCCATTTGCCCTATTCCGCGCTCAGTATTGTAGAAATTACCGCCAAAAAAGACGTGATGATCACGCCCATGGCCGTGATAGAAGCGCCGGATATGCTGCAGGATGTGCGCAACCTGTATGCAGAAATTGACCGGCCGCACGTATTAATCCCGCTGCTCACCTCAGTAGGGAAAAGCCCCTCCGGCAAATACACGGTCGCATCCTCTGCCAGCTTTATTTTTGAAGAAAAACACGGCTCCGAACCGGATTTGATCCACGAGGACTGGGATTACAACATGCACCTGTTGAAATTCCATAAAAAATTGAAAGCCGGCGAAACCTATAAGTTCGCCATCGTCGGCACCCTTATTTCCTCCGCGCATACCGTAGACGCCCACAACGAGGCCGAGCGGCTCACCATTTTTGCCGCACTGGAACGCACCGAACGCCTGCTCAAACGTCATAATGCCGAGTGGGACAAACTCTGGGCTTCAGACATCACCATTGAAGGCGATGTGGATGCTACCCGCGACGTGCATTCTGCCATGTATCATCTCTACGCTTTCGGCCGGGAAGGAACCGCCCTGAGCTTGTCGCCTATGGGTTTAAGTGGTTTGGGTTACAACGGGCACGTTTTCTGGGATACCGAATTGTGGATGTACCCTCCCATGTTGCTACTGCATCCGGAAATAGCCCGTTCCTTTCTGGAATTCCGGTATCAATTGTTGGACGAAGCCAAACAAAACGCCTTTTCACATGGCTACCGCGGCGCCATGTACCCTTGGGAAAGCACCACCACCGGGCAGGAAGAAACCCCGGTTTGGGCGCTTACCGGACCCTTTCAGCACCATATTACCGGATGCGTGGGCTGGGCGGCCTGGCAGTATTACCTGGTGACGAAAGATAAGGTCTGGCTGCGTGACCGCGGCTGGCCCATCCTGAAAGAGGTAGCCGATTTCTGGGCCAGCAGGGTAGAACGTGATGGCCCTGGCCAATACAACATCTACAACGTAATAGGCGCCAATGAATGGCAGGAAAACATAGACAATAATGCCTTCACCAACGGTATGGCAAAAACAGTACTGGGTTATGCCACCGATGCCGCCCGTGAGCTGGGCCTGCCCGCCGACCCCGATTGGGCGCATGTGGCCTCCAATATTCCGCTGTTGAAATTCCCTGACGGCGTTACCCGCGAAAATGCCACCTACAATGGAGAAACCATCAAACAGGCCGATGTAAACCTGCTGGCCTATCCCCTCAAAGTCATTACCGATCCGGCCCAGATCAAAAAAGATCTTGATTACTACGAACCCCGGATGTCGGCAGAAGGCCCGGCCATGGGCAACGCCATCCTCACCGTTTCTGCCGCGCGCGCAGGCGATGCTGAACGTGCTTACGGACTGTGGGTAAAGAGCTACAAACCCAACGAAGTGCCGCCTTTTGGTGTACTGGCAGAATGTGCCGGCGGCACCAATCCCTATTTCGCCACCGGCGCAGGAGGATTCCTCCAGGCTACCATCATGGGCTTCGGCGGACTGGATATTACGCCCCAGGGTATTGTTCAATTGAAAACGAAGCTGCCTAAAAAATGGAAATCCATTAAAATCACGGGGGTGGGTGGAAAAACCTGGGAAGTACGATAACTGGCCGTTGGGCTGGTGCTCATTTTTTACTTAGAGTCTCACTCCGAGTGAGACTCTAAGTAAAAAATGAGCACCAGCCCAACATATCCATTGAACAATTCCCCCAAACCAGAGTTTCCCCACATTAACCACATTAACCACATTAACCACATTAACCACATTCCCCACATTAATCACATTCCCCACATTAATCACATTCCCCACATTAACCACATTCCCCACATTCAAAAATGTCCCACTTAAAAGAAGGCGATCTCGCCCCTGCATTTTCTGCCCTGAATGAAAAGGGGCAAACCATTAGCCTGTCTGATTACAAAGGCAAAAAACTGGTGTTGTATTTTTATCCGAAAGACGACACCCCAGGTTGTACTGCGGAATCCTGCAGCCTGCGGGATGGTTATCCCAGGTTTCAATCTCAGGGCTATGAAATACTGGGCGTGAGTCCGGATTCCGTAAAGAAGCACGTGAAGTTTCAGGATAAATACAGCCTGCCTTTCAGCCTTTTGGCCGACGAAGACCACAAAGTGGCAGAATCATATGGCGTTTGGGGCGAGAAAAAATTCATGGGTCGCGCTTACATGGGCATTCTCCGCACCACCTTCGTGATCAATGGCGAGGGCAAGATCGAGCGCATCATTTCCAAAGTAGATACGGAAAACCATACCGAGCAGTTGCTGGGGTAGACGGTAGACGGCTTACGGTGGACGGTGGTGTTGCTTTTTAGATTCGTTTTAGACTTTAAGTAAGAAAGAAACCTCAAGGGCACCGTAAGCCGTCCACCGTAAGCCGCCCGATATTCAAAAAGTTATTTAGTTTTACGCCCGGACCTGTATGGGCGGCGAAAAGCAGTTGAATGGCGGCTTTTCGTGCTGGCATAAGGGGTTCATTTGTCAGCATTTCAAAAATCAACGAACAACATTCATGAAAAAAATCGGAATTCTCCACGGAAAAGAAAGCTCTTTTCCAGAGGCTTTTGTGGCCCGTGTTAATGCCAAAAATGTGAAAGGTGTAATGGCAGAACCCACCCATGTAGACGAGTTGATGCAGGGTAATCCAACACCTTATGCCGTAATGATTGACCGAATCAGTCAGGACGTGCCGTTTTACCGCGCCTATTTGAAAAATGCTGCGCTGAACGGAACTGCTGTACTAAACAACCCTTTCTGGTGGAGTGCCGACGAGAAATTTTTCAACAATTGCCTGAGCACCAAAATTGGCGTTCCGGTACCCAAGACCATTTTGTTGCCTTCCAAGGAAATGCCGCCTGATACTTCTGGTCAGAGCTTCCGCAACATGAAATACCCGCTGGATTGGGAAAAAATGATTGACTACCTGGGTGGTTTCCCACTATTCATGAAGCCTCATGCCGGAGGTGGATGGAAAAACGTGTATAAAGTAGAAAATTTCGATGAGTTTTTCCGCGATTACAACGAAACCAATACCCTGGTTATGTTGCTGCAGGAAGCCATCAATTTCGATGCTTACTTCCGATGCTATTGTCTGGGTGGCAAATATGTGCGCATCATGGACTACGAGCCACGTAATCCACACCACCTGCGTTATGTAGCCGATCATAAAGTGAGCAAGGAACTTCGCCAGCAAATGCATGATCTGGTACTTCGTATCAATCAATACCTCGGCTACGATTTCAATACTGTGGAATTTGCTATTCGCGATGGTATTCCTTATGCCATCGATTTCTGCAACCCTGCTCCGGATGCCGATGTCAATTCTGTTGGCGAAGAAAACTTCGAATGGGTAGTGGAAAACGCTGCCAATATGGCCATCGAAAAAGCCCTTGCCCACAAAGAAGGCGGCAATAACCTTACCTGGGGTCAGTACGTACAAGATTCCGTTGTCGGAAAAATGTCGGCTATTGCAACAGAGACTAAGGCTGCCAAAGGCAAGAAAAAGTAGTGTTTGAGTGTTCGGGTGTTTGAGTTGGCGTTCGGCTTGGAATTACCACCAGACTCTGGGTATTGGTATTGTTCTAAATACCTCTGAAGTATTTAAAAAATAAGGGATGCTAAACAACAAAATACTCAAACACCTTACTGCGGCAGCATAAGACACCTAGCCGAACGCCAACTCAAACACCCAAACACTCAAACACCCAAACACTCTCTATGTACCCGGATCTTTCCTATCTTTTTCACGACCTTATCGGAACGTCGCCCGATAATTGGTTGTCTATTTTTAAAACCTTCGGATTTGTACTGGCACTGTCGTTCCTGGTGAGCGCACTGGTGTTCAATATTGAGTTGCGGCGCAAAGCCAAAGAAGGCTTTTATGTTCCTGATGTGGTGAAAATAACGGAAGGATTGCCGGCTACTATAGGAGAAATCCTGTCGAATGCCGTGGCAGGACTGCTCATTTTCGGAAAAGGCATGTATGCCTACCTTCATTATGCCGAATTTCGACACGATCCTGCGTCAGTCATTCTCTCTGGAAAGATGCACTGGATTGGCGGTATTCTGGGCGCCGCTGCACTGGCCGGATTTACCTGGTGGGATGGTCAGCGCCGAAAAATGCCGGAACCAAAGGTTACAGAACGCAAATTATACCCACACGACAGGCTCAGTGAAATGACCGTAATGGCGGCCATTGGCGGAATACTGGGCGCCAAACTGTTTGATTTGTTCGACAACTGGGAGTCCTTTATTCAAGACCCCATTGGTTCCTTAGCCTCCGGAGGTGGACTGGCCTTTTTTGGCGGATTGGTGATGGGATTTGTCATGGTAGTCTGGTATATGTGGCGCCATAACATTCCATTCTGGCCTACTGCAGATGCCGTTGCACCAGCTCTGACTGCCGGCTATGGATTTGGCCGAATTGGCTGCCAACTTTCTGGCGATGGCGACTGGGGTATCGACAACCTTGCACCAAAACCCGATTGGATGTCTTTCCTTCCCGACTGGATGTGGGCATACCGTTACCCACACAATGTACTGAAGGAAGGTGTGCCTATGGAAGGTTGCCATTTTGATTACTGCCGGGAGCTGGCCAATCCCGTATTCCCTACCCCATTTTATGAGGTAGTAATGATGAGCATCATATTTGCCATTCTGTGGTCTTTACGCAGCCGCATCAAAACAGTGGGCATGATGTTCTTCATCTATCTGGGACTCATTGCTGTGGAACGTTTCATCATTGAAAAAATACGGGTGAACGTGGTACACGATGTGCTTGGGTTCCAATTAACGCAGGCTGAAATTATTTCTATTTGCCTGTTCCTCATTAGTCTGGGTGGCATGGTGTACGTGAGTAAGTTTCGGGACAAATCGTAAAGCAGTAGCTTTTCATCGCGCACTTTGCGATCTTCGCGGTGAAACCTTACTTAGCATGAAACGAATCTTATTCGCCTTCCTCCTGTTTCTCCCCTCGCTTGTACAAGCGCAACCGGAATTTGATCAGCGACTAAACTTTGATCAGATCAAAGAAATGCTCGCTGAGGGTATCAGTGACAAAGACCTGCGTAAACAAGCCCTGGCCTGGTATCATTGGGCGTATTATGACGAAGAACAAACCGGCCTTTCCGACTCTGCCTTTCAGTATCTGGCCCGAAGTGTAGATCGCTTTGGGAAGTCTGGTGATTCCCTGGCCTACCATCGTACCCGTGCCGATCTGGCTGATCGCATGGCCGCACGTGGTCTTCACGATGAAGCCATTAAAATGCAACAGGATGCGCTGGCATTTTCTGAAAGAACCGCCAATCTGTACCTCAAAACTCATCTGCTGGCTCGCCTTAGTCGTATCTATTCAGATAAAGGCGATGTTCAAAAATCTTTGGTTCTACGCAGAGCTTTTACCAAGGAAAACCAGGCCCTGAAAGACACCGTACTGGATATCCTGGTGGCCAAACACGAGGTAGAGCACAACGGAAAGATTGGGAAATATGCCATAGCCCGGTATGAAGCCTCCAGCGCACTCCGGTTGGCGGAGCAGATCAAACGACCTGATTTTATCACCTGGGGTCAATATTCCGTAGGCAAATACAGCAATTTGGATGGCGACTATAATATGGCCCTGTTTTTCCTGAAAAAAGCGGAAAAATCAGCCCCCAGGACCAATGTAGCACTTCGACACGACATCTGCCGGCAGCTATCTTCCGCTTATGCATCGCTGGACAGCCTGCAGCTGGCCCTTCACTACGCCACTCGTTCTTCAGAAATTGGCGATACCCTGCTTGCTTTGGAGCGTGAGGCCGCTTTACATCGGCTGGCTTTGCAATTTGACACCCGGGAAAAAAGAAGAGAAATTGCCCAACTGGAGAAAGAAAAAAGCGAAGTGGAAGAACAGTCCAAACAACAAAAAATTGGCCTGACTACGATGGGTGTTGCTATTGCGGCCCTGATTCTCGCAATGTTTGTAGTAGTGCGCGATTACAAGCACCGGATCCGAATGGATAAAATTGTTTCTGCTCAGCGGGAAGAGATCAACCAGCAGAAAATTCGGGCGCTCGAAAACAACCTTAAAATTGAATCCATGCAAAGTATGCTCGCTGGTCAGGAAAGTGAGCGCCAGCGTGTGGCTCAGGATTTGCACGATAGTGTGGGTGGATTATTGGCAGCCGTAAAAATTCAGATGGAAACCATCAATGCCAAAAAGCCTGCACTGTCAAAAGACGAAGATTGGATAAAAATTCGAATGCTACTGGACGAAACCGTTTCCGAAACCCGGCATATCGCCCGGAATATGCAGCCCAGCGCTTTGCTGGAATTTGGGTTGGTTACAGCCTTGCGCGATCTCACTTCCAGGGTTCATGGCAAGGGTATGCCTCAAATAACCTTTCAGCATTTTGGCGATTTCAGTGACCTGGATCGTGATCTGGCCTTAAATTGTTATCGAATCATTCAGGAGTTGGTCCAAAACAGCCTTAAACATGCCAAGGCAAACGAGATCTTGGTGCAGATAACCCGCACCGAGGCTGAAATAGCCCTTCATGTGGAAGATGATGGCAAGGGATTTAACCCAAATACCACCCAAAAAGGCATGGGAACAGATAATTTGGCCCGAAGATCACAGTTTTTAAATGCCGATTTAAGCGTTCAAAGCGCTGTTGGGCAGGGCACCAGCACTGTGGTAACCGTTCCTTTAACCAAAACTCAGGGTAAACCCTGAGTTTAAAACCCGGCTTTGCCCTGATATTTCACAATGAAACTTGCCTGACTTTTGTGTTGGGCATTTCATGAACCGATTACAAACTTGCCCTACCCCCCGATTTTCATTCTTGTTGTTCTCGATAAGCATTTTGCTATTTGATGACTTCGTTCTAAACCTTTTCTATTCCGGCGTAATGCTGAATCCAATCAAGGACGATCAAGTTGGTACACTTTAAAAACTTCTTCGTCTGGTTACTTATCCTTTAGGCAGATTTAACCGCCCGCCACTCAATGGAGTAGCGGGCGGTTTTACTATAATGTCACCGCTACGCGGTTTTTGGGGTCGCTTCGCGACGTTGGGCGGGGAGTTGGTGGGAATGAGTACTTTTGAGCTGCTGAGTTTGTGCCTGGAGTCCATTATCCCGGGATCAATTCCAGCGGCCAATAGACTTCCTGCCAATGCAATTAACCCATACTCCTGCCCGAACATTCGTGGGTATCTCCTTGTCTATGAGTTTGCTAGACAACAAAACGGCTGAACTTTGGCAGCAATTTATGCCTCGTAGGCATGATATAGCAGGTCGGATTGGCTCCGATTTATATTCTCTTCAAGTGTATCCGGAAAGATATTATCAGCAGTTTAACCCAGCCACAGTTTTTGAAAAATGGGCGTTGGTGGAGGTGGTCCCAGGTACGGTTCCACCGGAAGGCATGGAGGTTTTCCTGCTCCCCCAAGGTGATTACGTGATGTTTGTACACAAGGGCGATATCTCGGCTTTTGTTCAAAAATTGCAATATGTGCTACGGGAATGGATACCAACATCCGGGCTTTTACTGGATGAACGACCACATTTTGAAGTGCTGGGTGAAAAATACCGGAATGGAGATCCGGAGTCGGAAGAAGAAGTATGGGTGCCCGTAAGGCAGCCTTGAATATTTCATCTCTCTTATTTTTCCAATTCTGCTGAACAACTTACTTTTCGGGCTGTTTTGAAGGCTCCACTCCTCAAGTTATTTACAAAATTCATCATAAAAATGGCATTCACCTTACCAGATCTACCCTATGCCCACAATGCGCTTGAACCGCATGTGGATACACGTACCATGGAAATTCACCATGGTAAACACCACGCCGCTTATGTCAATAACCTCAATGCTGCGCTTCAGGGCACCGAGCATGAGGGCAAAAACCTGGAAGATTTGTTTGCCATGATGAGCAAACTCCCACCGGCAGTGCGCAACAACGGTGGCGGTCACTGGAACCATACCATGTTCTGGGAAATCATGGGCCCTAATGGCGGCGGTGCTCCAACCGGCGATCTGGCCTCTAAAATCAACAAGAATTTCGGCTCTTTTGAAGACATGCAAAAACTGTTTGCTCAAGCCGCCACTACCCGCTTCGGCTCAGGCTGGGCATGGCTTTGCGTGGATGAGAACGACGATCTTTTTATTACTTCCACGCCAAACCAGGACAACCCGTTGATGGACGTTGCAGATAAAAAAGGTCGGCCTATCCTCGGCCTTGATGTTTGGGAGCATGCTTATTACCTGCACTACCAAAACCGCCGTCCGGATTATATCACCTCCTGGTGGAACGTAGTGAATTGGGAAGAAGTTGGCCGTCGGTACCGCAGTGCCGTACGCATCAACTAAATCTCAGTTAAAATAGATAAAACGGGGGCTGTCTGAGTTTCATCAGGCAGCCCCCGTTGTTTTACCATTGGTTCTACCTATTTTTGTGGCCAGAATCACATGCTATGACACTATCCGAGCTTTTTGAATACCTCGATGCCAATCCGGTCACGGTGGTTGGTTACTTCTTGCTAATCCTGATTACTGCACTTCTGGCAGGAATGATGGGCCGAGGAGAAGGTCACCTAAGCCCCTGGAAATACCTGTATGCTACGATTGTTTACCTGGTATGTGTACCAGGTATTTTTGCCGCTGCACTTGCGGTATACCTTTTTCTGTTTGAAAAAGGGGGAAGTATTTTTAATGTCAATCTGCTTACACAGGCACTGCCTATTGTTGCCATGCTAACTACGCTGACGGTTGTACGAAGGAATGTCGCATTCGGGTCTATCCCGGGATTCGGCAAGCTTACGGACCTGATCATGACTATTTTTAGTGTGTTTGTGCTGATGTACTTCCTCAATCGCCTCCATTTGGTGGCCTGGGTATATGTGCCGGTACAATGGTTGATCCTGATCGTGGCTGCATTGCTACTGATTGTGCGCTTCGGACTCAAACGCCTTACCTCCTGATGAAATCATTGGTTTGGAAATTATTGATAGTGCTTTTACTGCCAGCCTGCACGGATAATTTAAAAGAAACTCGTCAGGTATTCACGCAGGACGATGTAGCCGTAGAGATTGGCCGGGAAGTGGAAATCCTGTATTCCGACAGCGCTTATGTACGGGTACGGGTAATCGGACCATTACTACACAACTACTCCAGTCGTGAAAAACCCCGACAGGAATTTCCGGAAGGCATTCAAATGGATTTTTTGATGCCTGACCTAAGCGTGAGAAGTGTCCTGACCGCTAAATCGGCCACACGCTATCAAACAGAAGGCCGAATTGTGGCGCGTGATAGCGTGGTAATTACGACCGTCAAGCAAGAAAAACTGGAAACAGAAGAGCTGATCTGGGATGAAAAAACAGCCAAGATCCGCACCGATAAATTCGTTAAAGTAAGTCAGCCCGGTGAAGTCATCTATGGATTCGGGCTGGAAGCTGAACAGGATTTTTCCTATTGGCGCATCCTGGTGCCCAAAGGCAGAATAAAAGTGGAACAAATACCTAATTGAGTGTTTTAGTTGACGTTCGGTTGGGTATGGCCGGGAGCTAATCGATTTTAAGGTTGCTGTTGCCTCTGAAGCACTAAAACACCAAAACACTAAAACACTAAAACACCAACCATTGAACCCTCTTTCATCCACACGAATGGCCGGATGGTTTTCGGCGCTGCGGATAGGTAGCCATACCTTTCCCGCAACCCTGTTGCTATTGACCATTTCAACCCTGGTTACCTGGTGGTTATTGCCGTTATTCCAATATTTACTCGGTACCGGGCCGGTAGCTGTGATCGTGGTACTTTTTTTAATCTTTGGGGTAATATTGTTGTTTAAAAGCCTGATATTTAAGGGAATATACAAAAATCCTCATCTCGACGGTGAAGCGGCGTTGCTGGAATATTTGGTACAGCAAAACCAATCCGGCGCACCGGGGGAAGAAGAAGTGGAGATGGAATTGCTGGAAAACGCCCTGCACCTTAAGCAGGTACGTGCGCATGACTGTATGGCACCCCGAAATGAAATTATTCATATTGATGTGAACGCCTCGGTAGCGGAGTTAAGGGAAACGTTTATTCAAAGCAGGCTTTCACGCATTGTTGTAACCGCCGGCGGAGATTTGGACAGAGTACTCGGCTACGTGCATGTACAGCAATTGTTTCGGCAACCGAAGGATATTCACAGCATGGTGATGCCCATTACTTTTGTTCCGGTGAGCATCCAGGCCAACGACCTGCTGAATAAATTTGTGAAAAATCGCACCAATATTGCCTGTGTGGTTGACGAATATGGCAGTATTGCCGGCCTCGTAACCATGGAAGATGCTTTAGAGCAACTTTTTGGTGAAATTGACGACGAACACGATCAGGAGGAGTTTATTGAAATCCAGATATCTGATCAGGAGTTTATGTTTTCCGGCCGCTTAGAGATCCAATATCTTAATGAAAAATACCCCCAGTTGGACCTGCCGGAAGGCGATTACAATACCCTTTCCGGTTATATTGTCAGCGCCACACAAACCATCCCTGAGCAGGGCCTTCGCATTAAACTCGACGGTAAAACCTTTCTCCTCGAGTTGGTCAGCGATCGGAAAATCGAAACGATCCGGGTGATGGTGTGATACCGGTATAAAAAGCGAAAGGCCTCCCACAGCAGGGAAGCCTCCACGCATTCAAACTTGCAGCGAATCTTTTTGTGTTTACCTGATTTGGGTAAAATATGGTCTTTTGTAGTCCCGCGTTTCATTAGGCGAGCTTTTCCACATCGCGGATGAGGATGCTGTTTCGATTGAAATATATGAGGTTTGAGCGTTTTAGTTCGTTAAAAACAGAAGTCACGGTTTGTCGGCTGGTGCCGGTTAAACTGGCAATCTCCTGCTGGGTCAGATGATGTTTCACCAGCGTTTCAAAACCAACCCGCCGACCCTCGCGAGTAGCCGTTTCCTGTAAAAATTCGATGATCCGTTCCCGGGCATCCTTCACAACCAGTTTGGCCAGGCGCTCCTCCACACGCTGTAATCGCTGGGAAATATGCGCCATACAAGCAAAAATTAATCGTTGATTATCCTGCATCAACTTTTGGAAATCCTTCAGTTTGATCACAAGAAACTCGGCGCCATCATGCAAGCTTTGGGCAAATTCACTCCGACAAGTTTCTCCTGCCAGCGTCAAATCGCCAAAAACCATCTGCGGAGCAATAATCTCCTTGATAATCTCCCTTCCTTCGCCGGAAAAAGTGCCAGTCTTAATGCGACCTTTCGTAAGAAAATAAAGGTGTTCGGCCGTCTCGTCCGGTACGTAAACAAAATGATAGCGAGATGCAACCTGGTGGTGTGCCGCATCTGCCAGTTGAGCCACTTCCGTCTCGTTTAGGGAGCCAAACATTGGCAGTGATTTCAGGTAGTTGATTTTTGCTTGCTTGTCCATGAGTAAGGCTTTTGTGTTGATTATGAAGATTGATGGAACAAAAGTATCCTTACCAGACCGCCATAAAAAGGACAAATTCGCAGGTTTGTCGAAATAAAAAATAAAATTATTAAGCTTTAACAAATTGAATATCAATTAATTAAAACAACTATCAATATCAAAGAATATGGAAAATTCCTTTTGAAATCAATGAAATAACCACGGTTTTTCGCCCTATTCCACCCACCTTTGTACTTTGAAAACGACTTACGGCAGATAATTTGCAGTAAATCTCCGCGAGCTTTGATAAGTCGTTTGGTCGTATTCACCCACTTTCCGATTATCCCATGAATACCCGATTATTCTTATTGCTGAGTGGTATCTGCATGCCTGTGTTGATGGTAGCGCAGAATTGCCCCAACCCCATTACGCTCAATTCAATATTGGTAACCAATACTTCCTGTGGGGCATCTACAGGAACCGTGATCGTTACTCCTAACGGAAACATCGGGGCGTTTTCTTACACCTGGACCCCCAACGTGGCCAGTTCCAATGTGGCGCTTAATCTCGCAGCCGGTTCTTATAATCTCCGGATTACCCGTAACAATAACCCCAACTGCACACTGGATACCCTCATTGTTGTCAACAACAGCAATGGCCCGCAAGTAACCCCCACGATCCAACCTGCGCAGTGCCTGGCCAATAACGGAGCCATCAGCCTTTCTCCCAACAACCTGTGGTATAGCTGGAGCAATGGCGGTTCCGGCCCGTCCATCTCCGGCCTCCAAAGCAAAAACTATTACGTTACAGTTACCAACCCTTCCAACGGGTGTTTCTCCATTTTTAAATACTTTGTTCCACGTGACTTGAATGCGCTTATGGTTAATGCTCAGGTGCAAAACCAGTCTAAATGTGGACAAAACAATGGCCGGGCACTGGTTACTGTTTCAGGAGGTTCCGGACAATATTCCTATACTCCCGGACCTGGCCCGCAATACAATAACCTTCCGCCGGGCAATCATACCGTACAGGTTCTGGATCTGGTAAGCGGATGCACCGGCTCTATCACATTCAATATCCAGGATTTACCGGTGAGCGGCTCGGTAAGCATTACACCAAACCCCAGCAAATGTGCCGGCCAGGCAGATGGCTTTGTATCATTCGATGTTAACCCTGGCGCTAACTTTACCTTGCCGCATACTTTTACCCTAAAAGATGCCAACGGGAATAACTACTCCCCCGGAAGTTTGCCGGGCGGAACCTATTTTCTCCAAATTTTTGATGCCGATGGTTGTCCCCTGCCCGCTCAATCATTCACCATACAAGCACCGCCTGCTTTTGTACCACAGATATTTGCAGGGCCTGAAACCTGCCTCGAAAAAGGGCAAATTCAGCTTCAGCTATCCGGAGGGAATGGCACACCTTACCTGACCAACTGGACTGACCTTCCGGGTGATGAGAATCCGGAAGATCGCTTGAACCTGTCCGCGGGGATTTATTCGGCAGTGGTATACGACTCCTTGTTTTGTGCCTACCCCCTGACCAATATTCAGGTAGCCGCACAATGCAACCGGGCCAAACGAGTGCACATGGTTTTACCGGTGAACAGTTCAGATTCCTATTGTATTCCCACCCCGACAGGAACACAACAGGGTTCCACCATGTTCAATCTGGAAGCCGGTGGTAACGCGGGTAATTCATTTTACGGCAGCTGGATACTGAATGCCAATGGTTGTCTGAATTATCAGGCTGGCGCCCAGGCCGGTTTTGCCGTAGATACCATTTGTGTGCTACGCACAAATGCTGTCCTGGGCTTAAAAGACACCTTATGTGTGGTAGTGAGTATCACGCAACAAACCGGTCCGGATGTTAAACTTCAAAAGTTTAGTATCCGGACTATTTAATATTTTCAATCCATGCGCCATACCTACCTATCCATTGCGGCTTTCATTATCTTTCTTTCTAATGCCCCACATGCCCAAAACATCTGGTTTGTAAACGCTTCAAGTCAGGCTGTTCAACCAAGCGGCGTTTCCTGGCAGGATGCTTATCCCCGTTTGCAGGATGCCCTGCAAGTGGCTCAATATGGCGACCAAATCTGGGTAGCAGCTGGCGTATACAAACCTACCCAAACAGCACAGAGAGACCTCTCTTTTGTACTGAAAAACGGCGTTGCCATGCTGGGTGGTTTTGCGGGCACAGAATCCGCTGCTGAACAGCGCAACCCGATCCTGAACCTCACCAGACTGAGTGGCAACATCGGCGATACGGCTATTGATACCGACAATTCATTTCATGTACTCACGGGTATAGGATTGGATGAACAAACCGTATTAGACGGGTTTGTCATTTCAGACGGAAACTCATCTGGCTCCGTCAACACAGAATCTGATCAATATGGCGCAGGTATGTTTTTGCTTGGCGCTGAGGGATTGCCTGATTCCCGGCCATTGATTGCAAACTGTGTTTTTGAACACAATGAAGCCGGGCAAGGAGGTGGGGGCATTTTTGTCGGACATATTAATCCCTCCGATCCATTTGGCCCGCAGCATTTGGTTAATCCGCGACTGAAGAACTGTACATTTTTTCAAAACCGGGGAAATATTTACGGTGGCGGATTAATGAAAATAGGCCCTACGGCCCCCAATGATACCTTTGTACTTGAAAATTGCCGGTTTACGGATAATTATGCTTTTGCTGCACATGGTGGAGGCGTGCAGATTGAAAAAACAGGCAATTCTACCATTGCTTTTAAGGACTGTATTTTTAAATACAACGAAACGCAGGGTGGAAACGGTGGAGGGTTAAATATAACGGCTAATTCAGATGGGGCATTTACTATTTTACTAATCATGCAAGGCTGTACTTTTATTAAAAATAATGCGGCGACTGGTGGCGGATTTAATATCGATGGCATTATCTATCTCCCTATGAATTATACTATTAATTTATCCATAGAGAATTGCTTGTTTGAGGAAAATGATAGTAGGAATGAAGCGGGTGGAGCTTATTTAGTTTATATCGGCCGCAATGGGGTTGTAAACGCAACTATCCGTAACAGCCAATTCTTACGCAATGTAGCCAACAGTTATTTTGCTACCGCTTTTCTATGCAATGATACCAGTTCAGCTAATGTTTTGGTGGAAAATTGTTCTTTTATCGGCAACAGACAAAGAAATAATCCTAATAGTTACTTTGTGGCGTATAGCGCGGGTGGCAACAATGTACACAGCCGCCTCAATAACTGTTTATTTGCCAATAATCCTGGCGGGGCCATTTTCGCCGGAGGTCATGAAGAAACCAAAGTGCTGACCGAAGTAACCAATTGCACCTTTTACAACAATGGCGCTAATCCGTTCGGGAAACGCTGGTATTCCTCTTTTAACCAAGCCGGTGCACAGTTTTACAACAAGATGAATTTTTACAACTGCGCCATTTGGGAGCCACAGTCCAAGCATCGTCTGATCTACAATAACAACCAAAATAATATCAACGGATTCTGGTTTCGTTTCGAGTATTGTAGTATGAGTCCATTGGTTCCCGGGATAGCCATAATCCCCAACTATAATTTGGTTTTCGGGGATAGCGTTTACCACAATGTCTACCCTGGATTTGTGGATACCCTGGGTGGAGATTTTCGGCTTGGCCAATGTTCACCGGTTCTCAATAGAGGTAGCAATGAGGCTGTTGACAGCGCCGGCATTACAACAGACTTTGACGGGCAGGCACGCATCCGCTTTGGTCGGGTAGATTTGGGCGCGTATGAGCAGCAGGATTCCTGTGTAATTTCTTCCACGGATGAACTGGAAGCTGTTAACTCCGGTAAACTTTGGCCTAACCCTGCATCACCAGGCAGTCGGTTGCAATGGGAATTACCAGAGATATCACAAAAAGCAGGACGGTGGCACTTGCTGGATGCGTACGGACGGCTTTTGATGGAGGGTTCAGATCTGAGCACAGGCATTACTGCCCCAGCTATACCAGGAATATATTGGGTAATCCTGCACATTGAACAACAAACGATTCAGCGTAAATTAGTGGTGCAACGATGATGAACTATGAACTATGAACGATGGGCTTGCGCTCGGTGTAATAGGTGATTTTCACTTCATCGAGCGCAAGTTCATCGTCTATCGTTCATCGTCCAACAGTCCATCGTCTAAGGCCTGCCTGCCAGGGCGCGTTGAATAATACCCCATACCTGCGCTCTTTCTTCACCTTCCAGAGGCAATCTGGGCGCGCGCACGTGTTCGGTGCCGAGGCCGGTGGCTACTTCTGCCAGTTTGATGTATTGCACCAGCTTGGGGTGGATATCCAGTTCCAGCAGCGGCATGAACCACTGATAGATGCGGCGGGCTTCTTCTATTTTGCCGGCTTTGGCGAGCTGATAGATGGCCATCGTTTCCTTTGGGAAAGCATCCACCAGGCCGGCCACCCATCCGTGAGCGCCCAATAACAAGGATTCCAGCGCAAGGGTATCCACACCGCAAAGGATCTTGAATCGATCCCCAAAGCGGTTAATCATCCGGGTGATGTTGGTTACATCGCGGGTGCTTTCCTTTACGGCCTGGATGGTAGGCCAATCGGCCATAGTTTCGAACATATCCAGCGTTACCAGAATCTTGTAATCTACCGGATTGTTGTAGATCATGATAGGTAGCGGAGTGGCATCAGCTACTGCGCGGAAATAGGCCAGCGTTTCGCGGTCGTCGGCCTTATACCGCATGGGAGGCAAAAGCATGAGTCCCGAGGCGCCGCAGCGTTGGGCTTCCTCAGCGGCAGCAACGGCAGCACGAGTAGTTTGCTCCGCAATGTTCATGATGACCGGCACGCGTCCGGCGGCATTTTCTACGGTAAAACGCACGAGTTCGTATTTTTCTTCATTGAGCAAACTGCTGGCTTCTCCCAGTGTGCCGCCTAAAATCAGGCCACTCGCACCAGCAGCAAGCTGGGCTTCCATGTTGAGGGCAAAAACAGGAAAATCAATCGAATCGTTTTCGGTAAAGGGGGTGGTGAGGGCGGGATAAACGCCATGCCAAAGAGGATTCATACATCAATTAATTATTTCTGGTATTTGAATATTCGTTCGTCTACTTCTGGCGCCAACCTAACGGCAGAAAAAGCAAAGAATTTTTTGGTGGAAGCGTTTTTATCTGAAATGGTAAACTCCAGAATAAACCCGACTGATAACAGATCCGGATCCATAATAATACCCATTGGGGTTTGGATTTGCTTCGTGGCCCAACCCCTGATAACCGTGTTGTCCTTTCCGGAACTGGCTTCAGCAACAAAAGAAAAACACTCATACCCAAGAATTTTTTTCTTTTCATTACCAATGGTAACCTTGTACGAGTACTTGGTATGACTTGCAGCCAATTGTTGCTGAATGCTCATGGCCGGAACGGAAATAAACTTATTACTTACCAGAAAATGATAGACAGAATCTGTGGCAAACTCGTAAATGGAGCGAAACCCTGGAGAACTCTTGTCTTTAATGGCTACCGATGCCCCAAATCCCGGTTTAAAACAGATGATTTGACTGCCTGTATCCTTGGTAGCCAAATTCGTGAAAGAAAATCGCACCGTACCGGTTTGAAGTACACTCTGTGCCTGAAGACTGAGATGCTGAACCCAGAAATACAGAATGATACCAATGAATTTGAAGTTAAAACCGATCATGAAAGCTCGCTGAATGGATGAATGGGCCCGCGAATGTAGACTTAACCTGCAACTGCACCAAAACGAACAGCGTTTTTCCCTACTTTTGTGCTTTCATTGCAAAAAGCGGTGGATTTCTAAAGGTCATTAGAGTTATTTAGGAGTTCTTTTGGGTCATTTGGGGGTCATTAAGAGTCATTTTAAATCATTCCAAATGACTCAAATGACCTAAAATGACTCTTAATGACCCCCAAATGACCCAAAAGAACCCCACACCGTCCCATCGTTCATCGTTCATCGTTTAATTACATGTCAAGAGTTCTCATTATTGGCGCAGGCGGTGTAGGCCGGGTTGTTGCCTACAAATGCGCCCAACACCGCGATGTTTTCAGCGAAATCATGCTCGCTTCGCGCACCCAATCCAAATGCGATACCATCGCCAATGCCATTCATGCCGCTTATGGTGGTAAAAAAATAGAAACCGCTCGCGTAGATGCCGATAATGTGGCGGAAACGGTGGCGCTCATCCGTCAGTTCAAGCCGGATTTGCTCATCAATGTGGCCCTGCCTTATCAGGATTTGCCCCTCATGGACGCCTGCCTCGAAACTGGCGTGAACTACATGGATACCGCCAACTATGAGCCAAAAGATGAAGCCAAGTTTGAATACTCCTGGCAATGGGCTTATCAGGATCGCTTCCGCGAAAAAGGCATCATGGCCCTGCTCGGCTGCGGCTTCGATCCGGGCGTAACCTCTGTATTCACCAAATACGCCGCCAAACATTACTTCGACGAAATCCACGAGCTTGACATCATTGATGCCAACGCCGGCAACCACGGCAAGGCTTTTGCCACCAACTTCAACCCGGAGATCAACATCCGTGAAGTGACGCAAAAAGGTCGCTACTGGCAGGACGGCAAATGGATCGAAACCGAGCCGCACGAGATCTGGAAAGACATTGACTACCCGGAAATCGGCCCAAAACGCTCTTATCTGATCTACCACGAAGAACTGGAGAGTCTGGTGAAGAACTTCCCTACCCTGCGCCGCGCTCGTTTCTGGATGACTTTCGGTCAGGAATACCTCACACACCTGCGCGTGATCCAGAACATTGGTATGGCCGGTATTGAACCCATCAAATTCCAGGGCATGGACATCATTCCATTGGAATTTCTCAAAGCGGTTCTGCCTGCACCGGAAGAGCTCGGTGAGAACTACACCGGCTTCACCAGTATCGGCTGCCGCATCAAGGGCGTAAAAGACGGCAAAGAGCGCACGTATTACGTTTGGAACAATTGCTCTCACGTGGATGCCTACAAAGAAACCGGCACGCAGGCCGTAAGCTACACCACCGGCGTACCGGCCATGATTGGCGCCCGCATGATCCTGGAAGGAAAATGGGCCGGCAAAGGCGTATTCAACGTGGAAGAAATGGATCCTGATCCGTTCATGGACCGTCTCAACAAGGACGGACTACCCTGGCACGAACAGGTAGATATTGATCTGGAGATGGATTAATGGCTTGGACTATAGTCCAATGTCTAACAATCCAAAAACCGTCACCGCATACAAGCCAGCCGTTTCCGTGCGCAGGCGCGCTTCGCCTAGGCTGATGGCCTGGAAGCCGCTGGAAAGCGCTAATGTCACTTCTTCCGGGCTAAAATCACCTTCAGGCCCGATGGCTATGACGGTGCTCTGATCCGGCAGCAGGGTGTTTTTCAGATGCGGCATGGGTTCGTCCCCACACCAGGCGAGGCGCTTTTGCGTCTCGCCTGTTTTTTTGACAAAATCTGTAAACTTCGTGAGTGGGTTGAGCTGCGGAAGCCAGGCGCGCAGACTCTGTTTCATAGCCGAAACCAGAATTTTCTCCAGACGGTCCAGTCGGAGGCTATCCCGCTCTGAATGTTTGCAGAGGATAGGTGTGATTTCATCCACGCCTATTTCCGTGGCTTTTTCCAGAAACCACTCCAGGCGATCCATGTTTTTGGTGGGCGCTATAGCCATGTGAAGCAGCCCGCGATCAGGCCGCGGTACACTTTCACTGGAAATGATGCGGGCAAGCACCTGTCGCTTGCCCGCATCAGCCAGTTCGGCTTCGTAAAAAGATCCTTTCCCATCAGTGAGGCGGAGCCTGTCGCCCGGTTTTTTGCGCAAAACCGTACTCAGGTGCCGGCCCTCCTCTTCCTCAAAAATAGCGAAACCGTTTTCAATCTTCGGTGTGAAGAACAACTGACTCATAGGGTCACTTGCGGGTCTTCAACTCTTTGTTTACGTACTCGCCGATTTGCTTACCAACTTTCAAACCTGCTTCGTTGCCCCGACGGTAGTGAATACCGCCGTACAAACGGCTTACGCCTACTTCTTCAGAGGCCTCATAGAACGATTTGAAAGAGCGGGTAGGCAGGCCAAATTCCACTTCGGTGCTGTCGGTAAACGCAAAGTTATCGCCAAAAATGCCGGTCAAAACCGCCGCAGAGGCCATAGAAATGGTACTGTGACCGCTGGTGTGTTCCGGGAACGGAGGCGTTTGGATCAGTGGCTGCCAGCTTTGGTCAATGTATTGGTTGATGTAGGATTCCGGACGAATCAGGTTGGTTTTATACTTGGTATCCCAACTGGAAATGAAGGCATCGGCCAGCGCACAGGCTACTTTCACATAAGCTTCGGCAGATACCATGGCATCGGCGTTGGCTTTGCGGCAGGCATGACCAACAATGTTCATCCAGTGGCCGCCCGGGCTGATTTTCTTTTTGGCAAAAGCCACGTGGCCACTCACTTCCATGGCAAACGGGTTATCGTCCCAATACCAGGCAATGGCTTCTTTTTCCGGGTTTTTCTCGTTCACGATGTCGCGAACTTCCAGTGCCTGCTTGTAAAATTCGCTGTTTTTTTCCTTGCTGAAAGGAACCGGAGCATCGGCAGGGAATTGCGCTGCAGAGTCCATGACCCATGGACGAATCTTGGGCCAGTGTGGCTCCAGTGCATCACCGTAAGCAGGTGGTGTAGGGCGCCAGCGGGAAGGATTTTCCACATCAATGGTGAACTTGGCCGCGCTGCGTGTCTGCGCATAGTTGTCGGTTTTAGACCAAGCAATAATGTGCTTGGCTACGGATTCGCCATAAGCCATGGAGCGGTCGTACACATCATTCGGGATATCCATTTTTTTGAAATCCTCAAAGATTTGCTCCTTGAGTTCTTCTACATCGCCTTCTGAAAAAACCAGTGCTTTACCCACAATCAACTGGGCATTCACACTGGCCAGCGGAAAACAATAATCCTTACCTGCTTCCGGCTGTGGCACAGGCGTAAGACCATTGAGCTGGCCGGCGAGGCTTTGGTAATTCGGGAAACCCGGCACCAGCGCTTCATAGGCTGCAACTGCGCCGTAAGCATAGATTCTGGAAGAAATGGGCGGCGCAAAAATGTCATGACGGATAATGTCTGTTATACGGCGAACACCGGCGTGAATAAACTCGGCATTGTTCGCTTTTTGCTGGTATTCGTTACTGCCTGTTTGACAAGCGGGGAGCCACATCAGCAAAGCAAATGCAGCAAACAAGAATGATTTTAAATTCATAATAAACGTTTTATGGAAAATGCAAAAGCCATTTTCTAATGCAAAATTCCGGGTAATAGCACGTGAAAAATCAGGTTTCGGGCTTTTTAATACTATTCTAATGGCTGACTTCGGCAAAAATAAAGCACGAAAAAGGAAAAACAACTGCTACTTTTCAGCCTTTAAAACAAGCCTAGTCTATGCAGCAATTTGTACGAGCCTTTTTTGCCCTTTTAGCCCTCACCATTTTTCTACCAAATTGCTCTGATCACATCCCGCCACGCATCCTTATTTTCTCCAAAACAGAAGGTTACCGGCATGAATGTATTCCGGTAGCTACCGCAGCTTTGCGCAAACTTTGTGTGGAAAACGGCATTGCAGTGGATACTACTGAGGATGCTGAAGATTTCAACGCCAAAAACCTGCGTCGCTATAATGCCGTCATATTCTTATGCACCACCGGCGATGTACTTAACCCAACGCAAGAAACAGATTTTGAACGATACATCCAGGCCGGAGGCGGTTACGTGGGTATCCACTCTTCTACCGATACAGAGTATGGATGGACCTGGTATGGCGGTCTGGCCGGCGGGTATTTCAACGGCCACCCCGCCATTCAGGAGGCTACCCTGAATATTGAAGATCGCTCACACCCTTCCACTAATCACCTGCAAGGGGTTACCTGGCAACGCAAAGATGAGTGGTATAATTTCAAAAACCTCAACCCCAACGTAACAGTGCTGCTGAGCCTCGATGAGTCTACTTACGAAGGTGGCACGAATTGCAAAGACGGAACTCCCGGCAATAAACCATGTCATCCGGCAGCCTGGTGTCATGAATATGATGGCGGGCGCGCATTTTACACTGCGGGAGGCCACACCAAAGAAAGCTACGCCGAGCCTGATTTTCTGAAACACATCCTGGGCGGAATCCGCTATGCCATTGGCAAACAAAAGCGCCTGGATTATACCGCCTGCCGAACCCCGGAAATCCCGGATCCTACCCGTTTTCAGAAAACCGTACTGGCATCAGAACTCACCGAGCCTATGGAACTGGAGCTACTCCCCGACGGCAAGGTGATGTTTATTGAACGCCGCGGCAACATAAAGCTGTACGATCCAGCCACAGGGCTAACCAATATCGCCTGTAAACTGCCCGTTTATTCGGAACAGGAAGATGGCCTGATGGGCCTTGCACTGGATCCCAACTATGAAAAAAACCACTGGATATACCTGTACTATTCGCCCGTGGGCAACGAAGCCGTGAACAACCTTTCCCGCTTTGTTTTTCAGGGAGATTCCTTAGATCGTGCTTCCGAAAAAGTGATTCTGCAGGTGGCCGTACAACGCGAGGAATGTTGCCATGCCGGCGGATGCCTGGAGTTTGACCCTGAAGGAAACCTTTTCCTGAGTACGGGCGACAACACCAATCCCTTTGCGTCAGATGGGTATTCTCCCTCCGACGAGCGCCCCGGCCGCAGCCCCTGGGATGCGCAAGGCTCTTCTGCCAATACCAATGATTTGCGGGGCAAAATCCTGCGCATCAAACCTTTGCCTGACGGCAGCTATATATGCCCGGCAGGAAACTTATTTAACGGCACCAAAGAAATGGAGATGCGCTGGCCGGATCACAAAAAATTGCCGGAGTGGCAAAAAGGACGTCCGGAAATTTACGTTATGGGTTGCCGAAACCCTTTCCGCATTTCCATTGACGAGCGCCGCAAACTGCTGTTTTGGGGTGAAGTTGGCCCGGATGCCGGCGAACCGGATACCGCCCGTGGCCCGCAAGGGCACGACGAGGTAAACCGCGCCCGTGCTGCCGGATTCTTCGGCTGGCCTTATTTTGTGGGTAACAACAAACCTTATCGTGATCACGATTTTGCGAGCGGGAAAAACGGCCCGCTGCACCATCCGGAGCGCCCCATCAACGAATCGCCCAATAACACCGGTATGCGGGAGTTGCCCCCGGCACAATCCGCCTTTATCTGGTATCCTTATGGCAACTCCCCGGAATTCCCCCTCGTAGGCACCGGTGGCCGCAATGCTATGGCCGGCCCGGTATATTACTGCGATAAATACCCGTCAGAAACACGATTGCCGGATTATTACGATGGCAAACTCATCATTTATGAATGGATGCGCGGCTGGATGATGGCTGTTACGGTAGACTCTATGGGTAACTTCAGTAAAATGGAACCCTTTGCGGAGCAACTCAAATTTTCCCGGCCCATGGATATGGTGGTGGATAAAAACGGCTCTATCTGGATTCTGGAATATGGCACGCAATGGTTTGCAACCAACCCGGATGCTCGCCTCTCGCGAATTGACTATGTACGCGGCAACCGTCCGCCCATACCTTCGCTCCAGGTTAAAAAATCCGCCGGCGCCGCGCCATTCGCTGCAGTTGTGGATATTTCCAAAACCCAGGATTACGACGGAGAATACCTGGAATACACGCTTGATTTTGGCGACGGGACTTCACCCATGAACATTCATCCGAAAAAGCCAACGGCAAGAGGAGGATTGGCTTCTGTAGATCCGGCAGCTCATCCGCGCAAGCGCTCAGCATTGGACAGTATTGTACATTACTACACCAATCCCGGCAATTATGAGGTCACGCTTAAGGTTAAAGATGCTGCCGAGGCTGTCCGAACCATAAAACAGAAAATATTTGTAGGCAACGAACCACCCCTGGTGTACTGGAATTTCAACGGCAAAAACCGGAGCTTTTATCAACCAGGTCAGGTGCTAAAATACCACCTGGAGGTTTCAGATGCTGAAGACGGCTCCCTGCTAAAAGGCAATATTTTCCCAGCTGCGGTGGCAACTACCGTAGATTATCTGGAAACAGGATTTGATATTACCAGTATTGCCCAAGGGCACCAGGCTGCCAGGCAGACAGCGGAATATGCTCGCGGCAAACTGCTCATCAGTCGTTCAGACTGCGGAACCTGCCATGCGGAAGAAAGACTGGTGAACGGCCCTTCCTACACCGCCATCGCCGAACGCTACCGGAAAGACGATTTTGCTGTGCGCAACTTATCCAAGAAAGTGATCAAGGGTGGCGCCGGCAATTGGGGCGAAACCGTAATGAGCGCTCACCCGCAGGTATCGGAAGAAGATGCCGGTGAAATGGTGCGATGGATCTTGTCGCTCGGAAGTCCGCCTAAACCGCAACAAGCCTTTCCACTGGCTGGAGATTATACACTCTCACCGCCTCCGCCACCCGATAAAAACGCTAAACCCAAACAGGGTACCTTTATCTTTAAGGCCAGTTACCGGGATCGAGGCAGCTCCAGTCAGGCCCCATTGGAACACAGCGAAACCATTGCCCTGCGTCCGGCGTATCAGCAAGCCGAACAAGCCGATAGCATGTCGAAAAACATTCGGACGTATCGGCCGTTTAATGGGGATACCGTGGTGTTGAATGAAATCAAGCCCAACAGCTTCTTCATGTTTAAACATGTGGATCTAACCGGGGTACATGGTGTAGCAGTAGGTATCGGGATGAGCGATGGGCGTTATCAGTATGGTGGAGGCCGGATTGAAGCCCGACTCGGCTCTGGCAAAGGCAAGCTTTTAGGACAAGTCGTATTGCCTGTGCCGGAACAAGCCGCCCGAATGACGTTCGCAGAAGTCAATATTCCCCTGGAAACGGTGACCGATGGTACGTTCCATGACCTTTATTTTGTGTTAAAAAACGAAAATAACCCCTCTAAGCCGGTTATTGCGGTGGATTGGGTGCGGTTTGATATGAGAAATTGATAAAGGCAGCAACTTTTTCCGCAATTTTGCGTCTTGGGAGAATAGATTTGGGAGTCATTAAAGGTCATTTGAGTCATTTAGGGTCATTTGTAAATGGCATTAATGACTCAAATGACCTTTAAAATGACTCAAATGACCCTTAACGACCAATAAATGACTTTTTTTTAATGCTTGACTTCTCTTTTCAATACCCTGCCTGGTTTTTGATTTTATGCGTGTTGCTGGGGCTGGGGTACGCGATGTTGCTGTATTACCGGGATACTACGTTCAAGGAACAGGCGCCGAGGCTGAACCTGTGGTTAGGTATATTGCGTTTTTTGGCAGTTACGATTTTGAGTGCCTTGTTGTTATCACCACTCCTGAAAAGCTATTTCACCGAAACCAAAAAACCCATTGTTGTACTGGCACAGGACCAATCAGAAAGCATGGCCTCGGATTTAAAAGGAGAGGCGCTTGAAAAGTATAAGCAGGATTGGGCAGGATTGAAAAATGCCTTGTCCGAATCCTATGAAGTACATGAAATTGCTTTTGGTGATCAGGTGCGGGAAGGCGTAGATTTCAGTTTCACCGATAAGGTTTCAAACTTTTCGGAACTCGTCCGCGGGGTGTATGACCTGTATGGCGGTCAAAATTTCGGCGCGCTGGTGCTTGCTTCTGATGGCAATTATAATGAAGGCAGTAACCCTGCCTATTCCGATGCACCCCTGTCGGCGCCGGTGTATACGGTAGCGCTGGGCGATACTACTCCTAAAAAAGATTTGCTGCTGAAGCGGGTGTTTCACAACAAAATAGCCTACCTGGGTGACAAGTTCACCTTGCAAATTGACCTGACTGCAACCAATTTGGCTGGCCAGCAAACCGTAGTCACCGTATCTAAATCTACGGATAACGGGCTCAAACAATTGCAAAGTATCCCGGTATCAATATCCGGCAATGACTTTTTCATCACCAAAGAAGTAATACTTGATGCTGACCAGGCCGGTGTGGTTTCTTACGTAATCAGTGCTGCTGCGCTTCCCGGCGAAGCAGCAACTTCCAACAACCGCCGCGAGATTTTTATCGACGTGCTGGATGCGCGTCAAAAAATCCTCCTCCTGGCCAATAGTCCGCACCCGGATCTGTCTGCCCTGAAAACCTCCCTCGAAGGCAATAAAAATTACCAGTTATTCATCCAATACATTGGTGATGCCGGTGTAGATGTGGGCAAATATGATTTTGTAGTGCTGCATAATTTGCCATCAACGACCAATGACCTTTCAGGTTTGCTGAACACCATGAACGAAAAGCGTATCCCGCGACTGTTCATAGCAGGGATGCAAACCGGTTACACGGCTTTGGGCAAGGCACAAGGGCTGGTGAGTATGCAAAGCAACGCCGCACAGAGCGATGAAGTTCAGGGTCGTGTTTCCCCATCCTTTGCCGCCTTTTCACTAAGCCCGAAAGTGAAGGAAGAATTGCCCCGTTTCAACCCTATGACCGCTGCGTTCGGGAATTTCGGCGCAACTCCACAAGCGCAGGTATTATTGTACAAACGCATCGGCAAAGTGGATACAGAACAGCCTATGCTGGCTCTGGGCGAAACCAATGGCATCAAAACGGGTATCCTGCTTGGCGAAGGTCTCTGGCGCTGGCGTTTGTTCGATTTTTTACAGCACCAAAACCACGAAATTTTTGATGAATTGGTGGGTAAAACGGTGCAATACCTGTCGCTGAAAGAAGATAAGCGCAAGTTTCGGGTAACCCTCGACAAGAACATATTCAACGAAAACGAAGCCGTCACGTTTGGGGCGGAATTGTATAACGACAATTACGAACTCACCAACGACCCCGATGTGGCCATGAGTATTCGCAACCGCGACGGGAAGGAGTTCACCTATACTTTTAACAAACTGGGTAAAGCATACACCCTCAATGCCGGCATATTGCCGGTTGGCCCGTATACCTTCAAGGCTACCACCAATTTCAACGGCCAGGCTTTAGTGTACGAGGGCAAATTCAGCGTGCAGCCCATCGAGTTAGAATTGTTTGAAACCACGGCCAACCATGCCGTGCTGCGGCAATTGAGCGCCAAATTTGGTGGCGAAACCGTGTTTCCAACACAGCTCAGCAGCATAGCCGACAAGATCAAGGCTAACGAAACCGTGAAACCTGTGATCTATCAAACCACTCAAACCAACCCGCTCATCAACCTGAAATGGATATTTGCCCTGCTGGCCCTGCTGCTGGCGGGTGAATGGTTCCTGAGAAGGTATTTCGGAGCGTATTAAACGATGAGCGAAAAAAAAGACATCCGCACCCTATCCCTGCCAGACCTTGAAGCAACCTTTGCCGACTGGGGTGAGCCGCGCTTTCGTGCCGGACAAGTATGGGACTGGCTTTGGAGCAAAGGGGCGCCGGAATTTAATGCCATGACCAACCTGTCGAAAGCCCTGCGCGCGCGCCTGGCCGAGACCTATGCGCTCAATTCCCTTACCGAGGAAAAAACGCAGCATAGCCTGGATGGAACCTTGAAAACCCGTTGGCTGACTTACGACGGGCACCGTATTGAAAGTGTACTGATTCCGGTAACGGATGATGACCGCTATACAGTGTGTGTAAGTACCCAGGTAGGCTGTAGCCTCACCTGTGCCTTTTGCGCCACCGGGCGAATGGGCAGACGCAGAAACCTGGATGCGGCCGAAATTTTTGATCAGGTGGTTGGTGTAAACCGTCAAAGCATGGAATACTTCGGCAAGCCCATCACGAATGTGGTATATATGGGTATGGGCGAGCCCCTTCTCACTTACCCCAATACCATGGCCAGTATTGCCCGCCTCACGGCGCCTCCTGAAGACGGAGGCCTGGGATTGGGCGCCCGGCGGATCACGGTAAGTACCGCAGGTATTGCCAAAATGATTCGCAAACTGGCTGACGACGGGTTTCGCTCCAATCTGGCCCTCAGTTTGCATGCGGCTGACGACACCAAACGCAATGAGATCATGCCCATCAACGAGACCAACAACCTCGAGGTATTGATGGAAAGTCTGGAGTATTTCTATCGGAAAACTAAAGGTCGTATCTCTTACGAATACATTGCCTTTCAACAATTTAACGATTCTTTGGACGATGCCCGCCGGTTGGTGCAACTCTGCCGAAAGCAGTTCCCGGTTAGGGTCAACATCATTGAATACAACCCAATTGGCGGGGTGCCTTTCGAGAAATCTGACGAGAACCGTCTAAACGAATTCGGTGCTTTCCTGGCCAAAGAAGGCGTAACCGTAACCGTCCGGCGAAGCCGGGGCAAGGATATTGACGCCGCCTGCGGGCAACTAGCCAACAAGTGACGTTGGACAATGGACTGTTAGACAATGGACATTGGACTTGGGCTCTGGGTAATATGTAATTACAGCTACAACGAGCGCAAGTCCAATGTCTAATATCCAACAGTCCAACGTCCATATCATACGTGGTTTTGAACGAGGATGCTTTTCAATAAATTTGAAATCAAGTACTTGCATCACGAAAATCATCAAAATCACGCTAATCACAGTATATGATCAAGCGTATTGTAAAAATGACCTTCCGCGATGATGCGGCAGAGACCTTTGTATCGGAAGTTTTTGAGCAAAGCAAGGAGAAAATCCGCGCTTTTAACGGCTGCCGGCACATGGAATTGTTGCGGCAGAAAAACAAGCCCAACATAATGTTCACCCTTAGTATCTGGGATCATGAAGAGGCGCTGAATGCATATCGCGCTTCAGAGTTGTTTGCCGATACCTGGGCTAAAACCAAGGCATTGTTTGCTGCCAAGGCCGAAGCCTGGACCACTGAGGTTATTGACGAACCAAATCACCGCGAAGAACGCTAAGTACCCAAAATTCAACACTTTGCGCACTTAGCGTTCTTCGCGGTGAATAGTCATCATAATCAATATCGAATATGGAAAAAGAAAATTTGGAGCCCAAGAATGGCTCAACCAGAAAACAAAAACAATGGAGTAAAAAACGCGGCGAAAATGCCTGGACCATGTTCAAGGTTATGGCCGAGTTTGTGGATGGCTTTGAAGTCCTGAACGAAGTGGGCCCCTGCGTATCCATTTTCGGATCGGCCCGCACTAAACCGGGTACGGTGTATTACGAACTAGCGGTAAAAACAGCTTCGAGGCTGGTAGAAGAAGGCTATGGCGTGATTACCGGTGGCGGTCCGGGCATCATGGAGGCTGGCAACAAAGGCGCCTGGATGAAAGGCGGAACATCTATTGGACTCAACATCAACCTGCCTTTTGAGCAGCACCATAATCCGTTCATTGCGCCGGATCACAACTTGAAATACCGCTATTTCTTTGTTCGGAAAGTGATGTTTGTAAAATATGCCCAGGCATTCGTAGTAATGCCCGGCGGTTTTGGCACGTTGGATGAACTGTTTGAGGTGTTAACGCTCGTTCAAACCAATAAAATTTCGCGCATGCCCATCGTACTCATGGGCGTTGAATTCTGGGAAGGATTGAAAAACTGGATTGTGGAAATCATGCTTAAGCGTCACCATAATATCCACGCAGAAGATCTGGATCTTTTCCTGGTGACAGATGATGTAGAAGAAGCTGTTCAGTACATCAACAAGTTCTACGCTCAGGATTCCAGCTTGCTGGAGCCGAATTTTGAGTTGTAGACGATGGACGGTTGGACAATGGACGTTGGACTTGCGCTCAGGGTAGATGATGTCTTTTTACTTCATCGAGCGCAAGTCCTACGTCTAACAGTCTAATCCCAACCAACAGTCTGAATTTGAAATGCACAGGGATGAGGCTGCTGGAAAGCAATGATTTCAAGGTTTATATCTTGAATTTACAGTGTTAAGCACTACGGTTGTTAAAATTGCCTAAATTGGTCAATCCTTTAGAATTAACAAATCTCCATTCTTAACCAACTATATCTTTATGAGTTCTTCGTAAAAAATAGCGCATTTTTAACCAATCTATTATAACATTATGATGATCTTACAAAGATTTTCACGCATCACGCATCACGCATCACGCATCACGCATCACGCTTTCTGCTTTTTTAATCCTCCTAAATATAGGTTTATCGAAAGCACAAAGTATTGAATGTGGAACGCCAGATATCCCCCTTGCTCAAATGGAGCAGATTTTGGCAAATCTTAATCCGCAGGTAAGTGGTTCAGGTTCTTCACCCATCAGAATTCCGGTTTATTATTTTTTATTAAGGCAAACAAACGGCAGCACTTCACATGATTCTTATGATATTGAACAAAGCATCAATACTGTAAACGATCATTTTGGTGGACTGTTTGAATTCTACGTTTGTGGACAGGCGTTAATTGACAATGACCAATTTCATGTAATGAATTTGAATGCATCTTCCTCGGATGTTATTGATTTGCACGGAATTGTAAATCTTAACTTTCCAGTTTCACAAGAGTGTGTTAAAGTGTTTTTTTGTGATCTAATTGAGTGGGGAGGTGGAAATCCCGGAGGTTTTGCACATGAAAGATTTAATTACGGTACTAATGGCGCTGTATATTGCGTTAGTCCGATAATCTCCGTCCTCTCACACGAACTTGGTCACTATTTCGGATTGCCACATACCTTCCAAGATCCACCAACTCAATATGTACATGATTTTGCCAATCCGATTTTTATCAATGGCGTAAAATATACCTGCAAACAAACTGGCGATGGTTTTTGTGATACCCCCGCAGATTTGGAAGAGTGTTACGCGAACACGGCCTGCACTCAGATTACTTGCCCCAGCGCTGATCCATTGGGAGTTGCATATACTCCGGACCAAACCAATTTGATGAGTTATTACGCAGGTTGTGCAATCAGATTTTCATTGGAGCAGCAAGAACGAATGAGAACGATCTATGAATTACATCCTGACTATGAAGAACTAAGGATCATTAATCCGGCATGTGCGCTCAAAACAGGTCACATAGAGCAATCCTGTGTTAAACAAGGAGAATTTTTTCCGGAACCAATGGTGGATCTGGACGTAGAACTTCGTCAGGCTCCAGCATTATTTTGTGATGCCATTACAAATGGAGGAGGTCGGTACCAGTTTAATCCATGCAACTGGGCGCATGATAAGCGCCACGTACTACCGGATTTGAATTTTATTAACCCAGACAATGGTGTTACTACTTATGATCTTGTGCTCATTAGTCAGCATATTCTCAGTCTACAGCCATTCACTAGTCCATTTCAGATAATTGCTGCTGATGCAAACAATAGTGGTAGTGTAACAACCTTTGACATTATTGATATCAGAAAAGTTATACTTGGGATTACTCCCAATTTTTCTTCCAACAAAAGCTGGAGGTATATTCCCAAGCTTCATCTTGGAAACCCTGCCTTCTTCAGTCAATTTGATGATGGCAACCCCTTTGATGCTGAAGCAATTGATCCGTTCAACGGTGTCACCAGAAAATATAATAATTGTCCACCACAAAACCCTAACGATCCGCCAGCTCCACTCCCTAATAACTGCACCTGGATGGACCATGTTTCTGTTTCAAGCAATTCTCCACTCGCTGAACTCGAAAATACCTGGTCTTTTATTGGTGTTAAGGTGGGAGATGTGAATTGTGGTGCTATTACAGATGGAAACCTGGTAGAGGACGATCCGGATGAAACCTTTTTTACTACTTTAACAGGGCTTCCTCTTTCTGTAGAATCCGGTGCGTTCAAAAAGATACAGGTCATAGCAGAAAGTGAACAGGACGTAATTGCCTGGCAGATGGGCGCCGCTTTTTCAGCAGATAGCCTGGAGGTGCTCTCTGTTCTACCGGGGAATGTAGCCACTACGTTTGATCTTGACAATTTCCACCATGTGGATGGCGGAGGATCGGAATCTGGTGTAAGTGAATTAAATGCACTTTGGTTCTCCACAGATGGAAATGAAAAGCAGATTAACAACAAAATACTGTTCGAATTTGTCGTGCAAGCCAATGCTCCCATTCCTGCGCTTGAATCTTTTTTAGACCTGAATGCAGCAGGTGTAACCCCTTTTAAGTTTTTCAACGAAGCAGGTGAAAAAGTGCCTGTAACACTTAAGCTGAATGCCTTGAATTTTGCAGGCGGAAGAGATGTGTTGAATATGATGGAAGCAAACCAGTTGTCAAAGGTATCGGTGGCCCCGGTTCCGTTTGAGGATTCCTTTGTCATCAACTTTTCTTTGGTAAAGGATGCAAATGTCAACCTGCAATTATACCATGCTGATGGACGTCTGGTATCAGAAGCCTATCATTGGTTTGCCAAAGGGGGGCAAGAAATGGTGGTAGATGGATTGGCAAAAGCTCCATCAGGCGTTTACTACTATTCTCTTACCTCAGAAGGGTTTACCCATCACGGAGTGATTTCCAAAAAATAACTGCGTTATCTAACAACCCGGTCCGGATACTATACTTCAAAAGTTTAGTATCCGGACTATTTAATATTTTCAATCCATGCGCCATACTTACCTATCCATTGCGGCTTTTATTACCTTTCTTTCTAATGCCCCACATGCCCAAAACATCTGGTTTGTAAACGCCTCAAGTCAGGCTGTTCAGCCAAACGGCGCTTCCTGGCAGGAGGCTTTTCCACGTGTGCAGGATGCCCTGCAAGTGGCTCAATATGGCGACCAAATCTGGGTTTCAGCCGGCGTATATAAACCTACCCAAACAGCACAGCGAGACATCTCTTTTGTACTGAAAAACGGCGTTGCCTTGCTGGGTGGTTTTACCGGCACGGAATCTGCCGCTGAACAACGAAACCCTTCCCTGAACCTCACCCGACTGAGTGGCAACATTGGCAATGCTGCTATTGATACCGACAATTCATTTCATGTACTCACGGGTACAGGATTGGATGAACAAACTGTATTAGATGGGTTTATCATTTCAGACGGAAACTCATCCGGCTCCGTCAACACAGAATCTGATCAATTTGGCGCCGGGATGTTTTTATTGGGGAGCGCCGGGCTGGCTGATTCCCGACCATTGATTGGAAACTGTGTTTTTGAACACAATGAAGCCGAGCAGGGAGGTGGAGGCATTTTTATCGGACACATTAACCCCTCCGATCCATTTGGTCCGCAGCATTTGGTTAATCCACGACTGAAGAACTGTACATTTTTTCAGAACCGGGGTAATCTTTACGGTGGCGGATTAATGAAAATAGGCCCTACGGCGCCCAATGATACCTTTTTACTTGAAAATTGCCGGTTTACGGATAATTATGCTTTTGCTGCACATGGTGGAGGCGTGCAGATTGAAAAAACAGGCAATTCTACCATTGCTTTTAAGGACTGTATTTTTAAATACAACGAAACGCAGGGTGGAAACGGTGGAGGGTTAAATATAACGGCTAATTCAGATGGGGCATTTACTATTTTACTAATCATGCAAGGCTGTACTTTTATTAAAAATAATGCGGCGACTGGTGGCGGATTTAATATCGATGGCATTATCTATCTCCCTATGAATTATACTATTAATTTATCCATAGAGAATTGCTTGTTTGAGGAAAATGATAGTAGGAATGAAGCGGGTGGAGCTTATTTAGTTTATATCGGCCGCAATGGGGTTGTAAACGCAACTATCCGTAACAGCCAATTCTTACGCAATGTAGCCAACAGTTATTTTGCTACCGCTTTTCTATGCAATGATACCAGTTCAGCTAATGTTTTGGTGGAAAATTGTTCTTTTATCGGCAACAGACAAAGAAATAATCCTAATAGTTACTTTGTGGCGTATAGCGCGGGTGGCAACAATGTACACAGCCGCCTCAATAACTGTTTATTTGCCAATAATCCTGGCGGGGCCATTTTCGCCGGAGGTCATGAAGAAACCAAAGTGCTGACCGAAGTAACCAATTGCACCTTTTACAACAATGGCGCTAATCCGTTCGGGAAACGCTGGTATTCCTCTTTTAACCAAGCCGGTGCACAGTTTTACAACAAGATGAATTTTTACAACTGCGCCATTTGGGAGCCGCAGTCAAATCATCGTTTGATTTACAACAACAATCAAAATATCCTCAATGGTTCCTGGTTCCTTTTTGAATATTGTAGCATTAGTCCGTTAGTACCTTCTCCTGCCGTAATCCCAAATTATATGGATGTTTTCGGCGATAGTGTTTATCACAATGTCTATCCCGGTTTTGTGGATACCCTGGGTGGAGATTTTCGGCTTGGCCAATGTTCACCCGTCATCAACAGAGGAAGTAACGAAGCTGTTGACACTGCGGGGCTTACAACAGACTTTGACGGGCAGGCACGCATCCGCTTTGGTCGGGTAGATTTGGGTGCGTATGAGCAGCAGGATTCCTGTTTAACCTCTTCCACAGAGGAACCGGAAGCTGTTAGTTCCGGTAAACTTTGGCCTAACCCTGCATCACCAGGCAGTCAGGTGCAATGGGAATTACCAGAGATATCACAAAAAGCAGGACGGTGGCACTTGCTGGATGCGTACGGACGGCTTTTGATGGAGGGTTCAGATCTGAGCACAGGCATTACCGCCCCAGCTATACCAGGAATATATTGGGTAATCCTGCACATTGAACAACAAACGATTCAGCGTAAGTTAGTGGTGCAGCGGTGAGATGGACTGTTGGACTAATAGACAATGGACGTTGGACTTGCGCTCGGCGTAAAAGATGTTTTTTACTTCATCGAGCACAAGTCCAACGTCCATTGTCTAACAGTCCATCGTCCCATCATCACTTTTTGTCCTGCTTCGCAAACACCTTTTTCAGGATATCTGAGTTACGTTGACTTACGTCGGAGCGAATGCCGAGTTCCTTCTTCTGAACCAGCTCAAACATACCTTTGAGGGCCATTTTAGTTACATGGTCGTCGAGTTCAGGATTGGTTTTGGATACCAGAGGGATTTTATTGTAGGCCGTTACCGCACTTTTCCAGTATTCACGGGCATTTACTTTATCCAGTGAAGCCTGAATAATAGGCTTAAATTCAGCATAAAGCGGTGAATAGGTAGATTTTTCCAGATAACGCGTAGCTGCATCCTGATTTCCCATCAGAATATTGAGGGCATCCTGGAACGTGAGATCCTTAATTGCCTTTATAAAGATAGGCTTGGCCTTGGTGGCTGCGTCTTCGGCGGCACGGTTCATGCGTTCCGTGAGATCAGCTTCCACGTTGGAAAAGCCGGGAACGGCTTTCAGTTTACTCACCACATTTTGTGCTTCCTGAGGAAGCAAGATCTTGTACGGCGATTTGAAATAACCGTCTTTGGCGGAAAGAAAATTCACGGCTTCGCCAATGCCGTTGTTGAGGGCTTCTTTGAGACCATTACCGGCTTCTTCCTGTGAAAGGGGTATATCAACCCCTACTTTTTCTTTGGCTTTGTCTAAAATTTTGCCGAATTGAGCGTGTGCAAACTGCCCCAGCATCAGTGCGGCAAAAAGAAGTAGCGATTTTTTGAACATGATTCTAATTGTTAAGTGAACTTTGTGACGATTTACGGCCTACGGTAGACGGTGGCGCTGCGCTTGGTATTTGTTTTTGAAGTTATGGGGACCGTCTCCCTAAATCAAAACCACCGTCTACCGTAAGCCGTCCACCATAGGCCGTAAACTGATACAAAGAACGTTTCAACCTCAGGAAAGACACAGAAGGTTTCCAGGTTTAGGCATTTTTTAACGGATTACAGCCCAAACCGTCTACCGTCCACCGAAAAAAATGAAATCCTTACTCCAATACCTGCTCAGAATGGCGAGCGCAGTAGTAATCTGCTGCACGGTATTGGCGTATGTGTGCCCGTTGGTAAATCCGGCTAAATTTTCGTGGCTATCATTTTTCGGAACGGCATTTCCCTGGTTGTTGCTTACCAACTTGTTGCTGGGCTTGATCTGGACCTGGCGAGGCAGTCGATTTGCTTTATATCACATTGGCATTCTGGCATTTGGCTGGGATCACATCACCGGGTTCATTGGGTTTGACTTTGGCAAGGATGCTGTGCCGGAAAATGCCGTCACGGTAGCTACACACAACCTGGGCAGCATTTATCAGGGAAAGGAAGCCACCGATGCCTGGCGGGAAAAACGCGCTTCGGCATACGCTCGTTTTTTGCAGGAAAGCGGTGACCCTGATATCCTTTGCACTCAGGAAACCAGCGGCAAGTTTTACCGGATTTTGGCTGAAAAAATGGGTTATAAGCACACGTTTAACCTCAAAAAAGGTACAGTGATTTTGTCTCGATACCCTATTCTGGGTGGCGGCGATGTGCCATTTGAAAACACCTCTAACTCCACCCTTTGGGCAGATGTGCGGGTGGGCGAAAAAAAGGTGGTGCGGGTGTACAACGTGCATTTGCAATCCAACCGCGTTACCAATACCACCGCCAAAGTGATTCAAAAAGGCGACCTGGAGGAAGGTGAAACCTGGCAGGATATCGGATTTGTCCTGGGCAGAGTGGGTTCAGCCACTAGTTTGCGCGCCGAGCAAGCCCAAAAGTTGCGCGCGCACATAGCGGCCTGTAAAATTCCGGTCATCGTGTGCGGCGACTTCAACGACACCCCCAATTCCTATGTGTACGCTCAGCTCTCGGAGGGCTTGCACGACACTTTCCGACAAAAAGCCTTGGGCCTTGGTACCACATTTGCCGGAGCACTGCCCCTGCTCAGGATAGACTATATCCTTACGGAAAAGAGCATAACCACGTTCTCCTGCCGCACCGCCCGCGACGGCGAGTTTTCAGATCATTACCCGGTGTTGGTGTCTTTGGGAATATAATTGTCAGCATTTACTTTCCTTTGCCTTATGCAACCAGAAATCAGGACAGTTATTGTTACCAGATATGTAACACCCTTGCGGGAGGGTGGTTCCTTGCCGGCCATTGTGGAGGCAGACGACGGATTTTTATACGTCCTGAAATTCAGAGGCGCCGGTCAGGGCATCAAGGCGTTAATTGCAGAGTTGATTGGTGGCGAAATAGCCCGAATAATTGGACTTAAATTACCGGAAATCGTTTTTGCGGAACTTAACGAAGCCTATGGCCGTGCGGAAGGAGACGAAGAAATTCAGGATCTCCTCAAGTTTAGTACCGGATTGAATCTCGGAATGCATTACCTGTCAGGTGCAGTCACTTTTGATCCGGCGGTAGTCAAACCAGACGCCATATTAGCCTCCAAAATTGTGTGGTTAGATGCTTTTTTAATGAATGTGGACCGTACTGCACGCAATACCAATTTGCTGCTTTGGAAAAAAGAGCTTTGGCTGATTGATCATGGTGCGGCCTTGTATTTTCACCACAACTGGGAAAACTGGAGGGAGCAAAGCGCCAAACCTTTTGCTCAGATCAAAGACCATGTATTGCTGCCGCAGGCTTCAGCGCTGGAAGAAGTAGACAAATCCATCAAACAAGTACTAAATGACAAAGTAATCAACGAAATCGTTGGTTTAATACCGGATTCCTGGATTGAGAACGCCTTCCAGGATACCGTTGAAACAGTCCGGAATACGTACTCGGAGTTTCTGAAGATACGACTTTCGTCCAGCGAAACATTTGTAAAACAGGCTATGTATGCAAGAGTTTCGAGTATTTGAATATGCCGTGATACGCATTGTTCCCCGGCCTGAGCGAGAAGAATTCGTCAATACCGGGGTGGTGCTGTATTGTCCGGGGAAAAAATTCCTGGGCATACGCACCTATTTGCCAGAAGCCAAATTACTGGCACTCGATCCAAACATTAGTATGGAAGACGTTGGGCTTCACCTTCAGGCATTTAAGGAAATTTGTTGTGGAGAAACCCCTGATTCCCCTATTGCTCAGTTGGATCAGGCTTCCCGCTTCCGCTGGCTGACGGCTACCCGCAGCACCATGATCCAAACCTCCAAAGTACACCCGGGCATGTGTAAGGATCCGGAAGAAACGCTGGAGAAGTTAATGCTGGAAATGGCAGGGTAAAAAATTGAGGTTAGCAGCGTTCGCTGCATCACATCCACCCACAAATTTTACTTAGCTCCCTTGTATCTTTAATCCAACTCCCCTACCTTTATAAACGCAAGTGTAACACTTTGTGCCTTCGCGCCTTTGTGTCAACCCTTTGCGCCTTATCATCCATTAAACACGCTTCCAAATGCTAGTGAAAACCTTTGCCGGCTCCGTTCATGGAGTCGATGCACAATTAATTACTGTAGAAACCCACACCGGCGGCGCGCTGGGAAATACAGACAAACTGGGCATTCATATTGTTGGGTTGCCCGACAGCGCCGTACGTGAATCCCTGCCGCGCATTGAGGCCGCCGTCAAAAACGCAGGGTTTCGTCAGCCGCGACTCAAAACCATCATCAATTTGGCGCCCGCAGATATCCGAAAAGAAGGCTCTGCGTTCGACCTACCCATTGCCCTGGGCATGTTGGCTGCTGCCGGACTCATTCCGCCCGATGGTTTTGAAGATTACCTCATTATGGGCGAGCTCTCGCTCGACGGATCGCTTCGGCCCATCAAAGGCGCTTTGCCCATTGCCATCAAAGCCCGAAAGGAAAAGTTCAAAGGCTTCATTTTGCCCAGTTCGAACGCGCGCGAGGCGGCTATTGTGAACGATTTGGCTATTTATGGCGTGGATAATCTGCTGGAGGCCATAGACCTGTTAGGCGGGGTGTCTGACCTGAAACCGCTGGAAGTAAACACCCGGGATGAGTTTGCGGCCAATTCCAGCGTATTTGATGTTGATTTTTCTGATGTAAAAGGACAGGAAAACATCAAACGGGCACTGGAGCTGGCAGCAGCCGGCGGCCACAATGTGATTCTGATTGGTCCGCCGGGGGCCGGCAAAACCATGCTGGCCAGGCGATTGCCCACTATTTTACCGCCGCTGACCCTCTATGAGGCGCTGGAAACCACCAAAATTCACTCTGTTTCAGGAATTCTGCCAGACCGGGCTTCGCTGGTTACCACCCGGCCATTCCGGGCGCCACACCATACCATAAGCGATGTAGCCCTGGTTGGCGGCGGCTCCGATCCTATGCCTGGAGAGATTAGCCTGGCACACAATGGCGTGTTGTTTCTGGATGAATTGCCGGAGTTCAAACGCACCGCCCTGGAGGTCATGCGCCAGCCCATGGAAGAACGCCGGGTTACCATCAGCCGGGCAAAATCTACGGTGGAATACCCGGCCGGATTTATGCTGGTGGCGAGTATGAACCCCTGCCCCTGCGGCTACTATAACCACCCGGAAAAAGAATGCGTGTGCGGCCCCGGCGTGGTGAAACGTTATGTGGCCAAGATTTCCGGACCGCTGCTTGACCGGATTGACTTGCACGTGGAGGTGACGCCGGTAAAGATTGAAGAACTCACCAGTCTGGTTTCTGAGCGACCCAAGGTGAGCAGCGCCGACATCCGGGAACGGGTGCTTCAGGCCCGGGCGGTGCAGGCCGAGCGGTTTAAAAACCTGAACGATGTGTATTGCAATGCCCAAATGCCGAGCCGGATGGTGCGAGAGGTATGCGCCCTGGATTCGGCGGGATTGACGCTGTTGAAAACGGCTATGGAGCGACTTCAGCTTTCCGCGCGGGCGTACGACCGGATTTTAAAAGTGGCGCGCACAGCAGCCGATCTGGCTGGGAGCAAAGATATACGGATCGAGGATTTGGCGGAAGCGATACATTATCGGAGTTTGGATCGGGAGGGATGGGCGGGGTAGGGATTTCCGATATCCGATTACATGATTTGCGATTTGCGATTGGATTTAGGATTTGCGATTTAAGATAAACGTTCACTGCTCAAAATGCAACTTAAAATGAAAGCTTTCGAATTAGAAAACCGCTTAATAGACTTTGCTTGCAGGGTTATGGAAATGGCTGAAAAATTACCGGAAACCTATGGAGCAAAGCATCTTGCATCTCAAATTATTCGTTCTGCCACATCGCCTGCGCTGAATTATGGGGAGGTTCAAGGCGCCGAATCACGGGATGATTTCGTCCATAAGATGAAAATTTGTCAAAAAGAGCTTCGGGAAACTTTCGTGTGCCTTAAATTGATTGAAAAACGCAATTGGTTTACAAAAGGGAAATTAGCCTCGCTTATCATCGAAAACAACGAGTTGATCTCCATATTTGTAGCCAGCAACAAAACGGCTGGAATCCGGAAACCAAACCCAAGCGCTACCTCAAATCGCAAATCCTAAATCCATTCGCAAATCGCAAATCATGTAATCGGATATCGCAAATCCCGACCTAGCCAATAAAGTACGCGCCAAACAACAGTGCAGCCATACGGGAGCGATACATTATCGGAGTTTGGATAGAGAAGGGTGGGCGGGGTAGGGATTTGCGATATCCGATTACATGATTTGCGATTTGCGATTGGATTTGCGATTTAAGATAAACGTTCACTGCTCAAAATGTAACTTAAAATGAAAGCTTTCGAATTAGAAAACCGCTTAATAGACTTTGCTTGCAGGGTTATGGAAATGGCTGAAAAATTACCGGAAACCTATGGAGCAAAGCATCTTGCATCTCAAATTATTCGTTC
>JBIKUE010000081.1:0-23220 GCA_044347755.1 Saprospiraceae bacterium
CAGCATCCGTAGCCCTGCCAGGGTTGATTACATGCACCGTTAGCCAGGTAACTATCGACGGAAGTGGATCCGGCCCGGCGGGTATTTCCTATCAGTGGGAAACCAATAATGGTTATATCGTGTCCGGTCAAAACTCCCCAATGGCTGTCGTTAATGAGGCCGGCGATTATACCCTCGTGGTTACCAGCCCAATCAATGGTTGTACCAGTGCGGAAACGATTATCGTAAACCAGAATTTCTCGGCGCCAATAGCAGTGGCAACATCAAGCAACGATATTACCTGTATTTCCACTCAGGCTACCCTCAGCGCACTGGCTTCTCAAATGGTACCCACCGACTTGTTCGTTTGGTCTACCATTGACGGAAACTTTGTTTCTGGTATGAATACGCTGACGCCGGTCATTGATGCACCAGGTACATATTCCATCGTGATCACAAATCCCGGAAGTATGTGCAGCTCTCAGGCTTCTATTTTGGTAGATGCTGACAATCTTCCACCGGCGGCTAATGCCGGTATGCCAACTACCCTCACCTGCACAACCCTCACGGCATTGCTGGGTGATCCACTGGCGCCAACTACTCCAAATTTATCATATACCTGGACGGCATCGCCCGGGAACATCGTTTCCGGGCAAAACACCCCTATGCCAACGGTAAACCAACCTGGTACCTATAATCTGGTGGTGGCGAACGCTTCTAATGGCTGTTCCAATACGGCTACGATCAATATCCCGCAAAATATTACACCACCAAATGCTATCGTAGCTCCAGGTGGAGAAATCAACTGTACTACACCCACCATTTTGCTCAATGGAACAGCCTCCAGTACAGGGCCCACTTATATTTACCAATGGACTTCCGCATCGGGTAATGGTATTGGAGCTGGCGATAATACGCTCACACCAACCATCATTGCACCAGGAACTTATACGCTATTGGTAACCAATACAGCCAACGGTTGTACCAATACTGCTTCTACAACAGTAACTATTAACTCCAATGTTCCGGTTGCACTTGCTGCTCCGCAAGGGATCTTAACCTGTGCAGCAACCGCTATCCCGGTGAATGCAACAGGCTCTACCTCAGGTCCAACCATTTCGTATAACTGGGGTACCATGAACGGAGAAATTCTGGGCGGAAACGGTACCCCCCAAATTCTGGTTGGAGCCCCCGGTCAGTATACCCTGGTGGTGACCAATTTTGCCAACAACTGTACCGCCTCTACAACAATTGATGTAACAGAAAACATCGTACCACCCATAGCTGAAGCAGGAACGGGAAATACCCTGAATTGTACAGCGCCGAGTATGATGCTAAATGGAACAGGTAGTAGTGCAGGGCCGCAATTTGGATATACCTGGTCTGCTCTATCTGGAGGTAATTTCGTGTCAGCCACGAACATCATAAATCCCCAGATTAATGAATCAGGGGTGTATCAACTGATGGTCACAGATGTAACTAATGGCTGTACCACAACCGATACCGTAGAGATCCTGGCTGATGATAACGACCCGGTAGTGGCATTATCCCAGCCATCGGAACTTACTTGTTTGCTCACCCAGCAAGTCATTCAGTCAGCCGGATCCTCAAACGGCCCAAATTTCACCTATCAATGGTCCGGACCAGGGTTGCAATCCAGTCCAACTGACCTGAACGCTACCATTAATCAGCCTGGTAATTACACGCTGGTAGTGACGAATACAGATAATGGTTGTACCACGGAAGAAATGGTTCCGGTAACCCAGAATATTCAGGCGCCCATGGCCGATGCCGGCCCTGATGTGCTGTTGAATTGCTACACCCCGCAGATGGTGATTGGCGGTCCAAATAACTCCGTTGGACCAAACTATAGTTATTTCTGGGTGGATCCAGGAGGTATTATCAACGGAGGCAACAGCCTGCTGAATCCTACCGTGGCCGGCGGCGGCTTGTACTCCATCATTGTAACGGATCTGGTAAATGGTTGTACCAGCACAGATCCTATGTTTGTAAGCACTGATTTTGAATCGCCACAGGCAAACGGAGGTCCTACCTTCCAGCTGACCTGCACACAGGCAACCTATACCCTTCAGGCAGTTGCTCCAGTGGGGCCAAATATTACGTACGAATGGACCACTATTGGCGGAAGCTTTGTTTCTGCAACCAACATCTTGAATCCAACCGTAAACGGAGCAGGTGAATATTTCTTGCTGGTTACCAATACCACCAACGGTTGTACCTCATCACCTACGGTTCAGATCACTCAGGCTGCAGATTTCCCGATCGCGGTGGCAGGTACGGCGCCACAACTTACCTGCGCGGTAACGCAACTCATGCTGAACGGCGCCGGATCTAATAACGGTGTAGGCTATGGTATTACCTGGAATACTCAAAATGGCAACATTGTGAGTGGTGGTAATACCCTTAATCCGGTTATTGACGCTCCGGGAACTTATATCATTACCGTTCAAAATCTGGTCAATCTTTGTCAATCCAACAGTAGCGTAGTGGTTACCCAGGATATCACACCTCCTCCAATCAATGCCGGTCCGCAACAAACCATCACTTGCGATGTGCTGAGTTTGAACCTGCAAGGCACTAACAGTGCACAGGGGCAGTTTGCGTATAATTGGCTAACACCCGATGGTAATATTGTGAGCGGCGTAAACACCCTTAATCCATTGATCAATGCTACTGGATATTATGAACTGGAAGCAACGAATGTAGTAACCGGCTGTACCAGTGTAGCAAGTGTGAATGTGATAGCCAATCAGGTAAATCCGGTGTCAGCTATTGCAAACCCGGCAACGTTAACCTGTGCAGTACAGCAGATAACCCTCGATGCAGGCGCCAGCAGCACCGGTGATATGACCTATACCTGGAGTACTGCAGGTGGTAATATCCTGAACCAAAGCAATCCGTTGGCAGTGGTGGTAAATGAGCCTGCTCCTTATACGCTTACAGTAGAAGATAATGTAAACGGTTGTACAAGCTCTGTAACCATTACGGTGCCTGAAGACGTGCAACCGCCGGTTGCAGCTGCCGGCGCAGATGGATTGCTGACTTGCGCAATCACCTCGCTCATGTTGGATGGAACGGGTTCCAGCAGCAACGGAAACTTCTTCTACCAGTGGACCACGCCTAACGGAAATATTCTTATTGGCGCCAATGGTTTAACACCAACCATAAGTTCCGGAGGCTCTTACAACTTGCTGGTAACCAATAATGTTAATGGGTGCACCTCCACGGATCAGGTAGTGGTGAACACCAATACTACCCCGCCAACCGTAGCCATTGCAACGCCGGGTGTCATCGGATGTCTTCAGCCAACCGTTTCCTTGAATGGCGCAGCTTCTTCCGGTGGGCCGAATATCCAGTACGAATGGACAACTGTTAATGGTAGTATCGTAAGTGGAACCAATACCAATACCTTGTTGGTAAACAGTGCAGGCAGTTACACACTTAACCTGTTGAATACCGTTAACGGCTGTACGTCTGCCCAAACGGTTCAGGTAAGTGACAATACCGTATTACCTCTGGCAGAAGCAGGTCCGCCATTTACCCTTACCTGTTCCATAGAGCAAACAACCCTTCAAGGCTCTGGCTCAACTGGGTCGGTATATGCGTACGCGTGGACGACTCAGGGTGGCCAAATCATTGGAGGTGGCAATTCACCCAACCCTGTGGTAAATGAACCCGGAACCTATTCCCTTACCGTAACCAACACCAGCACAGGCTGTACACAAACGGATAATGTGGAGGTGTTTGTTGAAACGAATGTGCCAACTGATTTCGACTTTGAGGTGAAAAGACCAACCTGCAAAGACAACGATGGTACCATTACCTTCGGACAAATACAAGGTGGTTTTGGACCATACACGTATTCCATTAATGGTGGCCAGACCTTTACTTCTTCTCTGAACTTTGCAGGCCTTACGCCTGGCAGCTATGGATTATTGATACAAGATGCCAATGGTTGTGAATTTGAACAAGATCTGGTGGTGCCTCAGGCTCCGGATCCAACCATTAACACTGCTCCATTGTTCGAAATTCAATTGGGTGATGAACAACAGTTAAATGCACAACTGGCGCCGGGCTATCCGCTGGCGCTGGTGGAAAGTATTACCTGGACGCCGCTAGACGGGCTTACCTTTGAAAGCAATAGCGTGCCGGATTTACTTAGCCCGGTAGCATTGCCGCTCAAAACCACAGAATATACCGTAACCATTGTAAGCACTGACGGATGCCAGGCCACCGATCGTGTATTGATCCGGGTAGACAATCGTCCGCACATCTATATCCCGAATGCCTTCTCTCCATGGAAAGAAGATGGCGAGAATGATATATTCATGATCTTTGCCGACGGGGATCAGATTGAAAAAGTGGATAACTTCCAGATCTTCGATCGTTGGGGCAGCATGGTATTCACGGATAAAGACTTCCAGCCCAACGATCCATCGCACGGCTGGGATGGACGCCATAAGGGGCAGTTGTTGGTGCCTGCCGTATTTGTGTATTACGCAGAAATTCGCCTCATCGATGGCCGCGTATTGCTATACAAAGGCGATGTGACGCTCGTTAGGTAAGTGTGGGAGTGTTTAAGTGTTTGAGTTGGCGTTCGGCTGGGGGATTTGGGTCCTCTGGCCGAACGCTTTTTTGTATTCAGGGCTCCATAAACCCTCATAAACCCCATAAACCTCATAAACCTCCATTTGCTTACCTTTGCCCCTATGTTTTCTACCACACAAAAAATAGGTATCCTCGGAGGCGGCCAGTTGGGTAAAATGCTGGCTTTGGCGGCGGCTAACTGGGATTTCAAAATCTACAGTCTGGATCCAACTCCCGAGGCTCCGGCAAGTGCCGTAAGTACCGGGTTTACCGTAGGCGATTTTAAGGATTACGATCAGGTGATGACCTTTGGGGCGGATAAGGATTTGATCAGTATTGAAATCGAGCACGTGAACACCGATGCTTTGCGGGCGCTGGAGCAAATGGGTAAAAAAGTACACCCAAGTCCGGCTGCTTTGGATATCATCAAGGATAAGGGCTTGCAAAAGCAATTCTATCAGGAAAATAATATTCCAACAGCTTATTTTGAGCTTTTTGAGGATGAAAAAGCGCTCAAAAAGGCCATAACATCAGGCTTGTGGACCTTGCCATTGGTACAAAAAACGCGCACGGCAGGGTACGATGGGAAAGGTGTGGCCATTCTGCGCACACTGGAGGACTTGGAAACCAAATTGTTGCCCGGGCCTTGTCTGGCAGAAGTTCTTGCTCCCATACAGGCAGAAATTGCAGTTGTGGCGGCTCGCAATGAACAGGATGAAGTAGCTGTGTTCCCGGCAGTGGAAATGGATTTTCATCCGGAAGCCAATTTGGTCGAATTTCTGATTTGTCCGGCGCGCATCCCTGCACTCATAGAAGCCCAGGCAGAGGCGCTGGCGGAACAAGTGATCCGCGCATTCAATATTTGCGGGTTACTTGCTGTTGAAATGTTCTGGACCCGCGATGGAGAAATTTTGGTAAACGAAGTAGCGCCACGCCCACACAATTCGGGACACCACACCATAGACAGCGCACATACCAGTCAGTTTGAACAACACCTGCGAGGCATTTGCAATATGCCACTGGGTTCTACAACCTCCAAAACTCCGGTAGCCATCATGCTCAATCTACTCGGTGAACCCGGCCACAAAGGCCCGGTAAAATATCAGGGTGTAGACGAATGCCTGGCTCTGGAAGGGGTAAATATCCACCTCTACGGTAAATCCCAAACCTCCCCATTCCGAAAAATGGGCCACGTTACCATCACCGGAAACACCTCCGAAGAAGCCATAAAAAAAGCTGATTTTGTTAAAAAAAACCTCAAAGTACTCAGCTGCTAAAAAAGATCGTGACATTCCCCACATTCCCCACATTCCCCACATTCCCCACATTCCCCACATTCCCCACATTCCCCATATTCCCCACATTCCCCACATTCCCCACATTAACTCACATTCCCACATGGTTTCCATCATCATGGGCTCTGATTCCGACCTGCCGGTCATGCAAAAGGCGGCCGATATATTGACAGAGCTACAAGTACCATTCGAAATGACCGTCGTGTCGGCGCACAGAACTCCGACACGCATGTTTGAATTTGCTACCCATGCACATGAGCGCGGTATCAAAGTGATCATTGCCGGTGCAGGTGGTGCGGCACATTTGCCGGGTATGGTAGCTGCCATCTCGCCATTGCCGGTGATAGGCGTACCGGTCAAATCTTCTAATTCTATTGATGGCTGGGACAGTATTCTGTCTATCCTGCAAATGCCGGAAGGCGTTCCGGTGGCTACCGTAGCCCTCAATGCCGCCCGAAATGCCGGCATCCTGGCTGCCCAAATGATTGCCACCAGCGATGCAGCGCTGCTCCAAAGAATTCAGAACTTCAAAAAAAGCCTGGAAGAAAAGGTCCTGGAGAAAGCTAAAGCCATGGAAGGAAAAGTGGGGTAATTTGAAGAAATATTGCCCGCAATGAATGAAATAGCGAATATCGAACACCGAATATCGGACATCGAAGTGGGAAGTACCACGCTCAAAGTTTCGTACAAATGCCGATCATAAGCTCCACTTCTACATTTGATATTCGGTGTTCAATATTCGCTATTCCCAATATAAAATCTCATCCTATGCGTCATTTCATTCTACTCACCGCCTTTGTAAGCCTCCTCACTCAAGCGCGGGCCCAGGAGCCTCTGAAGGCTCAACTTGCACCTTGCGGCACCCTCGGATTGTCTGACTGGCTTAAAGAATCCCGGTTCCGGCCGCCAGTGCAGGATCGCACGGAAGATACGATGTGGGTAGCCGTCAAAACCCATTTATTGGGCAAAGACAGTGGTACCGGGCGCATTGCCATAGAAAAATACCTGGATTCTTTTTGTCAATTGAACGAAGACTTCGGCCCGTCCAATATCCAGTTTTTTATGAAAGACGGCTGGAATCTGCTGAATGAAACGGATTGGCATGTACACACCACAATCCCGGAAGGCATTGACATGATGCTCACCAATAATGTCCCGGATGCACTTAATGCCTATTTTGTGGCGGACCCGGCTGGTAACTGCGGCTATAATCTGCCCTATGCCGGGGTGGCTATTGCACATGGCTGTTCCGGCGACAACGATCACACCTGGGCACATGAAGTGGGTCACGCACTTAATCTGCCCCACCCGTTTATCGGATGGGAAGGCAAGTTATACAACTTCAATACGCCAACGCCCACCGTTCTCACGTATGATTATACCTATTTCCACGACACCATTGACACGCAGATACCAGCTCCGCTGGATACAGCCCTGGTAGAATTCAAAGACGGTAGCAACTGCGCCATTGCCGCCGACCGGATCTGCGATACCCCGCCGGATTACCTGAGTTACCGATGGGAATGTGATGCCAACAACAAAAGCATCACCAAACAAAAAGACCCCTCCGGAGCAGAATTCTATTCAGATGGTACTTTGTTCATGTCCTACGCCCTGGATCAATGCCAAAACCGTTTTTCGCCGGAAGAGATCAACATCATGCGCGCCACCTTGCTATCTGAAAAGCTCAACTGGTTATCGCCTGAAATGCCTTTGGAGCCTGTAACAGACTCCCCGATAGCTATAGCGCCGGTACAGGACCAGATAGTACCGGTTTCAGGGGCCGTTTTGAGCTGGAGTGCAGTGCCAAATGCTACCCATTACCTTGTTCAGGCATCCCGTTTTACCAACTTTTCCTTCAAACAGGTAGATATAGTCACCACAGATACCTTCGCCATTGCCGGCCAGTTGACGCCTAATCTGAAATACTACTGGCGCATTCGCCCCTTTAACAACCGCCATACCTGCGCGCCTTTCAGTACTTTAGCCACGTTCAAAACCAGTACGACCATTGAAACCACCGGGCCGGATGCCGAGGGCTGGCGTTGTTTCCCAACGATACTCACACCGGGCCAATCGCTATCAGTAGAGACGCCCCAATCCTGGCAAGGTTCCGAAATCATGTGCAGGATATACAATGCAGCGGGGCAACTGTTGTGGCAACAAAAACAACATTGGACCACCCGACAAAACTCCCTCGAAATCCCGTCGTCCAGCCAATGGCCGGCAGGGGTGTATCAACTTATCTTTTCAGGAGATCAAGGGGTCAAAGTGGTGAAATTGACGGTTGGACGGTAGCCGTCCACCATCTACATCACCATTTCCAGTATTTCCGGAGTGTGGACTTCCTTGAATCCGGGCAGGTGTAGTTGATAATATTGCAACAACTTGCCGAGTAGGGCTTTGCGTTCTGCGCGGTTGATTGGAAGTTCATGCGCTGATTCCAGCGGGGTGTCCATAAAAAACAACATTTGCTGTACCTGCCCTGGTTCCATAATGAATGCATGCGGAGGAGGAACAGGGCTAAATGTGCCTTCTCGGAGGTCAAAAAACTGCTCGCCATATTCGTCTGGTGGCAGTGGCGGAAATCCCAGAAAGCCGGAGAGGCTGAGTAAAAAATGCAGGTGTAAGTTAGCCATAGGATGCGGAGTTGTGTCCAGCCAGCGCAGGTGTTCCAGGATAAAATCAAATAGTTCCCGGTGTTCTTCTTCCTCATGGATGGCTTTCCGGCAAACCTCGGCCATAAACAAAGCAACTGCTCCGCGCGTGAGTTCAAATGGAATGGCCGTCCAAATCTCGGATGCTCTTAATTCCTTTAGTCGACTGGCGCCAGTACCCTCCCGGTGATAGGCCACCAGCTCCACCACGGTCATAGGCTGGAATAAATTGTAAGGCATCTTTGCTTTCGCCGATCGCACACCTCCCCCGATAAAAGAACAAAGTCCCTTTTCTTCGGTAAAAATATCGGCGATCACACTCGTTTCGCCATATTTCACCGACCGAAATACAATACCGCGGGTTTTGAGCATGGGATGGGACGGTTTACGGTGGACGTGGCGTTTTTCTTAGGAATGGCTCTTGCCATTAGCCCATAACTAAGCTCAAGTGAAACGCCACCGTCCACCGTAAGCCGTCTACCTTCCACCGTTTACTTCTCTTTAGTGGATTCCTCGAGCGGCTTTACAAAATACACAATTCGGGTGAGCCATTTGGAGGTATCAGGCTCCAGGGTAGGATCTGTGAGATATTCTTCCAGAATCGGAGGTATTTGTTGAAGCTTTCTTTCTGCCATATACTCATCCATCGCCATATGGGCTTCAGCGGTTTTGCCAAAATCGCCCAGGAAATCGATGATGATGGCATTTCCACCTGTTTTAATGACCTCCACGCCGGGGGCGGGCTTCATTTGTTTGTCAATACCAAAGGCCACAGCCATGTTGGTGTTCATTAAAACAGTATCATATGTCCAGAACATACCGGTAAGCATGGAATCAGCTTTGACGCCGGCTTTACCGGCAGCTTCCAGTACCAGCGGTGTTTTATCAGCAATAAACTGTGGAATGCTTTGGAATTCAACGGTATCGCGGAAAGCAACATACCAGGCTTCCTCCCGTTCAACCGCTTTTACCCGAAACCCGCGGTATTCTTTTGGATTGAGCGCTTCGCAATATTTTTTCAAATGTGCCAGCCCGTTTTCATAGTCTTTACCCACAAACATATTCAAATCGGTAAACATGCCGCCAGCACGCATAAAAAAGGGTAAATGGAGGTCCATGCCCCAGGTAATGCTGGTTTTGATAGAATCTCCATCCAGTATAAAATACACCGGCGAAGGCGCCAGACCGAAATCTACCTCGTAGTCAACCCGGGCAGGCGTAGAAGTGATCAACTTTTGATAACCTTTTCCTACGTTTTCATTTTGACTTTCCCAGCGATAAACGGCGCCTGGCTCACCGTCGGTTCCTTCAATACTGATCTTCATATTGGGATCCATAAAATGCCAGGGCGACCAATTGGTGAAGTTTTTAAACAATCGAACCTGATCATAAACCGTGGCTTTTGGCGCATATATATCCAGGCTGCGTTCTACCCGGTATGATTTTTTGGCAAATAAGCAAAGCAGTACCCAGAGTGCGGCAATTCCGACAAGGGTTAGAAAAAGGTATTTCAGTAATTTCATGTTGTGGAAATTAGACGTTGGCGCAAATTTAAAACAAAATATTTAGTTGTTTGAGTGTTTGAGTATTTTAGTGTGGGAGTTGGCGTTCCGCTGGGCTATTCAAAAATGCATCCTGTTTAGGATCATCGAGTAACTCAGCCGAACGCCAACTTAAACACTCCCACACTCAAACACTTCCACACCCAAACACTAAAACAACTCCAACTGCTCACCAGCCGGCAACAGTTGAAACGAGCGCCGGTGCCAGGGAGAAATACCATGTTGCCGGATCGCTTCACGGTGGAATTCGGTAGGGTAACCTTTATTTTGTTGCCATTGGTAGGCTGGAAATTCCAGGTGCAGACGTCCCATGGCTTCATCCCGGTGTGTTTTAGCCAGAATGGATGCAGCCGCAATGGAGGCATATTTCCCATCGCCCTTTACCACACACAAGTGCGGGATGGAACCATATTTATAAAATCGGTTGCCATCCACCAGAATATTTTCCGGACGAAGACGCAGTTCATCCAATGCCCTGTGCATGGCCAGAAAAGATGCTTTCAGGATATTTATCCGGTCTATTTCAACAGCGGTCACCTCCGCAACGGCCCAGGCCAGGCTTTCCTGTTCTATGATTCCCCGCAACAGCATACGCTGTGCTTCCGTTAGCTGCTTGGAATCATTCAGCAACGGATGGTAAAAATCCGGTGGCAAGATCACCGCAGCCGCATAGACCGGCCCGGCCAAACAGCCCCTCCCGGCTTCATCACAGCCGGCTTCCAATACACCTTCCTGACAAAAAGATAATAATGCCATTGGGCAAAGGTAGTGTGAGAGTTTGGGAGTGTGCGAGTGTGGGAGTTGGCGTTTGGTTGAATGTCACGGGTAGTAAATGGTTAAAGGATCACTGATACCCAGCTGAGCGCCAACTCCCGTACCCCCACACTTCAACACTCGATTTAAAAATAATCCGCGTCAAAATGACCATTCTGATTTTTTGGCCTGCTTTTTGCCTAAGCTATTCCGTCTTTTTAATCCGACCGTTGTAAGAACGGATTTCCCGTATAGCAAGCTACTAATCCACGGCTTGATTTCTGACATCAACCAATTGTTTTTACCCATGAATGTTTGCATACGCAACACATTTGTAAGCCTTTGGCTTCTTTTCGGGGCTGTATCATTGTCGGCGCAGGGCGTAACGTTTTACTTCCCGCACATCAATAATGCTTCTCCGGGCTCCAATAAGCTTATGCCCCTGCGCGTCGTTAATTTCGACAGCGTGGTTTCCGTTCAACTGGTGGTTCGCTGGAACCCTGCAGTGCTCAAATATGTGAGCATAGATCAGTTGAACCTGCCCGGCCTCAACGGCCTTGATTTCAATATCAATAATGCACTGGACAGCGGCTACGTACGGATGGCTTGGGAAGCTCCTTCTTCTCTGCCGCCAGGTACTTCCGTTCCCGACAGTTCTGCTATTTTCCGTTTTCGTTTCAACATCATAGGCCCGGATACCAGCAGTTCACCCGTATGGATCACCGAATTGCTCAATTTCCCGATCACCAATCTGGAAGTGGTAAAGGTAAAACCGGATACGAGCAATGTTGCGTACGAAGTGGACGACTGCACCTTACTAAACGGTTTTGTAGCTGTTGGATATACAGTTTCCGCCAATGAACCTCAGGCCAATACGCTGCCTGTAACCCTGGCGCCTAACCCTTTTTTGGTATCTGCTCAATTTGATTATTTTTTGGAAGAAACATCTGATGTTCAAGTAGTTATATCTGATGTAAACGGAAAAATTGTGTCTCAGGATCAATTTTTTCGACTCCCGCCAGGCCAACATGGCATGGTAATTGAAAAAGACAGGTTAGGAGCGCCGGGCATTTATGCCCTCAGTATCCGGGCCGGTCGGAAGATCGCAACACGTACCCTCGTGGTTTTTTAATATTCAGGACATCTAATCATTTTTACAGGGTAAAGACCAACGTCCCCATTCCCTTTCATCATCCTTCTTACACTCACCCACACCGCTGTTAAAGAATATGAAACCGATTCTTACTCGATTTTTTGCAGGCTTATTCCTGTTGGTTGCAGCTCAAGCTTACGGCCAAATGACCACCTCTTTCGTGGTAACCTCCCCAGCTCCTGCGCCAAGCTATCCTATCGGCACACATTTGCAGGTAGAACTCCGTGTAAACGGCTTTACCAACATCGAATCCATGCAGTTCCCCATTGCCTTTAATAAGGTTGCACTGCGCTTCGATTCACTGAACAGCTCTGTCTTCTCCAACTGGAATGCCGGCAATTTCATCGGCAACAATGGTGCAGGTAAGGTTGGTATCTCGTGGGACGGCTACTCCAATGGCGCAAACATGCCATTTACCTTCCCAAATGGCACCGCACTGTTCAAATTGCACTTTACCGTAATCAACAACGGTACTTCCGTAATCAATATCAATCCGGCCCTGGCGCCTCCTGCACTTGATGTGGTAGGTAACGGCCAGCCTGTAACGGTGAATTATCAAAACGGTGGTACTCCAACGATCACACTCGGTACCGGCGCTCCGCCGCCTCCGCCACTCGTGGGTTTCAAAATTGTGGCCAACACCATTCACATCCCGCCAGGTCAGCGCGCCTGTATGCCGGTAACGGTGAATGATTTTGATTGTATTCAGTCTATGCAGTGGGCTATGCACTGGGACAATACCGTACTCAACTTTGAATGTGTGCGCGGATTTAACCTGCCTGGTTTGGCTGCGACGGATTTTAACTCTACACTAACTCCCGGCACCTTGCTGGTAGGTTGGGCAGATCCTGCAGGTGTGGGCGTTACCCGCGCCGACGGCGTCCGCATTGTGGATGTTTGTTTTAAAGCGGTAGGTACGCCGGCAGCTTCCAATACAATTACCATTGATAGTATTGGCTTCCCTCCTGGAAATGGATTCGCAGAGGCCTATAATTGCTCAAATCCAGCTAAGGATGTTTGGTTGGGAACTTGGGAACCCAACGGTCCTTCCGGCGTGAGTGCCCCAGTAAATATTTTGTCTACTCCCGCTTCTACCTTTGATGTAACCTACACGGTAGATCAGGTAGAAACAGCTCCCAATACCGTTGGTTGTGTGGAAGTGAAAGTGAAAAACTTTACAGCCGTTACCAGTGCAGAATTTGCCCTGGGGTATACGCCTGCACAACTGACCTTCTCTAACAACGATTTCGGTTCCAACCCGCTGAATCTTCAGGCGTCTAACCTGGTTAGCCAGCCTGCCAATGGTGTAGTAAAATTCCAGTGGTCTAACGCCAACGGCGTAACCCTGGCCAACAATACCCCAATTTTTAAAACCTGCTTTACGGTACTTGCTCCGGAAGGCACCACCTGCCCCATCACTTTTACCACCACTCCTTGCCCGACCATTACCGGGTTTGGTACGGCTAAAAGCACCGGCGGCGTGCCTTATGCCAATGAGGCTGGCTGGATTAAGTCAGTTACTGCCGGGCCAACCATTAATATTGCACAAGACATAAGTTGTAATGCCGGCACAAACGGTTCTCTGACCGTGGTGAATCCTGCCACGCTTTCTGCAACAGGCTATACCTGGAGCGGCAACCCTGGAACCACGCAAACCATAAGCAACCTTGCAGCCGGAACTTATACCGTAACCGTTACCTACAGCAACGGTACTACTGCCACAGCTTCCAGAACCCTGGTGGCGCCTCCGGCCATTAGCACCACGGTGAATACCACCGTTGTTTCCTGCTTTGGCGGCAACAATGGCGCTATTGATCTGAATGTAGCAGGTGGAACGGCACCTTACTCCTATAACTGGGGCGGTGGCATTACCACTGAAGACCGCGCCAACCTCACGGCAAGCATCTACACGGTAACGGTTACAGACGCTAAGGGATGTACCAAGACGCAAACGGCATCGGTATCGGGCTTCATCGCCATCGTAGCTACACCTACCGTTACCAATATCTCCTGCGCAGGCCTTACGAATGGCGCCATTTCCATGAATGTAGTAGGTGGTGCAGGCAACTATTCATACGCCTGGAACTCCGGTGATGTAACCAAAGATATTTCAAATAAACCGGCAGGTTCTTACATCGTAACGGTTACGGATGGCAACAACTGCACCAAGGTGTTCTCCGGACCAACCTTTACCATCAACGCTCCTCAGGCTATTGCCCCGGCGCTGGTGAGCAAAACAGATGTAAAGTGTATGAACACCCCAACAGGTTCGGCTACCTTAAATATTACAGGTGGAACGGGTACCATGAGTTATTGTTGGAGTACCGGCGCTGGCCCATGTGCTTCATTGGTACAGAGCCCAACCAATCTTATGCCGGGTACTTATACCGTAATCGCCACGGATGCCAATGGCTGTACCGGAACACTTAATAATATTACCATTGCCAACCCGCCTTCAGTACTAACCGTACAAGGCACCACTACGCCATCTCCTTGTTTTGATCAGCCTTCCGGTTCCATTATTTCTAATGGCACAGGCGGCTGGGGTACCAGCTACACCTATGCATGGTCCGGTCCGGTACAGCTTGCTCCGGTTTCCAATCATATGCCCGTTCCCGGCGGTACCTATACCGTAACCGTAACGGATGCCAATCAGTGTTCTGCTACCAGCACCCTCGTAGTAGGTGGTGCACCTGAGATCACCCAAAACGCTGCAGTAACCAATGTGGCCTGCTTCGGTGTGAATAATGGCGCCATCAACCTGAATCTGGCAGGCGGCAACCAGCCATTCACAAGCGTTGTTTGGAGTAATACCACCCTCATTGGTCAGTCCATCAGCAACCTTGCTCCGGGCAACTATCAGCCAACCATCACGGATGCCCAGGGCTGCACTAAGATCTTCCAGGCCATTACCATCGCTGGCCCGCAGGTGCTCACCATTGATACTACCATTGCAGAAGCAAACCCAAGCAATGGCTCCATTGATTTCCAAATCCTTAGCGGCGGTACGCCTGGCTTCAATTATCTGTGGAGCAATGGCGCTACTACGCAGGATATCAGTGGACTGGCAGCCGGTACTTACACGGTTACGGTAACAGATGCCAACAATTGTGCGCGCACGTTCTCCTTTACCGTGCCTAATGGCAACGTACTGGGTATTACGTCTGTAAGTTCCGTCAAGAATTCCTGCGCGGCAGATGGATGTATCAACATCAGCATCGGTCAAACAGCAGCAGCCTTTACGCCCATTACCTTGAACTGGGGCTTTGGCACCATGCAGACCAGCTCCCTCACGCCGTCTATCTGCGACCTGAGCTCCGGGGTGTATAACATTACCATCACCGCATCCAACGGAAACTCATCTGTACTCTCCGGTGTACAGATTGCCCAACTGGATCCGGCAAGCGTAAACAGTAATACCACCAACCCGTTCAGCAGCATCAACAAGAACGGTAAGATTACCCTGAATAAAGCACCAGGTGTACAATGTAACCTTACTTACCAGTGGGGCCCGGCGCCGCTTAACTCCACATCCAATGAAGTATCCAACCTGGGGAAAGGTACCTACTTCGTAACCATTACGAATCCCTGTTCCGGCTGTGTGAATATTGAAGAGTATACACTTAAATACAGCCCTCCTGGAGGTGTTACTTCCGTACAAAATCCAATGTGTGCCGCCACTGCAGATGGTTCAATCAATTTAAACATTCAGGGCGGTAACCTGCCTTATGAATACCAGTGGGTTGGTCCAAATGGATACACGTCTACGGATGAGGATATCGACGAGCTTGAGCCAGGTGTGTATAGCGTTACGGTAACTGACCAGGATGATGAAACATATCTGGAAACCTTTACCCTTTCCGCGCAATCTCCGCTCAATATCACCAACGTAAACGAAACCTCTTTGTATGGTCCGTTCCAGGTGAGTGGCGCCAATTCTTGCGACGGTATAGCTACCCTGGCCTTTATCCCGGGCATCGGCTCAACCAATATCCAGTGGAGCAATGGTGTTTCCACCGTTACCAACTCCACCATTTGTGGAGGTGCATATTCCGTAACGCTGACAGATGCTCAAGGTTGCACAGCTACCTGGGTAGATGAACTGACTGCTCCTCCAGCTATTGCCATCACTCCTGAAGCACCGACGCTAAAATGTAACGGCGATTGCAACGGTACTGCTAGAATCAAAGTTGGCGGAGGCGTGGGTCCATATTCTGTAAGCTGGTCTACAGGTCAGTTCGACCCGCTGGTAACAGCTAATGGTTTCTCCCAGGCCGTAAACCTTTGCGGAGGTGATTATCAAATTACCGTAACCGACGAAAACGATGTTCAGGAAGTATTCACCGTAACGGTACCAGAGCCGGCGCCTATTGAGGCAACTTTTGCTTCAACGGCTCCACGCAACTTCAATTCCTGCGACGGCGACATGCTCATTAGCCTCACCGGCGCGGTATTCCCGGTTACCTATGTATGGTCTGGTAACTTTGGCCACACCGGCGACAACGAGCGCGCAGAAGAACTTTGTTCCGGCGAATTTGTGGAATTCCTCATTACAGATGCCAATGGTTGCACAGCCTACTTCTCAGACAGCATTCCTTATCCTGAGGATGGTTGTTTCCGGGTCAGCCCAATCATTACACCTGGTCAGCAGGACGGAAAGAACGATTTTGTGGTGATTACCTGTATCGAAACGGCATTTGAAAATACCATGGAGATCTATAACCGTTGGGGCCAGCTGGTATTCGAAACGGAAGGGTACACCAACAACGATGCTGACCGGGATCGGAACTGGAATGGATTAACCAGCTCAGGCGCGGTACTGGCAGAAGGTGTTTACTACTATGTACTTACCTTCAAATATCTCGACGATCAGGGAATAACCCGTGAAGGCACCCGAAAAGGCGCCATCAACCTGCTCCGATAACTCACATCTGAAAAACAATAAAGCGCGTTAGGCAGGAGGTTAAACGTTCCAATCATGGATGTTTAATCTCCCGCCCAACCCCTCACACCCTCCTATCATCCACAAACTCGGTTTACAATGAAAAAGATTCTCTTTACCCTTATATTCGGTTTAGGCACTTTGGCTGCTTTTGCGCAGGAACAAGCTATTTACTCCCAGTACCATGTATTCCCGGTGTTCATTAATCCGGCTACTACAGGTTTCGATAATCAGCATCAGTTTGTGGCCAACTACCGCAGTACCTGGACTTCTTTCCCGGAGCGCCCTAATACCTACACCTTAATGTATAATGGTCCGGTAGGGGATAAACTGGCATTGGGCGGTTCTATTTTTTCTGACAATGCAGGAAAAGTAAGCACCACCAAAGTGCAGATGAACTATGCTTTCCGTTTTCAGATCAAAAAAGTGCGTATTGGACTGGGTCTTTCTACAGAATTCCTGAACCGTCGGGCAGATGCATCCCTGCTGAACGATCCTCTTGTAGAGCGTAATGATGATGTAGTGGAGAGTCTGGTAGACGGTCAGCAGATCTTTGATGCCTCTGTAGGTGGTTATGCCATACACGACAACAAGTTCTTTGTTGGCTTGAGCCTGCCCAATACGGTTCGTACCCGTTTGGATGAGGCGCCGGTGGCTGGCGAGGAAACAGAAAGACGCGACTTGTTTGAACACTATATTTTCCAGATGGGATACAAATTCGATCTGGCAGATCAGAATTCCAAGGTGATTCCGAGCATTACCATGCGTAAAGTGCGGGATACCCCTTACCAGATTGACCTTAATATACAGGGAAGATTCCTGGATGAGAAATTGATTGCAGGCTTAACCTTCCGTCCGGGTACCAGCGGCGCAGCTGTTTGTTTGCTGGGTACCAAGTTGAACCAGTTCCAGTTTTTCTACTCTTACGACCTTTCTCTCTCTAACTTCCAGCGTTACACCACCGGCTCACATGAGGTGTCGATTGCCTATGCTTTCAACCGCAAGCCGAAATTGGTTTCTGCTACTCCGCAAACTGAGCCGAAGAAATGATAAGTGTTTGATTGTTTGGGTGTTTGCATGTTTGAGTTGGCGTTCGGCTGGGTGATTCTTGGAATTTGGTCAGGGTGTTTATTGGTATAGGCACAACCATATGATTCCATTAGGGGGGAAGCCCCTCAAAAGTTGCCCAGCCGCACGCCAACTCAAACACTCAAATACTCCCAAACTCCAACACTCAAAAAAATAGATGTCTTTAACAATTGGTTTTTGGGATGGCCTCTCTGCGAAAAGTCGCACGGGAGGCTTTTTTAGTGTTTATGTGTTTATGTTGGCGTTCGGCTGGGTGATTCCAGGAATTTGGTCAGGGTGTTTATTGGTATAGGCACGACCATATGATTCCATTAGGGGCGAAGCTCCTCAAAAGTCGCCCAGCCGAACGCCAACTAAAACACTAAAACACTAAAATCTTTTTTAAGTGTGCCGGGAGTGTTTTTTCAGGAATGGTGGGTTTTGGGCAAGGAGCGGTTGTGCTGAGTTGTTTGCCTAAAATGATTGTTTATAGGTAGGTGTTAATTTTAAAAAAAAAGCTTTAAACCCTATCTTCATTACATTTTCTCTCATACTTTTGCCTTGTTAAACGTGCATGATGTGCACTTTTAACTTTTAATCCGTATCCCGATATTTTCTTGTGAGCTTAAGTTGCCCGGTATATTCTACCGGGGTTTGGCAAAAGCCTTTCGGTTTCTTTCCTTACTTACTTTTGCTGCTGAAAATTTCCCATGAGCAATTAAGGCATTGTGCGACGAAAGTTGCGCAAGTTTGGCTTGATTTTTGTTTTAGTGTTTGCCCTGTCCAGATAACACCACCACATTTGGATTAATCCAGTTTCGCCGCGTAAGCGGCTCCGTATATCATCTCACATGGGAATAAACTTTACCCGTTTTGGCTGCTTCGGCAGTTGTTTTTTTCGAAAAAGGCATTGAGAGCTCAGGTCACCCTGGGGCTTCCAATGCCTTTTTTATTTCAAGCAACCAATTGACTACTGAAAAGAAATACATTTTAATTATTCACTTAAATTTTTTCACGCATGAAAAAAGTGTTCGCAAATTGGAAAATGTCCTTCGCGGCATTACTTCTGGTGGGCGGTTTGATGCTCGTGTCGAACAGCGCGCAGGCGCAGAGCGGCCTGGTTACAGCAAACAGCAATTACCCGGACGTAAAAGGCGCTGGTACATGGGTACTTGAAGCCGAGGCCCTGACCCTGCTCCATGCCGAGATGACCGGTCAAATTGAACAAGCATTGGAGCAATTGCCTCCGAGTGGTCAGCAGTACATTTTTTGGAAACACAAAGCAATGTTGTATTCCATGGTGTATTCTTCCATTCAGGAAGGAATCAATACCTCCAAGGCATTCCGTATCAATTACGATCGCATGGCCGGCGCTCCACACCAGGAGCCTGTGATCAGTGCGCTGTCTCAATCGGAATGGCAACAGATCTTTAATGAAATGGTGGACTTGCTCACCAATTAATTCGATTAGATCTTTCCATCCATTCTCTTGAAAAAATTAAAACTTAATCTCATGATTAGTAAGAGACTTACCAACATCAGCCTGTCGATTGTAGGCGTGTTGCTGAGCGTTGTAATGGCTAATGCCCAGACGTTCAATGGCAGCAACGTCAATACCGCAGGCAACAGTTTTATCCCATCCATTAACACGGGTGGTTGCGGTGTTGAACCGCAAACAGCGGTTACCGGTGGTACGCGTTTTAACAACGCCGTTGCCGGTCTTACCAACCAAGTCGTTTCAAGCGTTCTGGTTAACTTTACCCACACGTTTGACAGCGATATCGATATGTTCCTGGTTTCCCCAAATGGTCAGGTGCTTGAACTTACCACCGACAATGGCGGAGCTGGCGACAACTTTACCAACACCGTTTTCAGCGATGCTGCAGCAAACAACATTACGGCTGGCGCAGCGCCGTTTACAGGCAACTTCCGCCCGGAAGGCACCCTGGTGGCTACTGTTTGCGGTATTACCATTACGCCTACGGTTACTACCCTGAGCGGATTTACGGCTGCTCAGAATGGTACCTGGCAACTTGTAATTCTCGATGATGCAGGTGGTGACAGCGGTACGATGCTCAACTGGGACATCACGTTTGGTCCTCCCTGCGATTTCATATTGGCTACCCTGCCAGCACTGAATCTTGCAGGTACCGACCCGGCATTCTGCGGATTCAACGGAAATCTTACCTCTCCTCAGATCCTGGCAACCTGCGCTCCTGGTACCCTGCTTACGGTTACCATCAACGGCGTAGCTGCAGGTGCGGTAGCGCCAAATACGGCTTTTGCCGTGGCACTTCCTGCCGGTACACACACTGTTAGGTACACTTTGCCTAACGGTATTTCCCGTACGCAAACCGTAACGGTTACGGATGGCGTACGCCCGGTGATTACCTGCCCGGCTAACATCAATATCAACCTCGACCCGGGCGCTTGCTCTGCCGTGGTGAACTATGATGTTACGGCTACCGATAACTGCCCGTTCTTTACGGTAGCAGCGCCTTTGGTTTTCCCTCAAACGCTGCTTCCTCATGGTGGCGGAGCAATCACTGTGGCCGGTAACAACCTGCCAGGCGGTTTCTTCTTCAACGTAACCAACACCAGCACATCTGCAACCGTTATCACCGGCTACCGCGTTCGTTTCGGTACCGCTGCTTTCGGGTTGGTTCCTTCTCCCCGTCAGGTAAACACCTACGTTTCTGTAGGTAATACCTGGGTAGGTCAAACGGCTAATGCTGCCGGTTGGTCCAGCACTGGTGTAGCACAGGTGGTTGTGGCAGGTCAAAACTCTGAGTTGTCTCAGGTTGATCTGGCAACGCCTATTACCCTGGCTCCTGGCCAAACCAAGGGCATTTACCTCATGGGTACCCAAAGCTCTTTGGTCTACAATGCTGCTGGCAACTATGTGGCCAATATCGCGCAAGGTCCGTTCAATGTATCCTTCGGTGCTTCTTCTACTGGCCTTTTCGGTGGTAGTATTGCCAACCGTACCGGTAACGTTGAAATCCAGTACCAGGTACCAGGTCCGGTTCCTGTAATACAAACTTCCGGCTTGCCAAGCGGATCTGAATTCCCGATCGGTAATACACAGAACTGTTTCCGCACCGCAGACATGGCCGGAAATACTGCTACCTGCTGCTTCAACATTAACGTAATCGAGTTCCCAAATCCAATCACTTCTTTGGTTTGCAATGACCTCGTGTACGTTTCCCTGGATCAGAACTGCTCTTACTGCCTGGGCGCTGACGGCGTTCTGGAAGGTGGTCCTTATGGTTGCTACGACGACTACATTGTAGAAGTTGACAAAACCGCTCCATTCGGCAACGGCCCATGGGTTCCAGCTTGCTTCGGCCCAGCCGACGTAAACAAAACGTATCAGGTTCGTGTAACAGACCCTGCAACCGGCAATAAATGCTGGGGCAACGTGAAAATCGAAGACAAACTGCCTCCGGTACTCACTTGCTGCGACTACAGCCTGCCTTGCAATGCTGATATTTCTCCAATCTTCGGCAACGCCAACCTTACCGCTAACGCTAAAGGTACAACCTTCCCAATCAACGACCTGCAAACCACTCAAGGTACAGCTAACGTTGGTGCTTGTGAGGGAGCTACCATTCTGGACGTTAACCTGAATCTGAACATCACGCACACCTGGATTGGTGACCTTCGTATTGAACTGATCAGCCCTGCTGGTACTACCATGCTCGTTTGGGCTGGCAACTGCGGCGCAACCGACAACATCATCCACAACTTCGATGATGAGTCGCCAAACTGCTTTACCCTCTGTGTAGATTATGGTGTAGGTAACACCGGCCAGCCACTTGCTTGTGCAGGTGCAGGTACCGGTACAACCGACTTCCTGAACAAATTTGACGGTGAAAACCCTGCCGGCAACTGGACACTGCGCGTTCGTGATGGTGTTGGTGGCGACGCAGGTCAAGTAGTTGCCTGGTCTTTGGAAGTTGCATACAACGCTCCAAGCGGTACTGCTCCGATTGTTGACGAAAATTGTGGCGGCGCCAATCTGGAGTACCTTGATTCTGAAGTACCTGGAGACTGTGCTTCCGGTAACACCCGTGTCATCAGCCGTAAGTGGACAGCTACTGACGCTTCTGGTAACACCAGCACATGCGTGCAACTTATCAGCATGGTTCGCCCAACCCTGGACGACGTTGTAGCTCCGCCGGATTACGACGATATCGATGCTCCTGCATTCTCTTGCGAAGACAATATTCCTATCCACAATGGTCACCCACACCCGACTCCGGACTGGATCGAGGGTCAGGGTCTCCAAGGCTACCCATATGTATTCGGTCTGCCAACGGGTTGCAATATCAACTGGGAATGGCACGACTTCACAATCGAAGTATGTGATGGTACGGTTAAGTACCGTCGTGAATGGTCTATTATCGACTGGTGTACCGGTGCTGGATTCATCTACAACCAGATCATCAAAGTACTGGACGAAACTGGTCCAGTTTTCGACTGCCCAGCTAACCTGACGGTATCTACTGATCCGTTCCAGTGCTGCGCAACGATCAATCTTCCAGACGTAATTGTTGAAGATAACTGCAGCCGCATCAATAACATCAGCGGTATGATCACGGTTCGTGAGCAGTACACTAATGAGATCATCAACATGGTTCCAATCGGTGGTTCTTTGCAGGACTTCCCTGGCAATAACTACTGGGATCTTGACACCCTGGCTAACTTTGGCTGGGCTCCATGTCTGCCAGTTGGTACGCACACGGTTACTTATGTAGCTGAAGACGACTGTGGAAACACTTCTGAGTGTTCATTCCGTCTGACCGTACGCGACTACATTCCACCGGTTGCTTCTTGCGATGAGACTACAACCGTTGCTATCGGTGTAGACGACCCATTCGACTGCTACGGTCCAGCTGGTCCAAACGACGCTCCTGCTGCACTTGGCGCTTGTGAATTCGCAGGTGTTACCTGGGTAAAAGCAACTACGTTCGACGACGGTTCTTACGATCAGTGTAACAATGTGAAGTTCACTGTTCGTCGTATGTCTCCATACTCTGACTGTATCCTCGGGCTGAACTCCACGAATGGCTTCCTGCCTTGTAACGATCAATTCGCGGATTTCCCAAGCGAATTCGAGCGCGCTATCTCTGAGCAAGATTCTATCAAGTTCTACTGCTGCGAGGTGGGCACGATCCAGACTGTTATCTTGGCAGTTTAT
>JBIKUE010000195.1:0-6544 GCA_044347755.1 Saprospiraceae bacterium
AACTGGAGCATTGTTCTTGCCCGCAGCACGGCTTCTCCATCGGAAAGCGGACAGCCTGCGGCTATGTTTTCCAGCACAAAAATCTGCGCCTCAGATAGTAAAAGGTTGTCCACAGCTACGGTTTGCAGGAATATCTGATTGACCAACTTTTCATTAACTTGATAAGTTGCGCTGCCTGTCAGCGCAGCGTTTAATGTCAAAAGGTTGGAAGCAGCAGTTGCACGGTTACCTTCGCTCATCGCGCCCAGTTGGCGGATGCCTATTTGCACATTGGCATAGTTAGAGAGTCCGTTCGTTTGTGCTTGTGAAAATATTTTCATCTTGTTCATTTTCATTGTTTTACAACCTTCCCGCTCCCAATACGCTGCCTAGTCTCCGATTGCAACTCCCAAAAATACACCCCTGCCGGCAGCTGTTCTAATGAAAGCGCATAAGCACTGCTGCTTGGACTCAGCCAAAGGTCTTTGACGGGCTGCCCGAATGTAGTGCAAAGTGTAAGTCTTTTGTTCCCACTATAAAGGCTGCCCCACTCAATGGTTACTTGCTCATTAGCGGGGTTTGGATAAGCTCGTATTTGGGGTGGAGCGGAAGGCATTGCGTTCACACTCACCGTAGCCGTACACGGCACGCCAGGGTTGTCTATGGGGCCGAGGCGGTAGTTAGGGAAGGAAGGCATGGAGGCGCCTGTCGGGGTTTGGAATTTCACCCCGCGCTGTTCCACGTTACAAGCAAGACCAGGCTCGTCCGGGTTGTGGATGACATGATAGTAGCGGATATCACCGCCTGCTATGTAAATTTTACAATCAGGCCCTAACTGGCATTGCCAAAATAAAGTAGGGAATGGGTCGGCTGTTCCATCCCATTCTGCAACTTTTATTTGAGATGCACTTATATTGGGAGCTAATACATCTAATTGGTATAAGGATTTACGGCAGGATAAATATAAATATCGATTATTGGGGGAAATCGCACACCCAATTTCACCTACCAGTTGGTTGCCATATTCAAATTGTATGGTGTCAAATTGGGTAAAAATACCAGCTTCACGGTCAAAAGAATAAACCATTACAGGTCTATACCGACAGGTACGATATAACTTGCTGCCATCTGGCGAAAATACCATCTGTCCCAGACCCTCGCCTTGCGGGTCAGGCAAAATTCCAATGGTTTGTTGGAGAGTGTCCACAATACCTTGACTGGTAAATTTGAAAATATAAAACTGGTTACTGTTCCTTCTAGGTGTTATTAGCCACCAATCTTTGCCATTCGCGTGCTTCACTGCTACGATTTCGCCCCTCGCCAAGGTGTCTGACATAAACACAACATTCTTTTCCGTCACCACACTTTGTTCAAAATTCTGTTTTAATCCGGCATCAACGATGGTATAATAGAACTTATCAAAAATTGCATCTGTGGGGTTGGTGTACAACACGAATCTTTTGTGAAAAAGATAGAACAAGTTGGAGGAATCTGGAACTGGTAAAATAAGCGATATAGCAGGCCCGCCAGAATATCCATCGTTGTAGGTATCACACCATAATGTATGCCCATTGCCAGGGTTGATATTATCTCCATTTTCCAAAATCTCATCGTTTGCTCCTGCTATGACACATCCATTGGTGTAAAAAAGCAAGTTACCTGTCGTATCGCAGATACTAGAGTTCGTTGTATACATATCGTGCTCTCTAAAGTGGTAACTCGCCTTTACTGGACTAAAATTAAAGTCCAGCAAAGATCCTCCATGTGTAGTGTCAAAAGTCTGATTGTCGTCCCCCATAATCCAGATGTTATCAAACTTCTGCGCCGATACAATAGATGCAGAAAGGCTTAGCCATAGTATAAATACCTTCTTCATGTTTGTTTGTTCAAAAAGCCTCAGCCTTATGATGCTTGTGCATCACAAGGCTGAGGTAGGTTGAAAGAAATTAGTGCTGAATAAGAATTTTGCCAGCCCCTAATCCGGGTACTACATACCAGTACACTCCATCAGAGAATCCATGTAATGGCAATTGAGTGGTGCCATCGTCTGAATGCAAAGCAATCTCCTTAATAATTTGCCCCTGGGCATTAAACATCATGAACTGCCCACCAAGGCTCCCAATACCCTGATAGTCAATAGAGAGTAAATCCTTGGCAGGGTTGGGAAAAACCCATACACGCTTGTCCGGAATAGGCAATACTGGCTGACTTACGCTTACGGTAGCAGTACAGGGTACACCTGGGTTGTTGATTGGCCCGAGGCGATAGTTAGGGAAAGATGGCATGGAGGCTCCCGTAGGGGTTTGGAATTTCACCCCACGTTGCTCTACGTTACATGACAAGCCTGGCTCATCAGGGCTGTGGATGACATGATAATATCGAGTGTCACCTCCTGCTAGACCATATATTTTACAATCAGGAGCAAGTTGTAACTGATAAAATAAAGTCGGAAAGGGAGTAGTAAACCCATCCCACTCTGCTACGGCTATTTGTGAATTGCTGATATCGCTGGCCCAAGTATCTAGTTGGTATAAAAAATTTCGGCAGCCTAAATATAAGAAACGCCCACTTGGCGAAATAGCACAACCAATCTCCCCAACAAGTTGGTCACCATAATGAAAGGATATGGTATCAAATTGCGTAAATGTGCCCGTTTCACGATCAAAGGAATAAACCATAACTGGATTGTAACGGTAAGTGCGGTACAGTTTGCTTCCGTCTGGTGAAAATACCGTCTGTCCTAAACCTTCCCCTTGCGAATTCGGAAGGATGCCTATGGTCTGTTTGAAGGTGTCTACTATTCCATGGCTCGTGAACTTCAAGATATAGAACTGGTTGCTGTTTCTTAGGGGGGTAACGACCCACCAGTCTTTGCCATTGGCATGTTTAACAGCAATTATCTCGCCTCTGGCTAAGGTGTCAGACAGGATTACTTTGTTTTTCTCGACAACCTTACCTTTGCCACTATTTTGATTCATATCAACCTTCGTATAATAAAGCTTATCTATGTTGACGCCTCCAGAGTTAGTAAACATGAATCGCTTGTGAAATAGGAAGAACTGATTGATTGAATCGGGTACTGGAAGAATGATCGAGTTCCCAGGCCCTCCAGAGTAACCATAATTATAGGTTTCGCACCACAATGTGTGCGCATTCCCGGGGTTAATGTCATCACCATTTTCAAGTATTTCATCATCTGCTCCCGCTATTACACATCCATTCGTATAAAAAAGCAGGTTTCCCGATGAGTCACAAATACTTGAATTAGTTACATACAAATTATGTGGGCGGTAATGATAGCTTGTTTGAGGGGGACTAACTTTGAAGTCCAGCAAACCACCTCCTAGAGTTGCATCTGAAGGATTATTTTGGTTACCAGTAACCCAGACGTAGTCAAGTTTTTGCGCAGATAGGAATCCTCCTGAAAGGAAAACAAGAATAAAAAATGGGAAATTTTTCATAATAATATAAAAAGGGATACCCTATGCACAAATATGGCATAGAGTATCCCGATGAAAAACTGACTTAACGGCTGATGACAAGTTTACCCGAGACATTGAATGACCCAGGAACAACGTACCAATAAATCCCTTCCGACATTCCGTTTAACGTCACTTGAATACTGGTTTGACCTTGCGGTAATATGATATCTTTTACCATTTGCCCTAAGGTATTAAAAAGTAACAATCGGCTATTCGATATGCCAATATCCGGGTATTCAATCACTATCGAATTATTGGCCGGATTAGGATATACCCATACACGCTTATCCGGAATAGGCAAGACTGGCTGACTTACGCTTACGGTAGCAGTACAGGGTACGCCTGGATTGTTGATTGGCCCGAGGCGATAGTTAGGGAAAGATGGCATGGAAGCACCGCTTGGAGTAGGAAGATGCAGCCCTCGCTGCTCTACATTACAAGCCCCTCCCTGCTCATCCGGGTTGTGAATAACGTGGTAGTAACGGGTGTCGCCGCCTGCCACGATATAAATTTTGCAATCAGGACCTAATTGACACTGCCAGAACATGGTAGGGAATGGGTCAGCAAAGCCATCCCATTCAGCAACGGTTATTTGGGAAGCACTGATGTCTGAAGCCAGCAAGTCAAATTGAAACAACAATTTTCGGCACGATAGATAAAGAAATCGGTTGCTGGGAGAAACCGCACACATAATCTCCCCAACAAGTTGATTCCCATATTTATAATTTATGGTATCGAATTGTGTAAAAACGCCTGCTTCCCGATCAAATGAATACACCATCACGGGGCTATAACGGTAGGTGCGAAACAACTTGCTCCCATCAGGAGAGAATAGCATCTGCCCCAAGCCTTCTCCTTGTGGGTCTGGGAGAATACCTATAGTCTGCTGAAACGTATCAACAATACCCTGGCTGGTAAATTTGAAAATGTAAAACTGGTTACTGTTTCTTCTAGGGGTGATTAACCACCAGTCCTTGCCGTTGGCATGCTTAACTGCCGCGATTTCCGCCCATGCCAAAGTGTCGGACATCAATACTGTATTCTTTTCAAGAACTTTCCCCTTTCCACTATTTTGTTTCATGTCTACTATAGTATAATAAAATTTATCAAAGATAGCATCAGAAGGATTTGAGAACAATATAAACCGCTTATGAAAAAGATAGTACAAACCCGATGAATCAGGTACTGGTAATATGAGTGAATTCGCTGGGCCGCCCGCATACCCATCTTCATATGTTACACACCATAGTGTATGGGAATTGCCAGGATTGATATTATCTCCATTTTCTATTACCTTGTCAGCTGAATTAGCAATAACACACCCGTTCGTATAAAAAAGCAGACTTCCTGAGGAATCGCAAATGCTGGAATTAGTACTATACATATTCTGCCCCCTAAAATGATAGGTTGCCCTGGGAGGATGGAAATTAAAATCAATAAGTGTACCCCCATAAGTGGTATCAAGAGCCTGGTTGTCATCCCCTGTTATCCAAACATTATCAAACTTCTGTGCTAATGTGGTACTGACTGTTAAGCAAAAACAAAGGAAAAATAAGTTTTTCATGCTGAAATGCTCAAAAAAATATCAGCCCTGTTATGTGCAATCATCCCAGGGCTGATATAGAAGAATAAAAATTAGTGTTGAATAAGGACTTTGCCCGCCTTTAAACCGGGTACAGAATACCAATACACTCCATCTGGAAGGCCGATTAAAGACAATTGAACAACCCCCTGATTTGAAGGCAAGGTAACTCCCCTAACTGTTTGACCCTGAGCGTTAAAAACTAGAAACTGGCCGCCAAAATCACCAATACCCTGATAGTCAATAGAAAGTAAATCCTTGGCAGGGTTTGGAAAAACACGAATTAAAGATTGACCAACTATTCTTTTACTATCTGAATTTCTGTCACTTCCACAAAGAGAGACATCGTCATAATTCACAGGAGTACCCTGCTTCAGTTCGAGCATGGCACGTGCCCGCAGTACAGCTTCCCCATCTGAAAGCGGGCAAAGAGCGGCGATGCCTTCTAAGGAAGCAATTTGTGTTTCTGAAAACTCGAAATTGCCAATCGCCACGGTTTGCAGGAATATCTGGTTAACTAACTTTTCGTTGACTTGATAAGATGCGTTACCTGTCAACATTGTATTTGACGTCAAAAGACCAGCGGCGGCGGTTACGCGGCTAACTTCATTCATTGCGCCTAGCTGACGGATCCCCAATTGTAAATTTGCGTAACTAGAAAGCCCGTTGGTTTGGGCTTGTGACAAGAAAGTAGAAATGTCTGAATTGCCAGGGTATGGATTACCTTCTTCAACTACGAGTTCATAAAATCTCCGCTGTGAGAGCCATTTGTTGGCAGCCTGATAGCTTGTGCCTCCAAGCTCTCCTTTCACGATCTTGATGTCCAGAGGGTAGTCAGGCGTCAAAGCCGGAAGGGGAGGGCATGTTGTATTCGCACCACAATCAAAGGAGAAAGAAGGAGTTGAAACGTTTTCAAACCATAAAAATGGTAGCCACGCGACTGGTAAAAAATCTGAATTTTCAGCAGCATCAACTGTAAATTTGGAATGAAGCTGAGCTACACCCCCTGCTATTGCCTCCGTCCCTGCAAATCTATTCCCCCGGTGTACCTGTCCTCCAACCACCGCATCCGTACCCAGCAGCAAGCCTGCAACAGCGTTACTTTCCATCCTATTACCCCCAATATCCGCCTTGTTCTTACCCGAAAGCATCCCTTCAAAGTGCAAGCCACGAGAAGTACCATTCGTTAGGTTACAAAGCACACTGGCACGGCTGGCGTGCACGGCATAAATGCCGTCGTTGTTGCCGCCTCCGGGATTGTTGATGGTGTTGCAGTTGAGGGTATTTTGGTCGCCCCCTTCCATGCGGATACCGAAGCGTGCGCTGCTGCCGGCGAGGGATACGTTATTCTGGGTCACTTTGAGTTTATTGGCAACGCCAATCTGTATTCCGGTGGCGCCTTCTTCTACCGTCACGCTGTTGCCAGCCACAAAACCTTCATTTTGAGGGAACATTTCCTGCCCGCCTATAGCAATCCCTGCACCATTGGCATTGCCTGCCA
>JBIKUE010000082.1:0-23052 GCA_044347755.1 Saprospiraceae bacterium
CCCTTCCAGATTTGTCATCCACCATCGTTGCTCTGGCCACTCCGGCCGGTGTAGGCGCCATCGGCGTGATCCGCCTGAGCGGCTCGCATGCCCTTTTGATTGCCGACAAAATCTTCAAGGGCAAACGACTGGAGAACCAGCCCAGCCACACGGCCCATTTCGGGAAAATTGTGACCCCGGAAGGCCGCATCCTAGATGAGGTGCTGATCACCCTGTTCAAAGGGCCGAACTCCTACACCGGCGAAGACACGGCGGAGATATCCTGTCATGGCTCTCCGTACATCCTGCAGCAGGTCATCCAGTTGTGTCAGGAGCACGGCGCCCGACTGGCCATGCCGGGAGAATTCACCTTGCGGGCTTTTTTACACGGAAAAATGGACCTCACCCAGGCCGAAGCCGTGGCCGATCTGATCGCTTCCGAAAGTTCAGCCGCCCATGAGATCGCGATCAAACAATTGCGGGGCGGGTTTAAACAGGAGATCCAGCGCCTGAGGGATGAGTTGATCCATTTTGCCAGTCTGGTGGAATTGGAACTGGACTTCGGCGAGGAAGACGTGCAGTTTGCCGACCGCGACGACCTGAAGCAACTGGTGGAACGCATACGGCGGGTGATCCAGGCGCTGTTGCAATCCTTTGAATTGGGCAATGCCCTCAAACTGGGCGTCAGCACTGTCATTGCCGGCAGGCCCAATGCCGGCAAAAGCACCCTGCTGAATGCCTTGCTGAACGAAGAGCGCGCCATTGTATCCGACATCCCCGGCACCACGCGCGATACCATTGAAGAAGTACTCAACATACGCGGTGTGCAGTTCCGCATCGTGGATACGGCCGGCATCCGCGAGGCCCAGGACGCCATTGAGTCCATTGGCGTGCAGCGCACCCTGGAAAAAGTGCGCGAGGCGGCCGTGCTGGTGTACGTATGGGATGTGGCCGGAGGCATGACCCTGGCCGAGCTGTGGCAGGACCTGGCCGGACTCTGGCAGGAAGGCCTCAAAATGCTGGTGGTGTGCAACAAAATGGACCGCAACCCGCATTTCCAGACCGAATGGGTACTCCACCCTACCCTGCCGGGCATACACCCGTATTTACTGCCGGAAGACGAAAAGACACCGGTTCAGATCCCGGCCGGCATACCGCTGGAACCAACCTCGCTCATCCCGATTTCCGCCAAAAACCAGCAGAACATTGCCCTGCTCAAAGACCGACTCTACGAGATCGTCACCGGCGGAGAACTCCGTCAGGAAAGCACCATCGTAGCCAATGCCCGCCACCGCGACGCCCTGCTCCGCGCCGATCAGGCCCTGGCCGATGTACTCCAGGGACTTGACCAAAACGTTACGGGCGACTTTGTGGCCCAGGACATCCGGAGATCCCTGGCGTATCTGGGCGAGATCACGGGAGAGATTGGGGTAGAGGATTTGCTGGGGAATATTTTTGGGAAGTTTTGTATTGGGAAGTAAGTTTAGCTGAAGCGACACCATATCATCAACAAAATCGCTATTTTTGTCTCAAATTCAGGTCATGATCACAACACTAAATATTGAAAACTTCCGGCTTTTCCAGCATTTGGAAATAAGCAGCTTGGCGCGGGTAAACCTGTTTGCGGGGAAGAATAACTGCGGTAAAACAGCTTTGTTGGAGGCGCTGAGGATTTTGGGGGCGGGAGAGGATGTTTCTGTAATGCGGTACATTGTGGAGCAACGGGGAGAGTCAGTGTTAAATCCTTGGGAACTCTATGACTCATTTTTTTACCGACCCGAATTGGAAAAAAAGCTTCTGAATCTTCAAGACCATCTCACTTTTCGGATAAATGAGTTCCGTTGTGAAAGGCACTTTCAAGGCGATCGAAATGTATTTTATTATGTGGGCAGCCATGAAAACCGTCAAGAAGATGCTCTCAAATTAACCTTTCAAATACAGGATATAAAAACGCCACGGGATAAATTTATTTATGTGCCATTTAGTGCATCTGAGTACTTCCCTTTAGGATATTACTGGGATAAAATTGCACTTACCCCCAGAGAGGATAAGGTTATTCAGATCCTTCAAGACACCCTGCTCCCCAATCTGGTTCGTCTGGATGTTCAGCAAAACAACCGGATCATGGTCCGGCTCAAAGATGAAGAGCGGCCCATACCATTGAAAAATTTGGGCGATGGTGCACAAAGAATGTTGGTGATGGCTATCGCCTTAGTCATGGCCAAAGACAATGTTTTGCTCATAGATGAAATGGAAACAGGCTTGCATTATTCCGTGTTGGAAAAAATCTGGGAGATTATTTTCAAGTACTCGCAAGAGTTGAATGTGCAGGTTTTTGCCACCACGCACAGCCAGGATGCATTGAGGGCCTTTACCTATGTCCTGGAAAAGCCTGAAAACAGCAGCGAGGGTGTGTTTTTCAGATTGCAACAAAACCGCAAAGACGGTCACATAGAAGCCGTCCGATACGAGCCGGAAAGTCTTGAATTAAGCCTGGAATCAAACCTTGACCCCCGATAACCATGGCCCAAAAACTTATTGTAGAAGGAAATGATGCCATAGCATTAGCCACCTTATGTAAATTGCGAGGCTTGAAGTCGCCGATGGGTTATGAATCCCCAGATGATTTCAAACGAGATTTCATATCAACAGGGGGTGGTTATGCAAAAGTCCTTGAATTGTTAAAAATTGCCTTGAACAAGTCAGATTTAGACAATATTGGGATCATTGTAGATGCCAATGATACAGGAGCCGAGGCAAGATGGCAAGCCATCCGTAAGATCCTGGCTGAGAAGTTTTCAGAAGAAACGCTATCCAATGCTGATACGCAAGTCGGACCAAAAGTGATTCAGGAAGACTATCTGCCTGTGGTAGGCGTATGGATCATGCCTGACAATAAAGGAACCGGATACCTGGAACATTTTCTGGCCGGATTAGTCCCGCCTGATAATGCCCTTTGGGCGCATGCTCAAAGCGTATTGGACTATTTGAAAAAACAAAACTTCAACGAGATAACTCCTGCAAAAGCAGGTAAGGCGCGACTTCACACCTGGCTAGCCTGGAAAAAGGAACCGGGCAAACCGTTTGGGCAGGCGCTTCAAGCCGGATATCTGGATATTAATAGCACTTCAGTAGATGTGTTTTTGGATTGGTTTGGGAGGACGTTTAGGTTGGGGGAGTGAGAGAGAAGGATATTGACAATCAATAGATTACCAAATACAACTCAATTATTATGAAAAAGATCATTTTTCTCCTTCTGATTTGCTTCCAATTAACTGCAATTGCTCAAACGGAGCCTGAAGTTCAGCTTTTAAAGTCTAAAATTGAAAGCTTACTATTGGAAAATGGCACATTGTTGGAGGCCACAACGGAAGAAATTGGCACCCTTAGTTATTCGATTGCCATGAAAGTGGTAAGGCTTAAAAACCTGAATACAGGAGCAAAAATCTCCGGACTTGTCTTTGAGTCTAATAGTATTAGTGGGATCATTGACGCGGATGAAATGGATTTATTAGTAAAATCCTTAAATACGATGAAGGAAGCTGCTAACTCTACCAGGCCTTTGCAAACTGAAATAAGGTATAGAAGTAGAACAGGTTTTGAAATTTCAGCTGTCTATGATTTCGAACGAAAAGAAGCTTATAGTAACACCAAAACAAGTGAACGGAAATGGATGTACTCCTTAAGATCTGCCGCCAGGGATAGCAGAGGTTCTTCCTTGAGACCTTCAGATTTTATGGCATTATGCGGATTTGTAGAAGCGGCCAGGAGTAAGATGTAAAGACTCGAAGAAAAACACATAATGGATGGATAATAAAAAGACCATCATCCCACATAAGAGCGACTGCGAGGACGCCCAAAAAAAGACCTCATCCTTGAACTGTTTGAAAAGTTTGAAGCCGCTTGCTACCTCTTTGAGGGCACAGAATGCTGGAGTACACGGGAATTGCAAGTCAATAATTTGGCATCTAATGTGGGACAACCTTCTGAATGATTAGTAAAGGTACCTGGCGTATCTGGGCGAGATCACGGGCTAGATTGGCGTGGAGGATTTGCTGGGGAATATTTTTGGGAAGTTTTGTATTGGGAAGTGAGCAGTTGCAAAAAATGCAACTGTTCGGAAATGCCGAATGGTTGAAGAATTAAGCGGTCAAAAATGAAGTATTTGCCAAAAATGGAACAATTCTAATTACAAAAAGGCCTTTATCAAGCATTCTTTGACAGCTCCCTGAAATTCAGAGATTGCGTAAAAAACGCCAAAACAGTTATATTTGCCTGAACCAAATTAAACTTTTAATCACCAAAAATTGAATGGCTGAACACGAACTCGAACGAACCCTCTGGGCTGCCGCCGATAAACTCCGCTCCAACATGGACGCTGCTGAATACAAGCACGTCGTACTGGGGCTGATCTTCCTGAAATACATTTCCGACGCATTCGACGAACTCTACCAACGCCTACAAGCAAAGCTGGCTGAAGGCTACGACCCGGAAGACAAAGACGAATACCTCGCTGAAAACGTCTTTTGGGTACCCCTGAATGCACGTTGGCCTGCCATTCAGGCCAAAGCAAAAGACCCCGGCATTGGCAAGATCATTGATGATGCGATGGACTTGATCGAGCGCGACAACGCCTCACTGAAAGGAGTCCTGCCCAAAGAATACGCCCGCCCCGATCTGGATAAAACCAAGTTGGGCGAGTTGGTGGATATGATCTCCACGATCGGATTCAACAAACCCGGACACAGCAGCAAGGACTTGCTAGGCAAGGTATATGAGTATTTTCTTGGCCAGTTTGCCGACGCGGAAGGCAAAAAAGGCGGACAGTTTTATACCCCGGAAAGCATCGTGCGACTGCTGGTAGAGATGCTCGAACCGTACAGCGGACGCATTTACGACGGTTGCTGTGGCTCTGGTGGGATGTTCGTGCAATCCGAAAAATTCCTTGAGTCTCACGGCGGCCAGCGCGACGCCATTAGTATTTACGGACAGGAGAGCAACCCTACCACTTTGCGGCTATGCAAAATGAACCTCGCCATCCGGGGCATTGCGCACAATATCCAATTGGGCGACACCTTCTCCCAAGACAAACACCCCACGCTGAAAGCCGACTACATCATTGCCAATCCACCCTTCAACATCAGTGACTGGGGCGGCGAGCACCTGCGCAACGACGACCGCTGGAAATACGGCATGCCACCCACGGGAAATGCCAACTACGCCTGGCTGCAACACTTTATCTGGAAGCTCGCTCCCACGGGGACCGCTGGCATTGTACTGGCCAACGGCTCCATGACCTCCAACAGCGGCGGCGAAGGCGAAATTCGCAAAAACCTCATCGAAGCCGGATTGATAGATTGTATGGTTGCGCTGCCTTCTCAGTTGTTCTATAATACTATGATTCCGGCCTGCCTTTGGTTCCTGGCGCGAGACCGCAGTAACCACAAGTTCAGAAACCGGACGAATGAGATATTATTTATAGATGCCCGGAAAATGGGCAGCATGATTAGCCGCCGCCACCGTGAACTTACGGAAGAGGAAATTTTGAAAATTTCTGGCACTTACCATGCTTGGCGAACCCCCGGAGGCACATTTGAACCTATAAAAGGGTATTGTCATGCCGCTACGCTGGATGAAGTACGCGCCAGCAATTTCGTGCTTACCCCTGGGCGCTACGTAGGCGCGGAAGATGTGGAGGATGATGGAATCCCTTTTGAAGAAAAAATGCGGGAATTGACGGGGACGCTGGCAGGGCAGTTCGCGGAAAGCGCACGGCTAGAAACTTTAATCCGAGAAAAATTGAAGGAGGTGGGGTATGAGTTCTGAAAAATGGGAGGAGGTCGAATTAAATCAAATTGCAAAAATATTTGATTGCCCACATTCAACCCCAAATTGGACGGACAGTGGCGTTTTTGTTATCCGAAGTTGGAATGTACGTGGCGGACGGTTGAATTTTGATAAAAGTAGTTTCACAGATGAAAAAACATATTTAGACCGAGTCCGCAGGGCGAAATTGGAATCTGGAGATTTGGTTTTGACTAGGGAAGCACCTATGGGTGAGGTTTGCATGGTTCCTGAAAATCTGAAATGTTGTCTTGGGCAAAGGGTTGTTCTAATAAAACCAATTCGGGAAAAGGCTGACCCCTATTTTCTACTTTATTCGTTCCAATCTGGGTTTGTCCAAAATCAAATTATGGCAAGCGAGGGGACAGGTTCGACAGTGAGCAATCTTCGAATCCCTTTGATTGAGGCTTTGAAAATACCGTTACCGAATATTGCTACCCAACGCCGCATCGCCTCCATTTTAACCGCCCTGGACGACAAAATCGAACTCAACCGCCGGATGAACGAGACACTGGAAGGGATAGCGCAGGCGGTTTGGGGGGAGTGGTTTGGGAAGTATGAGAGTGGGGGGGAAGAATTGCCGGAAGGGTGGAAGGAAATCAATGTAGGTGAATTATTTGATTTCGTTATAGGTGGTGATTGGGGGAAGGATGATGCTTCGCATGAATTTCCTATTCGTTCAGCCGTGATACGTGGAACAGATTTTGAAAATTTGGAAAAGGGAGTTTATCATACTGTCCCATGCCGGTTTATCAAATCATCAAATTTTGGGAAACGCAGACTTCAACCTGGCGACCTTTTACTTGAAATATCTGGAGGTTCGCGGGATCAACCCACAGGACGGACATTACTGATTACAGAAGAGATTATTGAAAGCCTTGGAGGCAACGCCGTTCCCGCAAGTTTTTGCAGGTTAATTCGATTCAAAACCAAAAGGGAATCCTACTTTTTCTCAGTTTTCATGAAAATATTTTATGCTCAAGGTGGAACATGGGAGTACCAGCAGCAGAGTACAGGGATAAGCAATTTTCAGTTCAGTTATTTTTCTGAAAAACTGACAATTGTTTTGCCTACGGATGGGAAATTGATAGAGTTTGAAAACTTAATTGAGCCTTTGGTTTTCAAAACTGGAAAAAACAATCAAGAATCTCACACCCTTACTGCTTTGCGCGATGCGTTGTTGCCACGACTGATGCGAGGAGAGGTTTTATCTTAAATCAAATATCAAAATATCATGCGACCTGATGTAAGAACCTATCTTATTGAAGTAGCCAGAAAAGGACAAATGTGTACCTATTCGGATGTGAACGATGCCTGCCAACTTGGGCTGCTTTGGGAGGGAGATGCCGATAGTGGCGAGATTGGCAGAATATTGGGCGAAATTTCAGTTTATGAGTTTGAGCATAACCGACCTCTTTTAAGCGCCGTTGTTGTGGGCAAAAACAACCCGGAACAGGGCAAAGGATTTTATACTTTATGTGAAGAATTGGGCTTGGGTTCAGTCGGCAAGTTAAAAAAGAACTTTTTTGGCATTTTGGAGATGAAAAGATGCCATGATTTTTGGGGTGAGGATGCCAATTACCTCCGTTACTCTTAATCTTAATATCAGAAATAATCATTTAAATCAGTCAAAGATGACATTTCATGCACTTGCTGAAGCGATTCTGAAAGAATCTGAAACACCGTTAACTTCGAATGAAATTTGGGAGTTGGCTGTTAAAAAGGGGCTAGATAAAAATCTCAGCACAAAGGGGAAAACACCATCTGCAACCTTGGGGGCCAGGCTGCATGTATTAGCAGATGAGCCTGATTCCATTTTCAAATCTGTTGGTAAGAGGCCAAAGCGGTTTATTCTTAAAAACAAGGATTATAAAAATCTACAGGCTTATGAACTAGGCGACATTCAGGATAAGACGGAAGAGCAGTCTTTAAAGAATAAGAACATTGATTTTTTGGAAAAAGAATTGCACAAATTCCTTGCGTTTTTCGCGCATTGGAACTTGGGGAGGTGCTACACCAAGACAATAGTTCACCAGAGATCAACCAATGGGAAATATGCGGATTGGGTCCATCCTGACATGGTTGGGTGTGTATTTATTAATCAAAGTTGGGACAAATCAGTGATGCATTTAAATAAAGCCTTGGGTAGCCCTGCTGTAAAACTAATTTCTTTCGAATTAAAGCGACAGGTCAATCTAACAACTTTGCGCGAATATTTTTTTCAAACTGTATCGAATTCAAGTTGGGCAAATGAAAGCTACTTGGTTGCGGCAGAGTTTTCAGATAATGTAGATTTTAGAAACGAATTGGCAAGGCTGTCCAATTCATTCGGTATTGGAGTGATTTATTTGGATATTGAAGACCCAAATTCATCTGAAATACTATTCCCTGCACGTTTTCGTGAAAATCTGGACTGGGAGACGATTAATAAATTGACCATGAATTCCGACTTCAAGAGATTTTTGGATCGAATCAAGACGGATGTGGGAAGTGATGAGGTAAGAGATGAATGGTATGATAAAGTCCTTTCTGAGGAAGACTTGGTTGCTTCGTTAAAGGGGAAGAAATAAGCTTAATAGGCAAGAAAATATGTCAACAAAGCAAAAAGAACAACATTTCCAGGAATTACTTGAAATCTCCAAGGACTTGGGAAATATTGAGTACGACTATATTTTGGACCTGATCCAAAATAAACTTCGTCACTTCCCTATTGCTACTTGTCATGTGCATAAAGACATAATTATAGAGAGAGCACGACTTAACAAAGGCGAGATTTTTAAAAAGGAATCAGATATTTCTTATCTGCAAGACCCTGATAAGATAAAAGCGGTTTTGAACAAGTATGGAAGAGGTAACAGGCCTTTTAATCCGGTATTTTATGGATCGATGGAGTCTGAAGAGATGGGGCTCCCAAGAGCTACAGCCCTACATGAAGTAAGGGCATTTTATTTGAATCCAGATAAGGATTATGATGGCGAGGTATTTACAATAGGAAGATGGAGAACAAAATCGCAGCTGTTATGCCCAGAGATCATATTTTGTGATGAAGCAATTGCTGCAAACTCTTATATCAGAGAAGCATTCGCCAACCAGTTTGCTCAAATTTCGAAACACCCAGAGAGAGAGTATTACCTACGTTTAATCAAATTTTATAGCGAACAGTTTGGCGCAAACGTCCCTGATTCCCAAAACTACAACTACAAAATATCAGCAGCTATTTCCGAGATGTTTTCACGGAAGTTCCCTGGTATCGTTTTCCCAAGTGTTGCTTCTGAATTTAAAGGTCTGAACATTATGCTCAGGCCCGATATCGTTGATCAATTTTTGGAACTTGTTGCCGTTTACACGGTGGAAATTTTCAGCAGGGGCAAGCATTATGTCATTAATAACCTTTCTCATGTCACGAACATTGCTGATAAAGGGGCGGAATTTATTTATCAGGAACATTCTCATCCAACAAGGGCAACAAAGGCGGAAATTTTGAAGCGATTTGAAAATATATAGAATTCATACAACTATCACTACAACGAAGCAAAATACCTTTTCAGAAACGCTACCTAATTTAAATATTTCATCTTTCATTATGCCAAAAATCACCTTTCCCCATTACAAACCATGCGATGTCATCCCCTTACAATGGGTACACACCCTAAGCAGTGGCGCCAACCACCCCATGCTTATTCGTGGCATTGATCAGCACCAACAACAAACAGGCGATTTCGTGCTCAAATATCGCAATGAAGAGCGGATGAATGAAACAACCTGCCGCCGGGAATTGTTAGCTGCGTGGATGGCTGCTGAAATGGATATTGCAGTGCCGGAACCTGTAATTATTGCCGTAGATAGTAACTTTGTAGCGTCGGTGCCAAGAGAGTTTCAGGCTATTATGACCTCCAAGGCACTTGGATTGAATATTGGAAGCCGCTACATTTCAGGTAACGCCACTTTTCAGCCAAAGCCGGTGCTTCCTACTGACCTGCATCAAACTGCCGCCCGTATTTTTGCGTTTGATTTGATGTTACAAAATGCTGATCGCCGCGATGAAAAACCCAATTCATTTTTGGCAGAGGGCAAGATTTATGTTTACGACCATGAACTTTCGTTTGGCTTTTTGTCCATGTTGCCTATGTTTGCTAACCCGACACCGTGGTTATTGAATGATACGGACGTCAAGGCAGCCAAACAGCATCTTTTTTACCCGACGATTAGTCAAAATCGGAACATAAATTGGGAAGCTGCTTTGAGTAGTGTTGTGCAACTGACGCCACATTTTTGGAAACGCGCAACAGAGCTAATCCCCCAAGAATGGGAAAACACCCAAGAAATGACACGCATTCAGGACCATATAATGTCCATTCAACAACATTCAGAAACCTTCATCTCAGAGATATGCAACAAGTTAATTGGATAAACTACCAATATCAGCTCCTGCGCTACCGGCACGACCACCTGACCGGGGAGTTTGCCAATCTTGGTGTGGTGTATTTCGATGCCAATAGCAGCGAGCTGCGCTGGAATTTCGAGGACAAAAAATATGGCCGCCTCAGTCAGTTTTTTGGCGATGCAGTGCAAGGCAGCTACATTTTGTCGGCACTCAAGCAAATGCACAAACGCCTGACCAAACTTCGCGAAGAAGGGCTGCAAGGGTTTGAGCGCATTGAAACACTGACGAGCTCCTTGCTCCCGCCAGACGACAATGGCCTGTATTTTTCCGAGACCTGGCAGGGACGGCATTTGGAGCACGCATTGGCCTTTGATGAAATTTACACCCGTATCATAGGGCAATATCAGGAGGAAAGTATCAAACGACAGGATGATACTTATGCTTGGAAACATGTTTACAAGCAATATTTCGATCGTTACAACCTCACACCAAAACTTCATCATCATAAGGTGAAGACCGACACCGACACTTTCAACTTTCAGCATACCTGCAAAAACGGGGTGTGGCACTGTATCCAGAGCCTTTCGTTTGCTTTAAAAAACGAAGGCAGCATCAAAGACAAAATTTACAAATGGGACGGATTCGCCCGAGAATTGCTGACTGCGGAAGAACCCATGAAGGTTTACTTGCTCAGTATTTTTCCTGACAGTCAAGAATTGACTGATTTACTTCAAAAGAAATTAAATGTGCAGGATGCAAATGTCGAAATCCGGGTAGTGGGTGAAAAAGACGCCAATGCCATTGCTTTGGAATTGAAAGCGGCTTTGGAATTGGAACATTAATAGATTCCCCCATGCACATCCTCAACGAAGACGCCATCGAATACGCCGCCAATAACCTGTTCACCACCGAACTGGGTTATTCGGAAATCATCTGGGGGCCGGACATCGCCCCGGAAGGTGATCGCGTGCAGGAGCGTGCATTCAATGAGGTGGTTTTGCGCGGCCGCTTGCAAACGGCCATCACAAAACTGAACCCGCACTTGCCTGCGGATGCCCGCGAGGATGTTTTGCGCAAGGTGTTGCGCGTGGAATTCCCTGATTCCCTGTCCAATAACTTCGCCTTTCACCGCTTGCTTACAGAAGGTGTAGACGTAACATTCAGGAACGCCCAGGGCGAAATTCGCACCGACAAAGCCTTATTAGTTGATTTTGCACAGCCGGAACGCAATGAATTTGTAACGGTGCGCCAACTCACCGTTATCGAAAACCAGAAAAACCGCCGAGTGGATACAGTGATCTATGTCAATGGATTACCCCTGGTATTGCTTGAGTTTAAAAACCCCGCCGACCACAACGCCACCCTGAAAAACGCCTGGAATCAGGTGCAAACCTATCAGAAAGACATCCCCTCCATTTTTCAGTACAACGCTTTCTGTGTCATCGGCGACGGCATCCACGCCAAGGCAGGCACGATTTCCAGTGAAGAACGTCGCTACATGGCCTGGAAAAGCACGGATGGGCGCAACCTGGTTAAAACAGGGATGCCCGATCAGGAAACTTTGCTCCGGGGCATGCTCAATAAAAAGACCCTGCTCGAATTGGTACGGCATTTCATCGTGTTCGAAGAAACACCGAAAAAGACCATTAAAAAACTGGCGGCCTATCACCAATACTACGCCGTAAACAAAGCCATCCGTACTTCCATTGCGGCTTCTTCTGAAGTCGGCAACAAACAAGCGGGCGTTGTATGGCACACCCAGGGCAGCGGCAAAAGCCTGAGCATGGTTTTTTATGCCGGGAAGCTCGTGCTGGCTCCTGAAATGGAAAACCCCACCCTGGTAGTGCTCACCGACCGCAACGACCTTGATCAGCAGTTGTTTGGCACCTTTAGCGCTTGCCGTAGCCTTTTGCGACAAACCCCCAAACAAGCCGAAAACCGCGAACATTTGCGGGAATTGCTGAGCGTTGCATCGGGCGGTATCGTGTTTACCACTATTCAGAAGTTCCTTGAAACCGAGGAGTACGAAAACGAGGCAGGTGAGACAAAACGCATCAGCGTACAATACCCCACACTTTCCACCCGGCGCAACATTGTGGTGATCGCCGATGAAGCCCACCGCAGCCAATACGATTTCATTGATGGCTTCGCGCGCAACATGCGCGATGCTTTGCCCAATGCCACCTTCCTGGGCTTCACCGGTACGCCTGTGGAAAAATCGGATGCCAATACCCGCGCCGTTTTCGGGGAGTACGTGGACATCTACGACATCAAACGCGCTGTGGACGACGGCGCAACCGTCCCGATTTATTACGAAAGCCGCCTGGCGCATATCAAATTAGATAAGGAGCAAGCGGCAGTGATGGATGAAAAAATCAATGCTCTACTTGAGAACTATGGCGAAACCGACGAGGTCGCCCACCGCATCCGGCAAAAGGCCAAGTGGGCACGCGTGGAAGCCGTGGTCAGCAGTGAAGGCCGGGTGAAGCAAGTGGCTGCCGACATTGTGCAACACTTTGAACAGCGTCGTGAAGTTACGCTTGGAAAGGCCATGATCGTTTGCATCAGTCGCCAGGCTTGTGTAGCTATGTATGATGCCCTTAAAGCCTTGCGCCCTGACTGGCATGCCCAGGAGGACACCAAAGGCGGCATGAAGATCGTGATGACCGGCAGCGCCAGTGATCCGGCAGAAATGCAGCCGCATTTAAGAACCAAAACGCAAAATGAAGCCATCGCCAACCGCTTCAAGGACGAAAACGACCCGTTGCAAATTATCATCGTTCGGGATATGTGGCTGACTGGCTTCGACGTACCCTGCCTGGATACACTGTATGTGGACAAACCCATGAGCGGTCACAACCTGATGCAGGCCATTGCGCGCACCAACCGTGTATTTAAAAACAAAGGCGCGGGTGTGGTGGTAGATTACATTGGCATCCTTTACGACCTGAAACAAGCCCTTGAAAATTACATTGAGAACGGCGGCGAAGGCAATCCGGCCAACTACAAGGAAGACGCTGTGCTGGCCATGCAAAAGCATTACGAGCGGGTGAAAAGTCTGTTTGCACAGATAGGCGGCAAATCAGGTTTTCCTTATGATTTTTATTTCCAATTGGATAGAGCAAACCTTCAATTGGAATTTATCGCCAGGGCAGCGAACTACATTTTGCAATTGGAAGAAGGGAAGCAGGAATTCCGGGAAGCGGTTTATGCCCTGCTCCGGGCATTTTCGATTGCCGTACCGGATGATGCCGCCCTGGCCATCCGCGATGAAGTCAAGTTTTTCCAGGCCGTTCGTTCCTACATTATCAAAGTGACGGTGGCGGAACAGGAAGAACAACTCGCTGAAAAAGGCGCGCCTACGTCAGATGAAATCGACAGTACCATCCGGCAGATGGTAAGCAAAGCAATCTTGCCGCAAAATGTGATTGATTTATTTGCCGTGGCTGGTGTTCAAAAGCCGGACATTTCTTTCATTTTGTCTGAGGACTTTTTGCACGAAGCTCAAAAATCAGACAAGCAATTCCTGCTGGCTGAGATCGTGCGCAAATTGCTGAACGATGAAATCAAATCATTTGGAAAATCAAACCTGGTAAAGGGAAAGGAATTTTCAAAGATGTTGCAGGAGTCGGTCAACCGTTATCAAAACCATGTGGTTTCGGCGGCGCAGTTTGTGCAGGAACTGATCGATATGGCCAAAGGAGTGAACAAGGCCAAACACCGGGGCGAGGAATTGGGCCTCACGGAAGGCGAGGTTGCCTTTTACGATGCACTGGAAACCAATGATGACGCGGTGAAAATCCTGGGCGATGACATCTTGAAAAAAATCGCCCTCGACCTTTACAAAAACTTCCGGGAGAATGCTTCGATTGATTGGAGTGTGAAGGAATCGGTTCGGGCAAAATTGCGGGTGAGTATCAAGCGGGTTTTGAAGATGCACGGGTATCCGCCGGATAAGACGGAGGCTGCGGTGAGGTTGGTTTTGGAGCAGGCGGAGATGATGGCGGGGGTAGAGATAAAATAAAACATGAAATTCATTTAAATATGAAAATATCAATTAAAAAATCCGCTTTTCAACGAAAGTTTAAAGCTTTTCTCTTGATTATTTGCGGAGAAAATGGGCAAGTTAATAAAACCGTGCTTTGGACGGCAATTAATACCGTTTTGACATTTATTTTGTTGCTATTTGCATTTTTTCAAATTCGTCAGGTTTCTATCACTAATAAGGGGGCACTATTAAACGAATTTCGCCCCATTTTTTCAGATCATCAAGCGATGGATCTGGTAATGTTGTTAGATCACAAGCTGTTGACTTTTTCTCAAAACACTGGGGAAAAAGACAAAAATGGGCTTATGTTGCCTAATAATTTAGCCTTTTTTATAAGAAATAGTGATTATCCTCAGTTAAACAAATTATTAGTCGATAGCACTAAAATCATTTATACGTACAATGATATTGATAAGTATTTATTAAATCCAATGACCGATTTAGCGCTGAATGTGGAATGGGGTGCAATTGACCTGAAGGAGGTATATGCCGCGTATGGGTACTACATCGAGGTAGTATGGGGAAATGCTGAAATCCAGAAGTATATTCAATGGAATGCCGGGATTTATGAGAATGAACCAGATGGTGGATATCAACATATTCAAAAATTATATGATTCTATGCAATCATATAAAAACAAGTAGTCCTTGAGTTGAACAACAAAAAGGTGTAGCATTTATACTATATTTATTAAAAGCTATTTTCTGCTTTTACCACACACAAAGCCACCCATTTTGTCAAATATGTACCCCATTTGTACCCAATTTTCACAAACAATTGATTATCAATGCGAATCACTTTTTGTATTGGAAAGTAACCAATACACCCATCTTTGGAAATAAAAGCAATAAATGATGCCGCAACTGATTCAAGACAACCACCGCTTTTTGGATGAGGCCGGGGATACGACTTTTTACGGAAAAGGGAAAGTGCCGATCATTGGGCAAGATGGCGTTTCGTTCTGTTTTATTATAGGCATGGTCAAATTCAAAGAGCCATTGCAGCCTTTGCGTCGTCGGATCATTGACCTGCAAAATCAAATTATTAGTGACCCCTATTTTCGCGATATTCCAAGCATCAACAAAAAGGCAAAAGAAGGCGGATATTATTTCCATGCTACTGATGACGTGCCGGAGGTGCGCAAGGTTTTTTTCGATTTTATAGCCTCTGTTGATTGCAGCTTTGAAGCCTTTGTCGGGCGGAAAATCCCGCTTTTATACGAAACCAAACACAATGGTAAAGAAGCTGAATTTTATGCCGACCTGCTTTCGCATTTGCTAAAGAACAAACTGAACAAGAGAGGAAAACTGGTACTAAACATTGCCAGCAGGGGCAAGACCACCAAAAACAACAATCTCCAAATGGCATTGGAAAAGGCCCAAAGCAGGAATAAGGGTAGGGAAGTAACGACCGAAGTTTTGTTCAACGTTCAAAACCACCGGGTAGAACCATTGCTGAATGTGGCCGACTACTTTTGTTGGTCAATCCAACGGGTTTTTGAGCGGGGAGAAGTGCGCTATTACAATTTTTTGAAAGACCAAATTTCGTTGGTTGTGGATTTATACGACACTTCCCGCAACCAGAACTCAGACAATTACTATTCACCCAAAAAGCCGTTGACGGTAACCAATAAAATATAAATAAAAAAAGCCCACTGCTGCACTGAGAAGGATACCCTTCAACGACGTGGAGTCGGAGTTCATGCGGAGTAGGCAGTGCAAAGATAGGGTAAATGGAACAAATGTGCAATTTTGATACAAACGTTTAATTTTGGAACAAATGCCCAACTCGGTTTCATCCTTACTGACTTAGACGACCAGGTGATTTTAAGCATAAAACTACCTCTTTGAAAATACCGAATACTAGAGTGCCAGGGAATTGCAAATCATACTGGGATATACCAAGTGGGATAATTTCCTCCATGCCATTGAAAAGGCCAAAAACGCTTGCAAAGGCGCGGGAGAACGGGTTCAGGATCATTTTGCTGACGTCGGGAAAATGATCGAACTCGCGAAAGGCGCCCAACGCCGCATTGATGATATCGCCCTTACTCGCTATGCCTGTTACCTCATTGCCCAAAATGGCGATCCCACGAAAAAGCCTGAAATTGCTTTTGCCCAGACCTATTTTGCCGTACAGACGCGCAGGCAGGAGCTTATTGAACAACGGTTGCTCGATCGCGACCGTGTGAGCGCGCGGGAAAAGCTTTCCAAAACGGAAAACAAACTTTCCGGCATTATTTTCGAACGTGGAGTAGATGAAAAAGGCTTTGCCATAATCCGTTCTGAAGGCGATAAGGCTTTGTTCGGCGGGCGCAACACCCAGAATATGAAGCGAAAACTAATGGTGCCGGACGGTCGCCCACTCGCTGATTTCCTGCCTACGCTGACCATCAAAGCCAAAGATTTTGCGACCGAACTGACAAACCACAACGTAGTGGATAAAGACCTGCATGGGCAGTCTGACATACAGCAAGAGCATGTGGATAATAACCTCGCTGTCCGTAAAATCCTGCACGAACGAGGCGTTAAGCCGGAGCATCTGCCCCCTGCTGAGGATGTTAAAAAAGTGGAGCGCCGCTTGAAAGCAGAAGAGAAAAAAGCACTCGAAAAGCCGGATAAAATTCCTCCGACGCTCTAATACCCCACCGCACCCCCATCCTTTCTGCTCTCGCTCGCTCCGAAATACACCTTGCGTTTGGGATCCCATCTGATGGCCTGGTAGCCGCCGTAGCCGCCCAGGCCGTAACCTACCTTGTGGCCCATTTGCATCAATTGGCGGATGGTTTCGTAATCATAGCCGGATTCCAGCAGGATCTGTCCCGGACCGGCCTGGACGCCGGTGGGATCGCTGTTCCCTCCCTGATGGTCTATGCGGGGCGCATCGCCGGCCTCCTGGATGTTCATGCCGAAATCCACAAGGTTCATCACGATTTGTACGTGCCCGAGGGGCTGAAAATCGCCGCCCATAACGCCGAAGCTGAGGAAGGGCTGCCCGTCTTTGGTAATAAACGCCGGAATAATGGTGTGAAAAGGGCGTTTCCCGGGCGCGTACGCGTTGGCGTGCGCAGGATCCAGGTGGAACAACTCGCCGCGGTCGTGCAGCATAAACCCTAAGCCCGGAGGCACCATACCGCTGCCCATACCCCGGTAGTTGCTCTGTATGAGGCTTACCATATTGCCCTCGGCATCGGCTACGGTGAGGTAGATGGTGTTGTTGGCAAACGGATCGCCAGCCAAAACCTGTGTGGCTGCCCGGTCGGGATTTATGAGTGCCCGGCGACTTGTGGCGTAGTTTTTATCCAGCAATTCCTTCACCGGGATTTTGGCAAAATCAGGATCGGCATAATACCGGGCACGGTCTTCGAATACCAGTTTTTTGGCTTCCGTAAACAGGTGAATGTGCCGGGCCGTCCCGAAATCTTCCGGTTTAAAAGTATAGCCTTCCAGGATATTGAGCATTTGCAGCGCGGCAATGCCCTGGCCATTGGGCGGCAGTTCCCACACATCGTATCCGCGGTAATTGACGCTCACAGGTTCCACCCACTCACTGCGGTGTGCTGCCAGGTCTGCTTCCGATAAAAACCCGCCTTGGTCTTTGATAAATGCACCGATACTCCGGGCAATCGGGCCCTTATAAAAAGCATCTCGTCCTTTTTCCGCCAGCAAACGGTACGTATTGGCCAGGGCCGGATTGCGGAAAATGTCGCCCTTTTCCAGGGCTTTGCCGCCAAGGGTGTAGGTGTCGTTGAAATTCGGATAGGAACCAAAGCGACGGGCGCTGGCCTGGAGGTAATAGGCAATAAGTTCTGTAACCGGAAATCCGGCTTCGGCATATTGGATGGCCGGCTGGAGATTGGCAGCCATGGAAAGTTTACCAAATCGCTGGTGCAGGCTAAACCAGCCGTCCACGCAGCCGGGCACCGTAACGGGCAAGGGTCCGTAAGAAGGGATGCTTTTGAGCCCTTTTTCCCGGAAATAACTCAATTGCAGCGATTGCGGGCTCCTGCCACTGGCGTTTAAGCCGTATAGTTTGCCGGTTTTGGCCTCCCAAACGATGGCAAACAGATCGCCGCCGATGCCAGAACCGGTGGGCTCCATGAGTCCCAGGCAGGCATTGGCCGCGATGGCCGCATCAATAGCATTGCCGCCTTTTTTCAAGATGTCAATCGCAGCCTGACTGGCCAGCGGATGACTGGTGCATACCATGCCGTTTTGGGCAATTACTTCACTTCGCGTGGCCCATGGCCGACCGGTGATGCGGTCCTGCGCGTGTAAGGTGGTGAACAGCAGCAGAAATGGGAGGAGATAGCGCATATTGGAGGTGTCTGGTTGATAAAGCTATATAGACCTCGTAGGTTTTCGAAAACCTACGAGGTCTAAAACAACCTTTGGGATGGACACAAGTTGACGTTAGTTTTTAACACTACTAAAAAGCCGCATCGCGGCGACATTTTTGTGGCAAAATCGTCGGTGTTGATGATTATCAGAACGGCGTAGCCGTGGCATTTTGAAAATGTCACGGCTACGCCGTTCTGCCACAATAATAATACCACATCGCCCTTTGGGCTACAGGAATGTCACGGCTACGCCGTTTTATGGTGTTGCCGCAATGCGGTGTGGGAGTCATATTTGGGAAAGCCAATCCAAAAAGCATATTCAACATTTGTACATGCCGTAGGTCTAGAACAACCTAGGAGGTCTCCAGCGACTGGCGTTTAATCTTCCCTGCCTCTACCACCCCGATTCCACCGATAAACACCACTTCGGCCACGAAAAACGCTACGCCAAGGGAGGTACAGGTTGGATAAAAATACACCAACATGATCAAAGCAAACAGGGCATAGCCCCAGTTGCCATACACCAGGGTCCAGAGCATCCATTTAGGCTTATGAGTACGATAGGCGAGAGAGAGGGAATAAGTGGCATACAGGAAATTGCAGGCGCATTGCAGGGTGAGCAACCATAACGGCAGGCCTAACCAGTCAGATAACTGGTTTCGCAATAACAAAATGAACAGTCCTGCCGTCAAACCGGCAAAACCATCTATCCAGAGCAGGCGTTGGAGTGAGATATTCAGATTCATGGGCCGAAAGATAAATCATATCTCCTGTACCTTGATTTTCCACCTGATGATCTAGTCCTGCACCCGCACCCGACTGTGCGCTGCTGATTTCCCAACTTTCATCGGTTGCGATGCTCCGTGGCAGGCGCAAAAAGCAGTATCTTTGTGACAAATGAATACAGCATTCCGTTTGGACCGAAGCGCGTTTTCGCTTAACACCTTTGATACTGCCTCACATCAAAGAGCATATTGGCTTACCAAAACGCCGGCTGAGCGACTTGCGGCGGCATGGTATCTCATATGTGCCGCCTGGGATCTTGATATAACAGCTCCTAACCGACTAGATCGAACACAATTTACTATGAGGAAGCAGGAAAGTCATGCGTAAAAACATATTTAATCCTGATTTTCAAGAATTTATTGAAGCGCTTAATCGCAATCAGGTAGCTTATATCCTGGTTGGCGGATATTCTGTCATTTTACATGGATACAATCGTACCACAGGAGACATGGATATTTGGGTCAACCCTACAGAAGAAAACTACCTTAAGTTAAAAAAGTCGTTTGATCAATTTGGAATGTCAGTATTTGATATGTCATTAAATAGGTTCTTACAAACATCTGATTATGATGTTTTTACTTTTGGCCGCCCCCCGATTTGCATTGATATTTTAACCAAGGTAAAGGGGCTGGAATTTGAACAAGCTTTTAGTCGTTCCGAATGGTTTGAGGTAACGGAGACTCTTTCTGTTAGAGCGCTTCGTTTATCTGATTTACTGGATGCAAAAAAGGCGGCTGCCCGGTCAAAGGATTTGGATGACATTGACCACCTCACCAGCTAACCCTTCTCCCTCCATTATTCCGATGAAAAATCGCCCCGTCACGTTGCCTCTGAAGGTTGGAGACTCCTCCAAACCCCGTCTCCACCCACGCAACCGGCATCAACAGCGATATGATTTGCCACAACTCATTAGTGTATGCCCGGACCTGGCGCCATTCGTTCAGCTGAATGTGCATGGCCAGGAATCCATTGATTTTGCCAATCCTGCAGCGGTTAAACGGCTAAATACTGCACTTCTGAAACAGTTTTACGGCCTGAATTTCTGGGACATCCCAGAAGGCTATCTCTGCCCGCCCATTCCCGGACGGGCAGATTACATCCATTATATGGCCGATGTACTGGCTCAAAGTAATAAAGGTAAGATCCCGACAGGCGCTGCTATCCGCGCGCTCGATATCGGTGTGGGCGCCAATGCTATTTACCCCATTATTGGCCATAGGGAATATGGTTGGACTTTTATCGGAACGGATATAGACCCGGTGGCGATTGAATCTGCCGAGAAGATTATTCAATCTAATCCTGTTTTGACTGGCGCCATCGAGTGCCGCTTGCAGCCCAATCCTTCTATTATTTTCCAAGGGATACTTCAAACGGATGAAATGGTAGACCTGGTAGTGTGCAATCCTCCTTTTCATGCAACGCCTAAAGAAGCAGAAGCAGAATCCCTGCGCAAGCAATCCAACCTGAAACAACAGAAAGTGCGCAAGTCTGTGCTAAATTTTGGCGGTCAGGCACGAGAACTTTGGTGTGAAGGTGGAGAGGAATGGTTTGTGCGAAGGATGGTGACACAAAGTGAGGCCGTTCGTAATCAGGTGCTTTGGTTTTCCAGTCTGGTAGCCAAACAAACCCACCTTAAAGCAATTTACGAGGCGCTCAGAAGCGTGAAAGCTGATATGGTACAAACCATCCCGATGGGACAGGGCAATAAAAGCAGTCGTCTGGTAGCCTGGACCTTTCAGGACAAAACCGCCCGGGCGGTCTGGCGGGAAAAACGCTGGATAAAAAAGCCTAAATCCTAAGCAACACTATCCTTCTAACCTTACAGCCCGTATGAAACGCTTGTTTTGTTATTGGTTATGCATGGCTTTTGCAGCAACCACTGCAATTAAAGCCCAGGTGGTTAACATTGAAGAGCAACGCATCACCGGCACCTCGGATACCGTGCAATGGTACGGACATGTGCGCGGCAGTACCTCGTTCGTTAAGGTGCGTGAGCAGAGTTTTCAACTGCAATCGCAGGTGAAAGTACAATATAAAAACGACCCGCATCTTGTACTTCTGCTGCTCAACGCCGGCTTCCTTCGTGCAGGCGGCAACGACATTGCCCGACAGGCATTTGCACATCTGCGGTACAATTACAAGCTTAGTCCAATCTGGTCCTGGGAAGCTTTTTCACAGATCCAAAATAGTCCGGTACAATTATTACAACAACGGCATCTCGTTGGAACAGGCTTGCGTTTGCGAGCCCTGAAATCGAAAAACGGCCGGCAACGCATTTATCTGGGCGCTGCCTGGTTGTGGGAAGAGAACTTTTTTTCCGGGGATTCTCCATCCAATAGCTGGCACCGCTCCAGCAACTACCTTTCGAGCACATTCCGGGCCGGGAAACATGCCGCACTCATACAAACCACCTACTGGCAACCTGTCATTGGGAATATCAGCAATTATCGCCTGAGTTCAGAGTGGGTACTGAAAGTAGACCTGAGCAAGCATCTTTCCTTTACCGTGGAGTTTGACTACAGTGTAGACCAAAATTTACCACAAGAGGCTCCCAAGGAGTTTATTGCCTGGCGAAATGGATTGGCCTTCCAGTTTTAAAGAGACAAAGAGACAGGAAGGTACAAGGATGTGGCACAAAGACTCAAAGTCGCTAAGACACAAAGGGCATATCTACTAAAGCTCCCCCCCAAACACCAAAACACCAGGTAAAATATTTTTTATAAAATGTAAAATATATTTTACATTATGAAGTTTATACTTTACTTTTGGACCACTATTTTTGTCACCTAAAAAAAATAAGACTATGAACAACCACCTGATGATTGCCCACCGCTGGAAAATACTGGGCTGGATTTTGACCATACCCGCATTCGCAGCCGGCCTGTATTGTATGATTATGGAAGTGAGCATGGACGACTACCTCCATTTTACGCTTCCGAATGGGATGGAACGATTCCTGTGGATTGACCAAAGCATTTTTGGGCCTTCCAACAAGCCAATAACCCTGGCTTTACTGGATGAACTAATCTCCATCACCTTACTAAGCGGTTTGATATTATTGGCGTTTTCGAAAGAAAAAGTGGAAGATGAATGGATTCAACGGGTACGGTTGGACTCACTACAATGGGCTGTTTTAATCAATAGTGTCTTGTTGATTGCCTTTATCGTATTCACACATGGTCTTCCATTTTTCAATGTCATGGTGTACAACATGTTCACCCCGCTTTTGATTTTTGTTGCCCGTTTTTATTATATTCTTCACATAAAGCCTTCATTCTCAAAAAATTAAGCCATGAAAAACAATATTCGGGTGGAGCGGGCTATCTTAAATATCTCTCAGGCAGAACTTGCCGACCGGGTACAGGTAACCCGTCAAACCATCAATGCCATTGAATTAGAGAAATATGCCCCCTCAGCGGTACTGGCTATGAAAATTGCGCGTGTTTTCGGAAAGAAGGTAGAAGACATTTTCACCCTGGAAGACACCGATTGAGAAGGCACAAAGCTGGGGCGCTAAGACCCTAAGGCGCGAAGGCACAAAGAATAAGAGGCCGTCTCATAAGTAACATTGTGAGTCGGCCTTTTTTGTGTTTACTGAGTTACAGCTTCGAATTGTAATTTTCTGTAGCATGGCGCTCCAGGGTTCAGGAGAGGTTCAAAAAGGCTTAAAAA
>JBIKUE010000008.1:0-76692 GCA_044347755.1 Saprospiraceae bacterium
TTTGGGCCTCTTGCATCTCAAACGCGTGTTCATGCGTTTGTTCGTAATCCGTTTCATACGCTTCGCGTACGGTTCTTCCGATGTCGTGCATGGTTTTTTACTTTTGGTGAATAAATAGGTTTAAATGCGTTATGCATGCCAACCTATGTCCAAAAGCAGTGCCGTGTCGGAAACAATTCATTTTTGAAAGGTATTTCCGAATTGTATTTCGGAAAGGAGCCGAAATCCATATACAAACCGAAATCGGTTTCGCTGGGGAAGCGATTGTCACGGACGTTATGTTTATCCGCCTGAATAAATTACCTTTGCAACAAATGAAATTCTGAACCCCTTCCTTGCTTTTTCATTCTTTACAATAAAATAGGGGGAAATCCTTGTTTTTCCAAAAATTATACTTTTAATGTCAGAGTTTTTACCCTGCCCAAAATGCCGTTGCGAATACACATACAAGAACGATGCCCTTATGGTGTGTACCGAATGTTTTTACGAATGGAATCCTGAAGAAGTGACCGCAGTTGCCACCGATGAGGTGCTTAAAGTATTGGATGCCAATGGCAACCCACTCCAAAATGGCGACAGTGTGATTATCCTCAAAGACCTCCCGGTAAAAGGCATGCCCAGGCCCGTAAAAGCCGGCACTAAAGTGAAAAACATCCGCCTGACCGACGGCGATCACAACATTGACTGTAAGATTGAAGGATTCGGGGCTATGGGTTTGAAGTCGGAATTTGTGCGGAAGGCGTAGTGCTTATTCCTGCATGACACCGGCAATCAGCGCATAACAGGCGCCCCAGGCCTCGGCGGTTTCAGGTGTCCAATCGGAGCCGAGGCCTCTCTCCAGGGTCCAAAGCAGGGCATCGCCTACCATGGCATAGTGCTCCGGTTTTACGCCGTACCCTTCATGACGCTGGCCCATTTCCCGGATTTCCTGCACAAGTCCTTCCGGCTGGTCCAGCCGGGCAACCATGTACGACAACATTTCTATGAGTTTTTGGTGCTGTTCGCCCATTTCTTTGGGAAACAGGCTCCGCAACTTCGGGTGCAGGAAAAACAGCCGACTATAAAACACATCGCCTACCAAAGCCGGATCAATAGCTTTGAGAAGTCGCCAGGATTGGTGTATGCGTTGTATTTGTGCTTTTGTCATTGGTCAAATCTTGGATTAACTTGCCAACCGAATGCCCCGCCGCTCTACTGCCATGGGGAAATATCCGCCAGACAGAATTATGGGCGTTTTTTTGCGCAAGGTTACGCAATCCAGGCTTTCCGACAGTTTTTGCAGAAAGAAGTCATTCTCTTCTGCTGTACCTATTGACACCCGAAAGGTATTGCGAAGCAGCGGAAATGGCGAGGTATTCAGCACTTTTATCCCGGCTGCGTCGAGATCCGTCATCAGCTTTTGAAAGGATGTATCCTGATGTACGCGAATCAGCAGAAAATTGCCGGCCGATTTGAACACCTTCAGGGTGTTTGGATCGATTCGCGCGTTTAACATCCGGTACATCCTTTCTCGCTCTGTAATCATGGTTTTCACCCGATTTTTGGCGCATTTCTGAAATTCGGGGCTAAACAGGATGGTGCGTGCAAAAACTTGTGTAAAGTGGTTGATGGAGAATTGGAGCATCAGTTTCCGAAGTACGGAAATGGTTTGAGGGGAAGCGCAGCCATATCCAAGACGCAATCCTGCTACCGGAAAGGCCTTGGAAAAGGAGCGGAATACGATCAAATTGGGGTGCTTGTTTACCAGTGCTGTATAATCGTGCGCACAGAATTCGGCATATACGGCATCCACAATGATGTACGATTCCGGATTGGCAGATAGTAATTCCTCCAGTTTTTTGGGGTCGAAGGTGTTTCCAACCGGGTTGTTTGGTGTGGTGATGATCAGGACATCACCGGCGCCCAGTGCGGGCATGTTTTCATAGTCATACTCCAGTTCGGAGTTCAGCATCCAGGGTTCGTACCGGATGTTGAAGGTTTTACAATGGTAGTCAAACAGGGTGTAGGTTGGCTGGGCAATCACGATGCGTTTTTGGTTGAGCGCAAAGTAGTTCAACAGGGTAGTGATCAGTGTTGCAGAGCCAGGGCTGAGGACGATGTTTTCAGGAGCCAGACCACAGTAATCTGCCACCATGGCTTCAATATCCTGATTATCTGCCGTTGGATAGCGGTTCCAATTGGCAGCCATCAAGGCATTCAAAGCCTTGTTTTTCAGCAGAAAATCCACGTCAGAAGCCTGTTCGTTTTTATCGAGCATCAGGTGTGCCTGTGTGCCGTTTTGTGATACACGAACCGGGGTGTTTTGCAGAAATTCGTTGAAAAACAGGTGGGTCATAAAGTGGGTATTTTTTTACCGCTGATGCGGAGGGATTTTACTGACGGGGTGACTGGCAGTCACCCCGTCAGTAAAATCCCTCCGCATCAGCGGTGACAATTAGATTGTTTTATCCCGATTTTCAGGTCGATCAATTGGCGTAAATAATGGCCAGTACGGTTTCTGTTACGTGTGTGAAACCGATGTAACCTTCCTGGTGGTACTTGATTTCCACTCCGCAACCGGCAGAGGCCGGGCCTGATAACGAGGCGCTGTTAATGTTGAACTGGCTTTGTTTCAGGCGTTCAATCCAACGGGTTGCGGGCTCGTGTTTTTCAAACCGGTCCTGTTCTTCTTTTCCGATGATGTCTTCAATTTCTCGTCCGAAAAAGAGTTTTAGCGCATTTTTATCATCATTGCTCACGTGTTCAATCTGGTCTATGACCTGAAAAATGTTGCTGAAATGATGATAACTGCTCACGAAGCGCTTGAAGAAGTTGGGCTCGTAGTGGTTCACATTGGGTTCAATAAGGAAGAAGGCGCCGGGGTTGAGGGCCTTGATTTGGGCAATGGTAGCCTGACGTTGTTGGTCTGACTGGATATGGTGCAGGGCCAAGGACGCATTCACAATGATTTTGCCGCCGATGCCGGGAATGGCAGTCAGGTCAATGTTTTCCACAGAATCCTGAATACCCGTAAAATGAATCTCAAATGGAACCTGACCGTTTTGTGCCAGGATGTTCTTGCCGGCTTTTTCGAGCGCATCACCGAAAGGCTCGATGCCTACCACGTGGAGCTTTTTGAGATTTTTCAGGCTTTTACAACGCTCGATGATGTTCAGTACCTGTGTGCCCAGGCCGATACCAATGTCCATCAAGGTAACTTCCTCTTCTCCCTGCATTTCGGCTACAATGGCATTGTTGGTAATCTGCTGGCTGTACTTGACGAAGGGGAATTTTTCGATCAGGATATTGAACAGCTGGATCTGGGAGATGTCGTACTTGCCCAGGTAGATGTTCTCTCCGATGCGCTCGGAGTGGATCTTTTGGTTCAACGCCTTGAGGTACAACGTAGCCAGAAGCTTTTCGGAATCCGTATCCATGCCCTCCCGGCAGCTGGCAAAGAACTGTTCAATATCTTGTCTGGTTGGGGCATCAAATTGCCTGGCCGACATGATCTGGCTCAGCTTGGAAAAAACGTCCGGTTGGGCGGCAGTGATCATAGGAATAAAGAAAGATTGGTGTGAGGAGAAATTGTTTGCGTTTGATGAAACAAAGGTGGGGGGCAAACAGAGGGTGTGCCAAATATTAACCGCCGAGGGCTGCCGGATTTTCATTGAACCGTGGGAAAACGGGGTTGAAGCGTTTCGAGGCTACAGCGGATGGTATACGCAGATTGTCCTGGACAAAACACGCCTGTCCTGCACCAGCCGATTGTGTACTCCAAGGCGCAACAAAGGATCCGGGAGTATGCGGATAACCATCGAAAGTTATTCCCGCCTCGCTTTCACTTTACATCCCAACCCTCATTCCACCACCTCTCAACCCTGTTTTGCCACACCTCATGCATAAGTTTTTCCTCCGATCAACCTGAAACCCGGATATTTGCCCTTGCCGGAACACGCACCCGCAATTGAACCGGCCTAACGGATGAAAGTACTGTATGCCCTTGTTTTCGTTGTGCTGACCTGGGCGTCCCTTGGGGCGCAACCCTTGTCGTATAATGTACAGAGAGTTACCACCGCTCAGGGGCTGACCAGTAATCTGCTTTCTTCCATTTGTCAGGATAAGTACGGGTACATGTGGATCAGTACGGTAACTGGCGTCAATCGGTACGACGGTTACGGAGTCAAGAACTATGAGCATATCCAGGGCGATTCATGTGCGCTGTATTCCGGTGGTACCCGCACGCTGTTGTGCGACTCGGACGGAGGACTCTGGCTGGGTATGCTGAACGGCCTGGTCAAGTATCGTTATGCAGAAGACTGCTTTCAAAAGTTCGGCGATAGTACCCTGAACTGGATACATAAACTGCATGAAGCACAACCACATCAGATTTACGTGGGCTGGAATGGCGGCCTGGCCAAAATCAACAACCAAACCAACCAGCTTACCTATTTCGATGGACTTACATCCGGATTGGGGGCGCCGGTGCCAACGGTGTACGACATTGCCCAGCTGGGCCGGGAACTGTACCTGGCTACTGCCACGGGTCTGATGACTTTCAACCTGGATACAGAACAATTCAAAGCCGTTCCTTCTGTGCCGGAAACAGAGGGCAAGCGAATTATTCGCATTGCAGTAAGCGCCAAGGGGAAGTTGTGGTGTGCCTTTGCAGGCGATTTTGCCACTATTGTTCAAACCAATATACAGTTCAACCACTGGAAAACGCACCATGAACTGGATGTAAATGCTGCCAAACCTGCCAACCCTATCTCCGATCTGTTTATTGACCGGCAGGAACGTTTATGGGTGTCTACTACTTATGCCGGTTTAGCGCTTTATTCGGAGGCAGCAGATAGTTTCCAACTCATCAAAACGGAAACGTGGATGCCTCATGGCATACCATCGGTGATCATCATTAACCTGTTTCAGGACCGGGAAGGTAAAATCTGGGGCGCCTCCCGGAAGGGCGCTTTTTTCTTTGACCCGGACAACAACCTTTTCGAATCCGTGACACCTGGAAATCATGCCGGTGCGGATGAATACATGCTCACAGCCCGGGCTTTTGTGGAAACCCCGGAGGGCAAATGGTGGCTTGGCACCGGGAACGGGCTGTTTTACCAGGATCCTGCTACAGGCCAAACCAGGTATTACGGCAATGAACCCGGAAAGCCCATGGTGTTACACGACAACTCCGTGCGTACCCTGTTCATTGACAAAGCCGGAGATCTCTGGATTGGAACGGCCAAAGGAGTCAATATTCTACGCGCCGGAAAAACAAAGATCGAATTCCTGGGCGAAAAGGATGGATTGCCAACCGTGGTGACAAAAGCCATTTATCAAACCAAAGACGGCACCATTTGGGTGGCCAATTTCAGCACCACCGTCCACCGTCCACCGTCCACCGTAAGCCGTCAACAAAATGAAACTAACAGAACTTACTGAAGTCATCGCCAAAGAACGCGAACACTTATTGATCAGACGCCAAAAGCTTGGAATAGCGCATGGAACGGAGAGCCAACCCAACTGGTTTGGGATAGCCTTGTCGGGTGTCGGCATACGGTCTGCAACCATTAATCTGGGGTTTTAAAAACCCTCAACAAATACGGTATCCTGTAGAAATCGGACTACCTCAGCTCTGTTTCCGGGGGCGGCTATACCCATTCCTATGTTCAGGCTACGTCCAAGGAGACCCTCGATTTTTTGATTAATGCGGTGTTATTGTTCTTTTTAGGCTTTTTCACCAACCGGTGCAGGAGGAGGTGAAATACCGGATGTAATAAGAGGTCAGGGATACGGGATAATGTTGGATAAATCGTCTGAATCCAGGTTGTATTTCTTTTTCAGGCGGTAGCGGCCTTTTTTAACTGCATCAAGACTGATACCCAATATATTTGAGGTTTCACTGAGACTCAGGCCGAGTTTGCCCAGCAAGATGATGCGAAGTTCAGCAGGTGAAATATCAGGAAGGCTTTGGCGCAGCTTGGATATGTAGCCCGGATGCGCCTGTGAAAACAAAAACAGGAATCTTTCCCAATCAGATTTTGTCAGTATGGCCTGGTGATACATTTCATCCCAATTGGATGTATTGCTTTCGTCCTGACCGGCAACCTTCTGTTCGTCTTCCGCCTCCGGCGGCATCTCCTGCCGATTTTTTTCCATCAGCTTTAAGGCATATTCTTTGAGGTCTTTTTGGTGTTTTTCAAGTTCAATTTTTTGAAACGTCAGTTTTTCCTCCAGGTATTGTGCGAGCGCTTCTGCAGCGACCTTACTCTCCAGTGCTTTGTTTTTTTCGGCAATCATTCTTCTTCTGAACTGAAGAAACAGCCATCCTGCAAAAAAAACCAACAGGGCCGCAATCATGCTGTTTCGCTGAAAGATCATTTTTTGCTCTCTTTGCATTGCATGGATTTTCTCTTCCTTGCGTTTGGAGTCAAACTCAGCTTCCAGTTTCATGCTGAGTTTCTGCTTTTCCTGGTTGAAAATAGTGTCTTTAAGCGATGTGTACTTTTCATAAAATTGAAGAGCTTCCTCGTAGTTTTTTTGGTATTTTCTTACGGCACTCAAACGGTTGACGGCAATGGAGGCGGCAGGGTACTGTTTTCTCTGGAGGCTCTGGTTGTAACTGCTCAGCAAATAGTGTTCGGCCTCTCCATACCTGTTTAGATTAAACAAAGCATCGCCAATGCTTGAAGCAATGTGGCTTGCCCCTTGTTTGTCCTCCGATTGAAGCATCAGTTTTTCTGCAATTCTGAGTGTATCGAGTGATTCCTGCCATCTGCCCATTTTGCCTAAAAGTCGACCAATATGGAAGAAACTTTCCGTCATGGTTATGGTGTCGTGCTTGGACAAACGCTGGGCAAGGGCTTTTCGATGATGGAGCAAACTTTGCTGAAAGTCATTCTGTCCCGCTAAACAACTCGCTTTGAGGGTGTTGATGTATGCCAGTCTCATAGTGTCCGGATTCATCTCATAAAATCTGGTAGGCTCTTCCATCCATTTGTTTGCCATGCTACAATCACCTTTAAGGCTAAAGATATTGGCAAGGTGGAGCTGTACCTTCATTTTCTTCTCCACATGTTTCGAATCATCCAACAGGGAGATGGCTTTTATTTTGAGTGGCACTGCCTCGTCAGGCCGACCCTGCGTAAGCAGGCTTCCTGCATGAGAGTCCAGGACAAGAGCCTGGTGGTACTTTGCATGTATGGATTCAAACACTTTTTCAGCCAAAGCGTAGCAAAGGTCGGCAGAATCAAATTTCCCGGCATATTGGTGGGAGATGCCATTATAGTAATCTTCCAACCCTCTCAGCCAGGGTGATTCGGGCAACACTGTTCGGTATAGTTCAAGTGCGTCGAAAATATCTTCCTTGGTGGATTTGATCTCAAGTTGTCTGAAAAGCCTGATAAAAAATGAATCCCGAATATCAGGAGGGAATTGCCCCAGAAAAACCGGGATGGAATCCCTGGATATGCCTGCCGATTGGGCAACTATGCCGGAAACATCATAGCTGCTGGAGGGGACTCCTGGGGAAGAGACTTCACAACTGACTAAAATCAGCAATAGATAAAAACTTAAAACAATGTATTGCATACAGATACTTTTTTTGTACAAATTTAAGAGTAAATCTGCGAGACACGGGTGTATTTCCCTGAAAAACCAATTGTCCACTTTTTTGTCTGCATTCAGATTTTTTTTTGGGGCATTTGGGTATTACTTTTAACGCTGGATTTCTCGTTTTACACTTAGATTTCAAAAAATAATCGATTCTCATGAAGTTTGTTTACCATTTCTTTTCTGCCGTACTTTCTTCGAAAGTTTACAGCTTTTCGGCTCTTCGCCATCTCATCAGACTGCACCTGTCGGCAGTGATAGTTCTGGTCTCCTGCCTTCCCGCGATGGCAGTAACCGACTACAGCATTTACAATGACGGAAATGTACTTGTGCTAAGCGATCAAAGGGGAGAGAATGATGTAATTTTTATAAGCCAGGCAGGCGCATCCCTGATCGAATTCAACGTGCCGGGTCGTACCTATTCGGTGAACGGTTTCGGAGAATTTACTTTTCCGGTAACGGTCTCCATTTCCGGGATAGATAACATAACCATACACGCTGGAGAAGGCGATGATATCATCAACGTCGGCCAGTTTACGTCGCCGCTTCCTTTTTTAAGCTTGAGCGGAGGCCGGCAAAATGATGTAATAAATATAAGTGGAGACATCGATTTTATCTCAGGTGCCGGCTTGGACATTGATATGCAGAATGATGACCCGGTGCCTGGAAATGACCGGATAATTTTTGCTTCCAACGCCAATCTCAAGCTTTCCGGCAACGGCGAAGCGGTATTGAGATCCAGTCAGGGAATTCTTTTCAACCTGCTGTCTAGCCTTCAGACGGAAGATGGCGACCTCTTGATGGAGGGGAACATTCAGCCCAGCCCGGCCACCGGAAACTTCAAGGGCATTGAGCTGATTGGCGCTACGGTACAAATCGTGGGTGACGGTTATCTTAAAGTGAAAGGCCGGGGTGGTAATAGTGCTGTCGGATTTCAAACCGGAGTTTCTTTAACCTCCGGTGCCAAATTTATTGGCGGTGTTATTCATGAAGCTTATATTCAGGGATGGGGTGGTGCTGGTGCCGGGTCTCGCAACTATGGTGTACTGGCTGAAAATAATTCCATCATCACTTCTCTGGATGCTCCTGTAACGGTGATCGGTCAAGGGAGCGGTACCGCAGCCTCTTCACTGTCTCATGGCGTTATGGTGGCCAACGGTGCTCAGATCAACTCAGGCGGATCTGCCAGCCTGGAGCTAAAAGGCAGCGGATGTACTACTTGCGGCGGTGCAAATAATATTGGTGTTAACATAGAATCAGGTGCAGCACAAATCAGCGGAGCAGGCGATGTTACCGTAACCGGTAACGGGGGGGGCACTTCCGCATCCAATGGTAATATGGGGGTACAACTCTCCAGCACAGCTTTCATACGCGCTACCGGAGATGGAGATCTTTCTGTAACCGGAGTAGCAGGACTTGGCTCGGGCGGAAATCTTCGCGGGGTACAGGTGAATACCGGGTGTAGCATTAGCGCACTTGGCTCTGGAAATACCACCGTAAAAGGTACGGGTCGTGAAAGTGTTGGAAGTTTCAACATCGGCGTGTACGTAGCAGGTCTTATTTCTTCAGCATCCGGAGAAACTTCAGTAACTGGCTTCGGCGGTGGAACAGGCGCATCTAATAACAACTATGGGGTTGCCGTTATTCAGTCAGGAGCAGTGCCAGCGCAAATATTTTCTGGAGGCGATGGTGTTAAAGTAACCGGCAACGGTGCCTACGATGCCACAGGTGTTAACAACCATGGTGTATATGTGGCCGGAAACGTGTCGTTCATGACCACTTCCAGCGGTGACATACAGGTAACCGGGAAGGGTGGTGGAACCGGAACTTCCGGATCTAACGTAGGCGTTTTCTTGCAAAATCAAGGATTTGTTCAGTCAGGAGGCACAGGAACGATTCATGTAGAAGGAACCGGAGGCAAAGGTTCCGGTTCGGGTAACCGTGGTGTTTTCGTAGATGGAGGCAGCTATATCAATGCTTCTAACGGAGATGTAACGGTTATCGGTAAAGGTGGAGGTACAGGCGCTTCTGCTTTGGCTGAAGGCATCACCGTATCCAGCAGCACCGCTAATTTCTCTTACATTGCCAATAGCTTAGGCGGGAATATTACCCTGGATGGAACCGGCGGCACAACCACCGGAAACGAAAACTACGGTATCCAGGTAGGCAATAACGGCCGGGTTACTTCCGGAGATGGAGACCTCTCTATGACAGGTAAAGGTGGTGGTTCTGGCCCATCTTCGTTGGGTATCGGAATCCTGGTACGTCTCACGGGTCAGGTAATCGCTAGAGGCTCCGGCGCACTCACCATGAGAGGAACGGGTGGTACTGGCGTAGCTGGTAATAATATCGGGGTTTCCCTGAGCGGAACCAGCCTGGTTTCTTCCGAAGACGGCAATATCCTGATCACAGGTATCGAAGGTATCGGAACCGCCTCCAATGGGCTCGTTACGGCCAATACGGCAAGTGTCACTTCTCGAGCGAATATTACGATGATTGCCAATAGTGTTCTAATTGGCACCACCACTAATATCACGACCAACTCCGACCACACCGTAACCATACGCCCGCTCACCAATGGCGTAGCCATCAACCTGGGTCCCACTGGCGACCCACTCGGTGGACCACTTCAACTTACTAATGGCGAGCTTGATCGCATCAGCACCGGAACGCTGGTCATCGGTCATCCTCAAAGCGGATCCATTACCCAGAGTCAGCCCATTACACGTCCTGCCCAAACAGATGTATATCTGCATTCTTCCGGGTCGATCTTTGTAAATGCTTCTTCCATCAATACCGCCGGCGGCTTGCTCACGTTCCATGCAGCGCAGGGCGTGTTCCCCACTGCCAGTGGTGTAGATGTACAGGCAGGTACCGTGGCCTTCGCTCCGGGAACCACGTTGATGATCCAGATCAATGGCCAGATCGCAGATGTCAATTACGCTCGACTGAATGTACAGGGCGAAGTTAACCTGAACGGCGCGCGTTTGTCTATCAGCGGCTCCTTTATCCAGCCACAGTGTAATCAGTTGGTGATCGTCAACAACGATGGTACAGACCCCATTATAGGCACTTTTGTCGGAATGCCCGAGGGCTTTATCATCACCAACTACCTGGGTAGTGGCAAAAATGTAGGCATTTCTTACGTTGGCGGCGACGGTAATGATGTAGTGCTCATTGAGCGCATTATTCCATTGATAGCCTGCCCAAACAATATCGTGAGCGGCAATGCACCCGGCATTTGTGGAAAAGATATCCCGGTGATCGGATCGCCAAGCATCGTTGAGAATTGCCAGTTTACCCTCACCAACGATGCTCCGGGTTTTTACCAGATCGGTGAAACCGAAGTAACCTGGGTGATAACCGATGTGAACGGCAACTCCGCTTCCTGTGTACAAAAAATTACCATCAACGATAAGGAGTACCCAACAGTGGTATGTCCAAATAAAATAACTACGGTTAATCAACCGGATCAGGATTGCGGCGCGCAGCTCTTCTTCGATCTGCCCGTTGGCGATAACTGCCCCGGTTTCATTGTTGACCAAACACATTTCTCCGGAGATGTCTTCCCGATCGGGATTACAGACGTAGAAGTATCCATCACAGATGCCGTGGGCAATACCAACTATTGCACCTTTAAGATTGTGGTAGATCCACGCGAAGAAATCTGTAATGGTATTGACGATGATTGCGACGGGTACACAGACGAACTACAGGATTGGACGCTGAATGCTACCGTATTTGCCAGTGATGCCGCTGCCGCCAGACAGATGGGCGAAAGTGTTGACCTGAAAGGAATCTGGGGAATTGCCGGCAGCCGCCGAAACAACAATGGTGTTCAGGAAGGAACGGCCTATATTCTGTACTACAACAGCAATGCCGGTGCCTGGGGCCAGGTTGCTCAGCTCTTCCCGGATAATTTCTCTGCTGGTGATCAGTTCTTTGGTGCCAAAGTGGCCATGGGTAATGGCTATTGTGCCGTTGCAGCTCCGCTGGATGATGAAGGTGGTGTAGATGCAGGTGCCATATACATTTACAAATGGAATGGTGGCAACCCATCTGATTGGGTCTTACACCAAAAAATATTGGGCGCCTCTGCCGGAGAACAATTGGGAAGTGGACTGGACTTCCATCAGGAATGGCTGGTTGCAGGTGCCAGTCAGAACAGTGATGCATTGCCTGAGGCAGGTGCAGCTTATCTGTTTTTGCAGGCTCCTGCAGGAACAGGCAACTGGAATCTGGTGAAAAAGCTCACTGCCGGTGATGCCGATCTGGGCGACCACTTCGGATTTGATGTGGCAGTTAGCGGTGCGTATGTGCTGGTGAGCGCCAACACAGACGATGAAAAAGGTACGGATGCCGGTGCAGCGTATGTATTTGCCCAAAATCAGGGAGGCGCGAACAACTGGGGTCAGTTGAAAAAAATCACCTCAACAGATGCTGAAGCAGATGATAACTTCGGGGTGAGTGTAGACCTCGATGGTGCTTGGGCAGTCATTGGTGCGCATAAAAACGATGATAAAGGGCCCGAAAGTGGCTCGGCATATGTATTCTATAAAAATCAGGGTGGGGTAGTAGACTCCTGGAACCAGCATATGAAAATCCTTGATTACAATGGTAAAAAAGGAGAACAGTTTGGTTATGCCGTATCCATTGATGGCGATCATATTGCCATTGGCGCCCGTTGGAAAAAAGTGTTCCAGAGCCGTGCCGGCGCTGTATTTGTATATCACAGAGAAAACAACGGCTGGGCAGAATTTGCCATGCTGAACGAACCTAATAATTTCTACAACGACAATCTGGGCTCCAGTGTGGCCATCAATGGTCAGTACCTGATGGCAGGTATCCCTGGAGAAGATTTGCCGGGAATCACAGATTGTGGCGCGGTTCTTGTTTTCAATGCCGTGTGCGGCGATTCCAACCGTCCGTCCCGATTCAGGGACCAGGCTGAGGTTGCCACTTCGGAAATGAGCATGGAAGCGTTCCCTGTTCCGTTCGATCAGACCCTCATGATCAAACTGGACAACGCACCGGAAGAGCATGTGCTGGTACAGGTATTCGACCTGTTGGGCCGTCCGGTAGCTACCCTGTTCAATGGTCAGATGGAAGGCGGACAAACCCTGCTGTGGCAGGCAGGCGATGTGCCATCCGGTACCTATATGGTGAGGTTGTACACAGAGCAAAAAGTTTTAACTCAAACGGTTGTTCGCAACTGATCTTAAAACAGCCCGGACGAGGTTTTAAATAAGCTTGTCCGGGCGCCTTTGGGATTAATAGCAGGCCTGACAGATCTAAACAGGTTAAACTGCATATTGACCCTGAATCATCCACATAATATTTCAATGAAAAGTTTTTTCCAACAATCTAATCCGAAAATGAGGTTACTTTTTACTTTTTCGCTCCTGCTTTTATCTCTATTAAAATTGCAGGCCCAGTTGACCATAACCGCCACGCCCACCAGTATCAATTGGATCTGTGGGCCGACGGGTCCGACGGTTACTTTCTCCGGCTCTACCATTCCTTCCCGGCCTGGAGCAACCTGGAGCTGGAACATGGGCGATGGCTCTCCGCTTAAATCCGGACAGTTGGTAAGCCATGTTTTTCCACAAAACTGTGGCACGACCAACTACACGGTAACGGCAACGGCAACCGACACTATCAGTTTAACGGGAAGTTTATCATTTCCTGTTACCATCGGGCCTGTTCCTGCTCCACCAATTTTCGTTTCGGAGAGTTCTATAACACCCAATGACGGTATTGTTTGCGCGGGAACCTCCGTTACCCTGACAGCCTCAGGCGGCGGCGCCTTTAATCCCACCTTTAATTGGGGCAGTGGTCCTGGTGCTGCTGTGCTGACGGTAACTCCCGCCACCACCACCACCTACACGGTGTCCATCACCGACGCTTGCGGTTGCGTTCAAACGCGCAGTCAGACTATTACTGTAAAACCCATACCCACGGCTCCGGTGGACCAAACGGTATGCAGAAATAACGCACCAATCAATCTTAATTCAGCCTCATGGGTGCCGCTGGGTATCAGCTTTAGTGGAACTGGAGTTTCAGGAAATACCTTTACACCATCCTCTGTCCCGTCAGAAACGATCAGCGTGCCTATCACGGCAAATTTTGAGTGTCCGCTGAGTGGAACAACCGACAAGCTGACTGATGAGTTCAGGGTTACACTAAAAAATCCGCCGGTAGCTAATCTGAGAGAGACTGTTGCTTCCTGCAAGATGCCGGGAGGCACGTTTGATCTTCAAACAATGTTTGATGGCGGCAACTCAGCCAACGGAGTTTTTACACAGATATTGGGAGTTCCCTCTCTGGGAATTAGTGGTACATCCATTACCGTTCCATCCGGCGGAGGATGTTTTTCGATTAATTATGTTGCACCAAATCCGGATGGATGCCCGGGAACATATACCGACACAGAGGAGTTGCTGATAACCATGCAACCATCTGCAAATTTCGAAATCACCTCACCCTCCTCCGATTTAATTTGTCAGGATGGTGGCACGGTTCCGGTATCCCTGGTCAAGCTCAGCAGCGGCCCCAATCCATCTTTAACCATTAATGGCTCCCCGGCTGCTTTTGGAACAGTAAACCTCGCTGCTCCGGGTTCACTGGGGTCGCTGGTGTATACGATTTGCTTCACAGAGAACGGGGGAACCCCCGGTTCCTGTGGCTCTACCCTCCCCGGAGCCGGTTATGTTCCCTGCTCATCCACCATTTGCAAAACAATTACTATCTATAATGACGGGGTTGGATGTGGCGCCGATGCACCGTTCCCCAGCGAGTGCCCCCCAAATACGGACCTTTACGATCCTTGCCCTGTATCGGTGAATCCTTCGCTCGACCTTGAGTGCAGCTTTTTTGAACTGGAAGGACCTGGAATTGTGAATGCAATACTTGAGCCACAGGGAATAACTACGTGTGAAACAGAAACCGTTGGGGTGGTTTGGGAGTCTGAACTGCCCGGTGAACTCGGAAATGCAGCCTCCGGAGGTCCAAAACTCAAGGATTTCAACGCAGCGACCGAGGTACTTTGCGACATCATCACCTTCGAAATTTGCCTTGATATTGGAGTAGCCGAGTTTTGTATTGACCCCATCCCACTGGGTGAGTATGAAGACTACTGCGATAAAACGATTGGGGAAGTAATCATAGAATTGCTTAATAAGGCGTTGAAAGGCGACGGCGGCGGCGGTTATGTGGTGGCTGATACCGATGGCGATGGAAGCTGGGATTATGTAGCCGAGGATTTCAACGGCTTCCCAAAGTCAGGTACCGCTGATATACCTAATAATGTAACCACACCTCAAGGTACAATCACCATCCGAAATGTGGCCGGATGGCCTTTCAAGCCCAATTCCATCTGCGGCAATATTGTAGGTAAGCAGATCAATTTGTTGGATCTCTTGCCTATTGGCGCCATTCCGCTGGTTGGCGTTATGATTGAAGATCTGCTTGCTGCCGCGCAGTGTAATGTGAATGTGGTTTTCTCCGATGCTGAAACCATTGAGATTCCTGTACTAAACAGTTCTCCGCCCGCTTTCTCCAGTTGTCCTGAACAAGGCTATACCTTCTCTGAGAACTTGAGTTGCGATTTCGATTGTAATTGGTCTATCCCGGTGGCTTTTGATGACTGCTATGGAGGCGGTCTTGAATACAAGGGCAGGACGGCGACAACGGATGTTTCACAATATGAGAGTACTCCGCCGGCAGCTGTTGCCGTTACAGCATCCGGGGTTTACCAAACCGGTGGCCCTATTTCAGGTTCTGATCTCAACGTGGGTGACTACACGGTTACTTACACGGCTTACAATTGCCAGGGCGTATCCTCAGTTTGTTCTTTCCCTGTGCGTGTAACCACCGGTGATCCGGTGCTTACCTGCCCAAACAATATGACCGTGGAAACAGACCCGAGTGAGTGCAGCAAGGTGGTTACCGGACTTGCTCCGTTGGAGGGTATTGGATGCGCAACCATCATCGATTATAATGTGAATTATCCTGCAGGTACCCTGGATGTATCCACTAATACTCCCTACTCCATTGCCAACCAGGGAACACACAATGATGTGAGTGGCCTTACCTTCCCTTACGGATTAACCACCGTTACCTACACCATGAAGGTTGATATCAACGGTGATAATGATATCGCAGATCCGGGTGAGGTTCAAAACTGCAGCTTTAACATTGTTGTGCAGGATAGTCAAAAGCCTGTCGCAGTGTGCAAGGATTTGGAAGTACAGTTAGACAATACAGGTAATATTACCATATTCGCAGCAAATCCGGGCAACAACAGTCCGTTTGTGGATGGAGGATCCAATGATAACTGTGATCCTTCCCCTTTGCTTCAGATTGCGAAGGTGGGTGGCCCGTTTTCTCCATCAGTGAATTTTGGATGTACCGAAACGGGGCCAAATCTTGTTACGCTCCGGGTAACTGACGACGACGGGAATCAACAAAGATGCGTTTCTGTGGTGGATGTAAGAGATTTCTTTGAAGGAATTCAATATGCATTTGACCTTCCGGAGCTCTGCCTTGAGGCCAATAATCCAAGTCAGTTTGACTTCAGCAATTATTTGAAAATAACCCTGCCAAACGCTCAGGTTATTATGCACCAGCAGGTTGCCGGAAACGCATATTTAGGCGATGCGGTTGGAGGCTTCGGTATAACAGCATTTGCCCCAAGCCTCGGGTCTACCAATGATCCGGGCGTTATTACCACCGACGGCGTATATACACCGGGAACAGGAAGTGGATTCGTGACAGTATCTTATTTAATGGCTCTCCCTGGTGTTTCGGTACCGCAGAATGGTAACCTGGCTCTGGCGGGTTGCTTTGAGATAGTGCACACTACCTTTGAGTTGCGTCAACCGCTCGTAATGGGCTCTCCGGAATGTCTTTGTGTTGACGAACTTGAACGCATTGTGGATTTGGGAACTGTTGTTGGAGGTCTTGAGCCCTATCGTATCCAATATTCCGGCGTAAGACTGGACGTAGATGCTGACGGTGATGCCGATGATTCCGATGGTATTTACACTTATGATGCAGCTAACGGACACAATATCAACGACTTCAGTCAGTACCTAGGACACTTGCGCGTCATTTATACCCAGCCTGTTTGGTCGTTTACCATTGTGGATGCCCGCGGTTGCGAAATTTTCCGTTCTGGCTCATGTGATAATGACGATTTGCTTATAGGCCCGGACATCATTTGCCCGGCGTCCAATCATACGCTTACCACTGAAGCTTACCTGTGCGAGAGCCAGTATACATGGCTTCATCCTGTGCCGAATGATAACTGTGCGGTCACCTTTTACGATGTGCGAATAAAAAATCCTGATGGAAGTATCGAAGGGCCTATGAGTCTGAATGCGATACTTTATCCGCCACCTTTTAGTTACTACAACCCATACCCCAATACCAATCCACCCTTCCCGGATAGTCTGAATTATCAGACCTACGACTTCGAGCTTGGTACGTCCGTAATCACCTACTATGCCGAAGATGCGCTGGGGAACTTTACCACTTGCTCTTTCCAGATTACGGTATCTGACGATGATCCGCCTCATTTCCTCAATTGCCCGGAGCCTCCGGTGGTACAAAATGCCGAGTCTATGCACTGTGATGCCTATGTGAACTTTGCATTGCCGATTGTTAGTGATAATTGCGATAATAATCCGACAGTGGTGAAAATAGACCAGACCGGACTAAACACCGGCAGCCGTTTCCCCGTGGGTACTACTATAATGTACTGGGAAACAAAGGATAAGTTTGACAACAGAGACACCTGCCAGATCAAAGTAATTGTAAATGATTACTGGCAGGATCCAATCCTGACATGTCCGGCCGATGTAGTGAAGAACAATGATCCATGGCTCTGCGGCGCCGTGGTGAACAACATCGCTCCAACGGTAGACGGCCCATGCGAGAATAATTATGGTGTTACTTACACTATTTACGCTGATGCCGCCCTTACTCAGGTGAAAGACTGCGGCGTAACCAATGCCGGCGGTGAATTCTTTGATATTGGCGATTCCTGGGTGAAATACACAGTTCAAAATCAACCTTTGCTCCTGATCACTGAGGTGACTCAATCCGGAGCAGTGGACCGCCTGGAAATTTCCAACCTGGGTCCGGCAGATATTGATATTTCCTGCCTGTTGGTAAACCGTCTTTCGGTGGATCCTGCAGCTAACCAAACCATCGGTCCGGTAACTATGCTGCCTTCATTGGCTGGAACCATCCTTCCGGTGGGCGGCACACAGGTGTTCAACTTCAGCTTCAACGGCTCCGCCAACATGCCGGCCTGCTATACCATTTCCTACATGGGTACCATCTTCGATGAAGTATCTACCAATGGTTTTGCAGGCTGTAATGGGTTTTCCGGCTTATTGAATAACGGAGATATCATCCGTAAATGTGAAGACGATACCGATACAGCTGCTGATTGGGTACTGGCACAACCATGTTACCCGCTCACCATCGGAGCCATCAACCAGGATCTGGAAGTGATGGCAGATAACGGCACACAGACTTCCCTTCAGTCTATCGAACCAAACAAGGTATCCTGCACCTTCAAGGTAACGGTGAAAGATGCTGAAAATCCATTCTGTGGCAAGCTGACCAGCAACACCACCTATAATGGAGCCGGTATTCCGAATATCAATGCAGCCACCTGCAACCGTTCTACAATCACAATCCCGCCAAGCAATTGCATCATTGGTGATATTGTGTTCAACCGCACAGGAACAGCTACTCCGTTCAACTCTACTATGACCCTGATCAGCCCGAAAGGCATCAGAGTGAATATTACAGAAGTTCCGGACGATTCCATTTCAACCTTGTTTGCCCAGAAAGCGGAAGGTGTTTGGACCCTGGATATTGTTCCTTTCCCTGGTCAGAATCCAACCATCACTGGTTGGTCGTTGACCGTTAACTGTATTGCTCCGTTTGACCTGCCTAATCAGGTATTGCCAAATCAAGCCGGCTTATGTGGAGCATCCTTTACCTGGACACATCCATTGTTTGTAGACAACTGCTTCAATGGCACTATTTCTGTGGCATACACCACCAATAATGCTGCCTGCAAGCCTGCTAATGGCGCCTTGTTGGGCCGTGGTGGCTATACGAACACACAGTTCTTCTGTGTAGGTACCACTACGGTAACGTATACCCTCACAGATGCTGCCGGCAATGTTTCTACCTGTGGTTTCACCGTTACCGTGAATGATGTGGAACGGCCATTGGTTACATGTCCGCCAACTAAATTCATAAATCTGGATGGTGGTGCATGCGGCGCCTATGTGAGTTACGATCCGATCTTCACTTCTGACAACTGTGCGGTAACGGATACCACCATGACGCCTCCGTCAGGATCATGGTTTGGTATTGGTACACATTTGGTTACCATTGTGGTTACGGATGCAGCGGGTAATACCCGCTCCTGCACATTCAATGTAGTCGTAATTGAATACGTTCCTTCTGACTTCAACCTCATCTGCAACGATTTGAGCCATGTTTCCATGGACGCTACCTGCGTATTTGTCTTGAATGCCGATGAAGCTTTGGAAGGTGATAACTATCACTGCTACGATGACTATGTTATCACGGTGAAGAATCAGTCTAACCTGCCGGTTGACAATATTTTTGATTCAGGAGATATTGGTAAAACCTTTACGGTTACGGTGACGGATCCGGAAACAGGCAATTCCTGCTGGTCCTTGTTGAAGATAGAAGACAAGCTGGTTCCTGCGCTTACCTGCCCTGCTGATATTACCATAGCCTGCAGCGAAAGCACCTCGATTGCGCATACCGGTAATGTAAATATTCAGGATTGCAGTGCTACTACCACCGTAATTGATGATGAATATAATGACTTTGGTCAGTGCAACGACCCACGTGGTGAAATTGTCCGTACATGGATTGTAACAGATGCATGGGCCAACCAGGCTGCTTGCTCTCAAACCATCACCATTACGCCATTCAGCCTGAACGATTTAGTTTTCCCTGCAGACTATACGGTGAATTGTGAATCTGCCTACCTGAATGCAGCGGCAACTGATCCGGACAATACCGGTCGCCCAAGCATTAATGGTTTCCCGATTGGTGTAGGTGGTCTTTGCACCGCATCCATCAGCTTTACCGACGAGCGTTTTGAGATTTGCCCTGGCAGCTATGAAATCCTTCGTACGTGGAAAGTGCGTAACACCTGTTTCCCGGTAGCGCCAAACAATCCGATCTCACATGTTCAGGTGATTACAGTATCTGATTTGGGTGGTCCGGTATTTGCCTGCCCGCCAACAGTTACTGTGTCTACCAATCCGTTCCAATGTTGTTCCAATACGGCATTGCCAGATATGATTGTTTCGGAAGGATGTTCTCATATCCTTGACCTGGAAGCTAAGTTGACTGGCGTGAACCCGAACAATGGCAACGTTATCACCTTTACGGTAGGTGGTTCTTTGGCCGACTTCCCAGGAAACAACTATTGGAATCCTGACACCATGGCTGTGTTTGGTTACACCCAGTGTCTGCCAATCGGAAGTTATAACGTTCGATATAAAGCTACAGACGAATGTGGTAACACCTCTTTCTGTAACTTCACATTGAAAGTAGCCGACCTCGTACCGCCTGCAGTAGCCTGTGATCAGGTAACCCAGGTGGCACTGACTAACGATGGCATGGCCATCGTTCCGGCTGCCAACTTTGATGACGGCACTACCGATAATTGCTGCGCACCAACCTTTGATGTGCGCAGAATGAATACGAACAACTGCTCCGGTACTGCGTTTGGTCCTGATGTGAAATTCTGTTGCGATGACATTGGTGATACCATTTTGGTGGTATTCCGTGCAAGAGACTGCTATGATAATGTGAACGAGTGTATGGTGTCTGTATTGGTAGAAGACAAGATCAAGCCAATTTGCCAGTCACCTGCTAACGTAACCGTTAACTGCGAAAACTTTGATCCAAGCCTTTGGAGCTATGGCATTCCGGATGTGGCCGATAACTGCTGTCTGGATAATACCAAGTCTTACCAGAGCCAGGTTGGGTTGACCCATACTGTAAGCTATGCACAGTTCGACACGGTGTGTAACAAGGGTACCATTACCCGTACCTTCCGTGCATTTGACTGCAATGGTAACAGCAGTCAGTGCACCCAGCGTGTGATTGTAACGTATCTGCAGGATTACTTCGTGAAGTTCCCGAACGATGCGATCGTAACCGTATGCGATGGAACGGGCAATTTTGGTGAGCCAACTTTCTTTGGTGAAGATTGCGAACTGATGGGTGTATCCCATACAGATGAGGTGTTCACGGTAGTGCCTGATGCTTGCTTCAAGATTGAGCGCACCTGGCAGATCATCAACTGGTGCACGTTCAACCCGAACCTGCCACTGATTGAGGTGCCGAACCCGAATCCGAATTCGATTTCAAGCCATCCAAGCAATCTGCCTGGTCCAACGGTATCTGCCTGCGGCACGATTGTACCATGGGCTCCGACGGTGGTGAAAATCAGCCCGACTGATCCAACTGCCACGAACTATTGCCGCTACTGGGGCGACGACCCGGCCTTTGGTGGCAACGGCAACGGTACAAATGACGAGGCCAATGGCTACAGGTACAAACAGATCATCAAAGTGATCGACGGCCAGGCGCCAACAGCAACGTTGGTACAACCATCCTGCGATAACCAGAACTGGTTTACGCCGAACAACAGCCAGCTGTGGAACGAAATGTACTGGTGGGATAATGGCATTCAGACACACGACCTGTGCGAGGAGCCAACCGACCTGAGCATTACCGCTACCGACGCTTGTTCTGGTGCTAACGTGAACATCGAATACCTGCTGTTCCTTGATCTGGATGGCGATGGTACGATGGAAACCGTAGTGAACTCTGTGAATACGGGTATTGCCGGTTTGGGCTGGAACAATGTTCTGTTCAACAATCTGAACACGCCGAACTTCGGTGGCGGTACATCACGTGCCTTCGACGAGCGTTCGGTTCCGACGAACCAGAAATACGGCTTCTCAATCCAGGAGAGCGTAACTGGTACCAACAAAACGGCCAGCGTACGCTGGAATACCCAGCAGAACCAGAATACCCACGTTGTACCTGAGCTGCCACACGGCACGCACAAGATCAAGTGGTTTGTAACGGATGGCTGCGGCAATAACAGCGAATACGAATACACCTTCACCGTGAAAGATTGCAAAGCGCCAACGGTGGTTTGTATCAACGGTTTGAGCGTGAACATCATGCCAACCAGCATGATTACCCTTTGGGCATCTGACTTCCTGCAATACACGGAAGACAACTGCACACCTTCAGGCCAGATCAAGATCGGTATCCGCAAGTGCGGTACCGGTACAGGCTTCCCGGTTGACGCTAGCGGCAACCCGATCACGAATGTAACCTTCACCTGTAACGAATTGGGTACCCAGTGCGTAGAGTTGTGGGCTATTGATGCACAGGGCAACGCTGATTACTGTGAGACGTATGTGATCGTACAAGACAACTTGGGTAACTGCCCGGTTGGCAATCACATCAATGTTGCCGGTGCATTGAAGACCGAAATGACGGAAGGTGTGGAAGAAGCTACAGTAACCGTTTCTGGTATCAGTACCTTCACTCCTCCTTACAGCTACTTCGATCTGACGGATGATAACGGTAACTATCAGTTGGTCAACAATGTGCCACTTGATGCCACGTTCACGATTGCTCCGGAGAAAGACGACAACCCGCTCAACGGTGTAACCACTTATGACCTGGTGTTGATCAGCAAGCATATTTTGGGTCTGGAGCCACTCAACAGCCCGTACAAAATGATTGCTGCGGATGCGAACAAGTCAGGCTCGATCACTACGTTCGACATTGTAGAGCTTCGCAAGCTGATCCTGGGCATTTATACCGAGCTTCCAAACAACACCAGCTGGCGTTTTGTGGATAAGGCGTTTGTATTCCCGAATCCAAACAACCCATTCCAGGCTGCATTCCCTGAAACGGTTTCTGTAGCTAATGCGATGACAACCCAGTTTGGTAAGGATTTCGCAGGTGTGAAAATTGGCGACGTGAACAGTTCTGCTGTAGCCAACGCCAATATGCAGGCAGAGGAACGCACCGATGGAACTGCACTCTTCGACGTAGAGGATCGCGATGTGAAAGCAGGTGAAGAATTTGAAGTAACTTTCAAGGCTGCTCAGCAGTTGAAAGGGTTCCAGTTTACCATGACCTTGAATGGCGTGAATGCTATTGGTGTGGTGAATTCGGATCAGGTGACGGATAATAACTTCAACCTGTTGCCACAAGATGCAATGGCCATCTCTATTGATGGTGCGCAAGCCTTTACGGTACGTTTCCGTGCAATGAAATCAGGTAAGCTGAGCGAAATGCTTGGTGTATCTGGCTCCATTACCCGCGCTGAAGCATATGGCGATAATGGTCGCCTGAATGTGGCACTCCGTTTTGACCGCAATATCATTGCCGGTGTAGGCTTTGAACTGTATCAAAACCAGCCGAACCCGTTCCTGAACAAAACCAGCATCGGGTTCTTCCTGCCGGAAGCAGCAGAGGCTACCCTGAGCGTTTTTGACGAAACAGGTCGTACAGTTTACCAGCAAAAAGGTCAGTTTGCCAAAGGCATGAATACGGTAATGCTGGAGCGCGCATTGATCAATACTACCGGAATGTTGTACTACAAGCTGGAAACAGCTTCCGACAGCGCTACGCGTAAGATGATTCAGGCGAAGTAATTGATATTTCAATGATATTTAAAGCCCTGCAGGCATTTGCTTGCAGGGCTTTTCATTTATGCTACAGGCAGCATCGTAGCAATTTATCTGCTCTTATACGCTGTAAAACCATTTTCAACTATGCGCCGAGAACTGTTCATTTGCCTTTTGATCCTATTTTGTTATACGACGCTTGCACAAAATGCTGCTTTTACCCAGGTTAACCTCAATAGTTATGACGGTTTGGCCGGAGGGCCTGTATGCCCGACAGATATTGCCAGGCTGGGCAACAACTGGTTTGCGCTGATTCCAGAACCTGTCAATCAGGATGCGGGGCGATTGTACAAAAGCGAGGATGGCGGGCAGACCTGGACAAAACTGGATGTGATTTTTCCTGCTAATAGTGTTTCCGATGATAAGATGCTGCATCTGGAAGTTATCGGCAATAATTTAGTAGTGTTTTCCATGATGGTAATTGTCAATGCCAACAATAAACTGGAACAGCATGTTCTCGGTCATGTATCTTCAGATGGAGGCCAAACCTTTGATCTCGTATTTGAAGAGGTCTATGTTGAATTCAATAACAACAATATAGTGGAAATAGATGGTTTGGATCAGGCCAACGGTCATCTGTTTTTCTATTACAAAGTGGACGGCTTGGATAAAGAACAAGTGTATTTTTCTCCGGATCAGGGTCTTAACTGGCTGGAATCAACGGAAGTGCCCTGGTTTTGTAACGACATCAGTAAAATTGCCGGGGACAATGGCAGGTATTTTATCATATCAAACAATCTGATGTGCATGTCATGGGATCCCTTTTTTAGTGATGCCGAGCATAATGCCTGGACGCCCAACGGTGGCGGGCAGATGATCAGTTGTTCTATTGATGGCAATATAGTGCGGGTATGTACAGACAATGGCCTGGTGTATCGTTGGAATTTTGCTCCATACAGCTTCATCGAAACGCAGCTGCCTGTTAAGCCGGATGCAGCCATGGCTGAAAATGGTTTTTGGTATTTTAACCACGGAGGGCATTTTTATCGGGCGCCCTGGGATGATCCGGTCAACCTTACCGATGCCGGGGTAATACCAATGATTCCAACCTCTTATTACAATACTTACCATTACCAAAGTCGCTTTGTGCAGGAAGGAGGCCGTTTGTTGTATTTCAACGACACACCGCTGGAATCTACAGACAATGGTTTGAGCTGGCACCTGGCTTCAGGAGATTTCCCGATAACCGGCGGAAAGATATTTGCTCTGAATGGCTCATACTGGTTTCTGCACCGGGATGTGTTTTTTCGCTCAGCAGATGGATTCAGTTGGGATCTCTATCGCAACACTGTTTTTGACGCAGAGGGCACCTATGGCACTTTCGACATGCTGGAATCGCAGGGGAGATTGTTCCTTTCCTGCATAGCGTATTATTCCAAAAACAACAGTCGCATTTTCCGTTCTGATGATAATGGTCAAAGCTGGCAAACCGTTTGGGAAGGCGCAGGAAGGCCTGAGTTGACCAAAGATGTAAACGGAGACAGACTTATGCTGGTGGTGAATGAAGGGAATGTGGGCACACCACCGCAAGCCATATTGTACAGTGACGATTTGGGCGACACCTGGGTGCCAATTCCGGTGACAGGCGCATTTAACAGTATGGCCGTAAAAGGTGATTCCGTTTTTGTATATCAAAAGCCCTGGGTGAAATACTCGTATAATTTGGGACAAACCTGGCAGATTTGCCCACAGTCTTTCCCTTTCCAATATTCCGGCCAAATATTGCTTTTCCCCAATGGCAAGGTCGTTCTGGTCAATAAAAGCACTCAAATAGGCTTCATGAGTCCGGATGGTGGCCAAACATTCGGGCAGATTTTTGATTTGCAAAACTTTGGCACAGTGCTCAATGCACACTACTACACACAGATAGACAGTTTACTGATTGGATGGGGCAGTTCGGGTACATTTATTTCCCAAAACCAGGGTCTGAACTGGATTTATATCCTAGAGGGCGATTGGTTGAATATTCAACATCCGGTGATACAAAACGGCTTTTTGTACACAGGGTCAAGCGCAGATAGCCCAAATTTTCTGGATGTTCCGCTGCGCACTCCTTTGCAACCCCTGTTAGACCAATTAGCACTGGTGAGTGAGGCTGGCGGGGTGGTGAAAGGCAAAACGTATTATGATGTAAACGGAGATTGCAATGCTTTGGCTGACCCGAAGCGGCCCAATGAAATCTTCAGTTTTCAGCCGGGTAATTATGTCTGCACTTCAGATCCAGACGGTAATGTGGTGCGCATTTTGCCGCAGGGAAGTTACCAGATGCAATACGGTACGCCCTTGTACCACGATCCGATTTGCCTCACGCCCGGTCCGATTGCCGTTACGCCTGGCAACCAAACCAATTTCACGCTCGGATTCAAACCCAACCAGCAGATTAAAGACCTGATGGTCACGCTGGTCAGCACGCGCGCGCGTCCGGGACAACCGTTTCATGTAACGGCATTGATCCGCAACCTGGGTACCCAGCCTATTGCCGCCGGTACGGTGCTGACCCTGACTTTCCCGGAGCCACCGGTGTTGTTCACGGATGCACAGCCTATGGTTAACAATCAAGTGGCCGGACAGCTGCAATTTGTGCTGCCCGACATTCAAACCTACACTGAGCTGAATTACCAAATACACCTGGCTTTGCCGCCTGATCCGGGTTTGATGGGACAAATCCTCCAGATAACAGCAGGATTAACTACCAGTTTTCAGGATCCCACGCCTACCAACAATGCGACTACCCATCCTGTGCTTGTGTACAACAGCTTTGACCCGAACGACAAAACGGCCATCACCTCCAATCCAACCGGCGTGATGCCTATAAGGGATCAATCCCTGCAATACATGATCCGCTTTCAGAATACCGGAACTGATACAGCTTTCCGGATTGTGGTGCGCGATACCCTCTCAGGTTTGTTGAACTGGAATTCCCTTAAAACCACTGGGGCCAGTCATGAATATCGTTTAACCATCACCGACGCCGGAGTAGCTTCCTGGCATTTCGACGATATCCGGTTGGTAGACAGCACCACCAATGAGCCGGAATCGCACGGTTTTATTCTATTTGGAATAGAGCCCAAGCCAGGGATTCGGGTGGGCGATATTTTGCGCAACAAGGCAGCCATTTATTTTGATTTCAATCATCCGGTGATCACCAACGAAACGGTTACGCCGGTGGTGCTCCGATCAAAATACCGGGATGAAACAGCAGCGGAACAGGAATTTCGGGCCGAGATATCGCCCAATCCGGTTGCCGATCAAATGCGTTGCAGGGTGCAATTGCCGTATGCCACCCATGTAAGGGCCATCCTTTTTGATGCCAGTGGGCAAACTATCCGACAGATTTCGGATAAGGATTATCCTGCGGGTGAGCATTGGCTGGAGGCCAGGCTGCAGGATTTGCCGGCGGGGGTGTACAGTTTGCACATTACGCTTGACGGGGAGCTGAAAACGCTGACGATGGTGAAGGGATAAGTTATAATTAGAGGGTGTCTCAAAAGTAATTTTTACCGCAGAGGCAGAGAGGAGAAGAGGTATAAACAGTTGATTTTCAAGCTCTCTGTGTCACTCCGTCTTTGCGGTAAAAATAAAAAAGCGACTTGTGAGACAGCCTCTAAAAATACCATCAGGGTCTTATCGTTGCACCACCAACCTTGCTACCCACCGCCCGGCTTTTCCCTGAAAGGCCAACAGATAGTAACCGGGATGCAGGGATTGAACGTTGAGGGTTGGAGCATTAGGGTACACTGCTTGTTGTGAAATAACCCGGCCGGTAAGGTCGGTTATGATGCAGAGTAGTTCTCGTTCTTCCTCCGGCCACCCTAGAGAAACAGATTCAGTGGCCGGGTTGGGGTAAACCTGGAGTATTTGTATAGCCGGTTCTGATTGCGTGCTGGATCCGGGTGTAACGTTTATCAGACAAGATTTACGGATGGTGTCAGTGCCCAGGGCATTTTCCACTACCAAAAGGACATCATATTCACCGGTTTGGGCATAAGTAACCGTCGGATTAGGCAGGTTGGAAGTGGCCGGATCTCCGCCTTCAAAATGCCAGGTCCAGGTGTCGGGCTGGTACGAGGATTGATTCTGGAAGGACAGAGGTGCGCCCACAGCAACCTGCGTATTTGCCACTGCAAAATCAGCAACAGGCGCCCTGTTTTGGTCGGATTGGTAAGCCCTGATCTGAGAACCGCCAAAGGTGACCACCATGATACCATCTTTGGAAGGCGCAGGATTGCAATACACGTTATTGGGGGCAGGGAGTTGCCATTTGAAACTTTGAAGGTCCGGACGGAACGCTATGAATTGACCTTTTCCGGTATTGAGTATGACTGTGGAATCGCCATCTATGGTCAGCGAGGGTTGCGACATATCCAATTCCACAGACTCGCTCATCACCGCACCGGTTTGACCGTTGATGCGTTTTACCCTGGCGGCATCGAACACGTAGAGGTTTCCCTGGTTGTCAATGGAAATATTTCCGCTCAGAGCAGCTCCGGTGGTGGTTGCAGGCGTATAAGCCCAGAGTTGATCAAAACTCGCGCCTTTGTCTTTAAAAGCATACAGTTTTCCTCCATCACGCCAGAAGTAGACCTCACCATTATCGCCCAACGTGAGTGGATTTTCCTGATCTCCATCGCCTGGAATAGGGGAGGAGCTGTAGAGGTTTTGGCCGGTGTTCACATCCATGGCTGTTAACTTAATTGGGACGGAAATGCCACCTGTAATACGGTACACACGCTCGCCGCGGGTACCTAAAACCCATGAAGGACCAATAGCGATAACGGTGGAGTTGGTCCAAAGGGGCTCGCCGGTGTTCTTATCGAGTCGCATCGTGAAGATGCCCTCTGTAATGGGGCCGTTCAGGATGGGGTCGCCGTTACAGGCGAATACAAAGCCCGGATACGCTCCAAAAGTGTGTGATTTGATAGAGGAGCGCCATTTGATCTGCCCGGTTTCCGGGTATAGGGCATAAATAGAATCAGTGGCATAATCATGGGCATACACGGCATCCTGGGTAAATCCGGTAGCGTATAGAATGCTGGTGTTGCTGATATTGGGTGAAGTCCATAGTAACGCCCCGGTTTGAAGGTTCCGACATTCGATTTTTCCTTTGTACGGACTAAACGTGATACGGGAGGTTACAAACCGGTCTCCAAAGGTATACACCGCATTGCCCAGGGTAGTGGCAGCACTGGTAACAGTCCATTTGGCTATGGTAACAGATTCCGGGCCGGCTATTTCTGTGCGGCCGTTGCGCAAACCGTTGCTGCCGAAGGTTGACCAATTTTGGGCAGGAAGGGTGGTGGACACTGTCAGTATCAAAAACAGAAGGGAAATAATTTGATTCATGAAAAATGAAGAGGGCAGGTTTTCAGGTGACAGAGATTGTGTAGGTTTACCCTTGTTATGAAACACTACTTGTTCATCGGCTTATGTTTGATCCTGTGCGCATCCTGCGCCGGATGGTCAAAGGTACAAAAAAGTACTCAAGTTAATATTGATGTAATTGCCTATTACGCAGGGAACGGCTCCGATCTTGACCAGTACCGGTTTGAGCAGTTGGATCAGGTGATCTTTAGTTTTTGCCATTTGCGCGGGAATGAACTGACCATCGACGATGCTATGGATACCCTCACCATTCAGAAGTTGGTGGCACTCAAAAAACAGCATCCCCGGCTTAAGGTGTTGCTATCCCTGGGAGGATGGGGTGGTTGTGCTCCTTGTTCCGAAGTTTTTGCCACCGCAGAGGGTCGCTCTTCTTTTGTTCGTTCCGTAAAAAAACTCACACAGGATTTTCAAACGGACGGAATTGATCTGGACTGGGAATATCCGGGTATAGAGGGTCATCCGGGGCATCTATTTCAACCGGCAGATAAGGCTAATTTTACGGCATTGGTGCGGGAGTTAAGGCAAGTACTTGGAAAAAAAGCCGAGATCAGTTTTGCTGCCGGCGGATTTGATGCGTTTTTCGAGGGTTCAGCAGAATGGAATAAGGTAATGCCGCTGGTCAACCGGGTGAATATCATGACCTACGATCTGGTGAATGGGTACAGTACGGTGACCGGACATCATACGCCTTTGTACAGCTCACCCGGGCAACAACTTTCTGCGGATTATGCGATCAAGTATCTGGAAAGACTGGGCGTCCCGCGCAAAAAAATGGTGCTGGGTGCAGCCTTTTACGCACGGGTTTGGGAAAATGTGCCGGATCAAAACCACGGTCTTTATCAGTCGGGAAAGTTTAAATCGTTTGTTCCTTATCAGCGGTTCCTGGCCACGATAAACGAAGCGGAAGGATTTCAATTTTATCGGGATACCATTGCGCAGGCGCCGTATGCCTACAATGCGCAAAAAAAGTTGTTCGCAACGTTTGATGATCAGGAATCCATCCGCCAAAAAACCTTGTATACCTGTAAAGAACAACTGGGAGGAATCATGTTCTGGCAACTCGTTGGCGATACCAGGGAAAACGGACTTTTAAATGCGATTAATTCGGCGCTCATGGAAAAAAAGTGAATACATCGGAATTGGGCGAGCTACCACGAGGAGCATTATAGCAAGTTCTGTCTAACCTTTCAAACAGCGGCGGCTGAAACCGCCGGTACATCAAACCCTTCAAACTCCTCATGTCCCCAGTCTACATCATCACCGGAGTTTCCGGGAGCGGAAAAACCACCATAGGTCAAATGCTGGCAGCCCATTTGGCTTGTCCTTTTGCTGACGCTGATGCGTTTCATCCGCCGGAAAATATCGCCAAGATGTCGGCCGGTCTCCCTTTGAATGATGCGGATAGAGCGGGTTGGTTGATTGCCTTAAATCAATACATTCGCCAGCGAGAAACTAGCCTGGTATTGGCTTGTTCTGCGCTGAAACAATCCTATCGCGAGCAACTCACACAGGGAATATCAGATGGGGAGTTCTATTGGATTCATCTGTATGGGGATATGGATTTGGTGCGTCGGCGTTTAGTGGGAAGAAAAGGTCATTTTATGCCGGAATCCTTGTTAGCATCACAGTTTGATGCCTGGGAAAAGCCGGATACAGGCCTGATGATTCATGTTTTGCAAACACCGGAGGAGATTCTCCGGCAAATTGTTTTTAAAATGGCGTTACCAACACAATGGGGTGTAGTGGGCCTGGGTGTAATGGGCTTAAGCCTGACCAGAAACTTTGCCCGCCGTGGTTATTCAGTTTCATTGTACAACCGTCATGTGGCTGGCACGGAAGAAAAAGTGGCCGAAAAAGCAGTGGCCCAATACCCTGAACTTCAGGAAGCTCAAGCGTTTGAATCACTTCCTGATTTTGTTGCATCACTGGCCCGGCCCCGAAAAATACTGCTGATGGTTAACGCCGGAGCGGCTGTAGATCAGGTATACGAGTCTTTAATCCCGCTACTATCCCCCGGAGACATCGTCATGGACGGTGGTAATTCTCACTATGAGGATACACAACGCAGGCAGCAACTAGCAGCGGGTCATGGACTGCATTTTCTGGGTATCGGCGTATCGGGCGGCGAATCGGGTGCGCTGAATGGTCCGGCCATCATGTGTGGTGGCGATGCGCAGGCGTATGCGCAAGTAGCTTCCGGACTGGAAACTATTGCTGCGAAGGATGCCGGCGAGCAAGCTTGTGCTGCCCTGATTGGGCCAGGCGGAGCCGGACATTTTGTCAAAATGGCGCATAATGGCATTGAATACGCCGAAATGCAACTGCTTGCGGAGGTTTACAGTGCACTCCGCTGGGATTTGCAATATACACCGGACCAAATCGCAGATCTGCTAACAGAATGGGCTGGAGAAGGGCTTCAAAGCTACCTGCTGGACATTACCATTGCTATTATGCGATACCGGGAGGGTGCAGATTGGCTGTTGGATAAAATATCCGACAAGGCCGCACACAAGGGCACCGGCAGTTGGGCCAGTATTGCGGCCAGCGAATTGGGGGCGCCCTTAACCATGATGACAGAGGCGCTTTTTGCCCGGTTTGTAGCCGCTCTGCGCGACAACCGGATAGCGTTGGCTGCTGCTTATACTGCGCCAAAAAACCGCGTTGTCTTGGATAAACTAGATCTCAAACAAGCCTATCAGCTGGCTAGGCTGATAAATCATCATCAGGGATTCCAGTTTATACAACTTGCATCAGAGTGGCATCAATGGCAGGTAAACCTGTCGGAACTAGCCCGCATTTGGACCAACGGCTGCATTATACGCTCCGAACTGATGCAGCAAGCGCAGGTATACCTGTTGGAAAGTCCGGATTTGCTCCAGCATCCGGGCGTACGAAATACCGTGACGGAATTTTGGCCTGCTTTGCAACGCACGGTATCAGCCTTGAGCTTTAGTTCACGGTCGTATCCTTGTTTGATGGCCGCTTTGGCCGCCTTGAATAGCAGTACTACGGCTAACTCAGCGGCACATCTTATACAGGCGCAGCGGGATTATTTCGGGGCACACTTATACGAACGTTTGGATGATCCAAGCGGCAAGAAATATCACACTCAATGGGCGTAAGTCTATGTCTTATATACTCTTGCCTGCCGTGCTTTTCGGCATCGCCCTATTATTGTTCCTGATTGTTAAAGCCAAGTGGCCAGCCTTTATTGCCCTGCTTACGGTTTCCATTGCCGTTGGTTTGCTGGCAGGTATGCCAGCCGATGTCGTGGTGAAAAGCATTGAAAAAGGCATGGGTGGCACTTTGGGGTATGTGGCTACCATCGTGGGCCTGGGCTCTATCCTGGGCGGTATTTTGGAAAAATCGGGTGGTTCCCAGGTTATTGCCCGCACCCTGTTGCAATGGTTTGGCTTGAACCGCGCCTCCACAGCCATGGCGGTGGCCGGTTTTGTGATTGCCATTCCGGTGTTTTTTGATGTGGCATTCATTATTTTATACCCGGTTTTAGGGGCGTTGCAGCGCAAAACAGGGAAAAGTGTGCTGTTTTTTGCGCTTCCTTTATTGGCAGGGCTTGCAGTGGGGCATGCCTTTGTGCCCCCAACCCCGGGGCCAATTGCAGTGGCCAATATTTTGGGCGCCGATTTGGGATGGGTGATTTTGTCGGGTATGGTGGTAGGATTCCCTACGGCTCTGGTGGCAGGTGTTTGGGCCGGGCGAAGGTTGGCGGCTGGAGTGAACCTGGATAGGCTGGTTGCGGCGCCGCAGGAAGAAACACCGGATGTTCCGATGCCGTCGGTATCGCTGGTGATGTGGATGATCTTTTTGCCCATTGGGCTGATTCTGATGAATACCTGTATCCAGGCTGATTTATGGTTTGTGGCATCGGAAGGGTGGAAGCAGGCAGCCGGGCTGGCCGGGCATCCGTTCACAGCTTTATTGCTGGCCAATATACTTGCCTGGTACCTGTTAGGGAGAAGGATGGGCTATTCCACGGCAGAACTTGGGCGTATTAGTACCCAATCATTCCAGTCGGCCGGAGTTATTATTTTACTAACCGGCGCCGGAGGGGCTTTTAAACAAATATTGGTAGATACAGGCGCCGGCGAAATGATGGCCAGAAGCGCCGAAGATGCCCATGTGCCCATTCTGGTGCTGGCTTTTCTGATGGCCGCCATTATCCGGGTGCTGCAGGGCTCAGCCACAGTGGCCATGGCTACTGCTGCCGGGATTATAGCTCCTCTGGTAACCCAAAGTGGCATTTCCGGGTTGCCGCTGGCTTGCATTGTAACAGCCATTGCCTCTGGCGCATCCATCCTGTCGCATGTGAACGACAGCGGATTTTGGCTGGTGAAGGAATATTTGGGTCTAACTGAACGGCAAACTTTCCGGAGCTGGACGGCTATGACAACGGTGCTGGGTGTGTGTGGTTTTTTGTTGTCGTGGGGTTTGTATTTACTGGTGCTATAAGGGCTAGCGGGTCAGTTTGCTCAATACCTCTTTAAGTTGTTCCTGTTTTTGCGTACCGATACAAATCTTTTCACCACTTTTCAGCTCCAGTGCCAGTCCGTATTTGCCATTGACGTTGTAAATTTTGCCGTAACTGGCGCTGTAACGTACGCCCCAGCCACCGACAAAGCCATAATTCACCACCTGAGCCGTTTTTACATCGCTCCACAAAATACTGCGGCGGCTGAAGGGGCGGAAGGCGAAGCGAATTTCCTGTTGATCTATATCGGTGTCCAACCGAATGCTCCAGAAAAAATACAAAAACACAACCTCGAACAGGAGCATGGCTACCAAACCGGCGTTGGGCATGGGGTTGTTGCCAAATGGAACACCTACTACCATTTGCTGATACAAACCCAAAACAGGGATAAACATGGTGCCGACTAATATGGCCCACAACCAGATTTGGGAAAAACGCTGAGATTCGGTGAATATCGGAAGCATGTGTAAAAAAGTTGTCCAAATTTTTATCCTCCACAAAGCTAATCCTTTTCCTCATGTCTTCTGAACAGGATAAACTGTTTCAGTCCGACGAAAGCGTCGTTAGCGGGCAGGCTTTGCATATGTCTGGCCAGCAGATCAAAACCCTCTGGCCAAAACTGGTTATTCCAAAAACAATCGCCGATGACCTGGCCGTCCGGATGGCGGGCCACATAGGCTTTCACCCAATTAAAATCACCCGGCTCCATACGATTGGGGATTTCGGGCATCAGCAGTGTCAGCAGATCATCCGGGCGCTGGAAATCATTCCAACTGCCCTGATATTGTAAAGCACCTTTACTTATGTGGAAGCGCACCTCTTCATCTTCCATGTCAATGCTCAGGTCTTCTTCCGGATCAAATCGCCCCTCTAAAGCAGTATAAATGGTGTTAAAAATGCCGGAAAGATATTGGTCTGTAATGGTATACACCTGTTGTTCCACGGTGTCTCCAAGTCCAACTACCTGCATGTCAATACCTCTGGGGAAGTACTCCGGATGTATGGTTAGAATCCAGAAAGGCAACATGGAAGGATGAAACTCGCCTTCTACAGGCCCGGAAGCTATCTCCAGTCCGCCGGGCAGTTCCAGCGCAGCATATTTTTGAGAAAATTCCACCGGGATACCGGCTTGTTCGAGGCTTTGGTGAAGGCTGTACAGGAGTAAATGATTGGGACTCACAGTTGGTTGAGTATTGACAATTATGGTTGACGATAAAGGTAATGCAGCAAGGCAAATAAGCGGTAGTGATGGCTATACACAGTATTGTTCCAGTGCGTTTCTTTCCCCTTTATTGGCAGGCTGAATCATTCTTCGGGCATTTGCTATGGAAATGGGGTTGTTCATAATCACATGCCAAAACACTCGTTTCAATTCCAACTGACGTTCTCTTGATTCAATATAAATCCTCCCTTTTAAGCGGGAATTGTCCTTTAGTGTGAGGAATATGATGTTGTTTACCCCAGACGAAGAAATCCAATCATTATTCTTGATCTTTTTCTTGAGCTTATTCCTATATTCTGAATAAGAGACATCAATTTTTTTGATTTGCTTCCACGGAATCGGTATGCCTTTCCAGATAATCTTGTCTGTTTCAAAGATAATAACACCGGGTTGATCATTATGGTCAAGCTCCTCCAATCCCGTGGAAGACCATCCCAATCCCAATCCAATCGTCAAAAGCAGCATGATTAAAAGGGTAACTGGTCTGCCTCCTGATATCACCCCGGTGCCATGTAAGATTAAAAGGAGAAAACTCGTCCCTATAATGACCTTGGCCACTAGCTCCATTTTTTTCAGATCCAATTCATGACTGAGTTCCAGCAGTGTTGCTTCATAAGATATCAGAGGTGTTTCTGCTTGCATGATGACGTTGAATAATGGGTCAAATATCTACTCTGATTGGCCAGTTACCTGATTTGCTCGACGTAACAACTTTCGTTAAAGACCAATACCCATGAAGTTGAGGAGGATAAAAGTGTTTTTGGGTATACTACTTGACATTTTGGTTTTAGTGTGCCATGTATTCTTGTATAAGCGAATACAACCCATCCCTTGCCAATTGTATCCAATACAAAACTACCTTAATGATCATGCGTACACAACTTTTTATGGCTAACCTGTTGCTTTTGGCCGGCAATACGAGTGCTCAGACATCCTTTGTACATTGCTCATTGGATTCAGTTGTACTGGCCAATCTGCGTCAAAAACTGGTTTGTGAGGACAGCAGTTATAACCGAAAACACATACCCGTCTATTATTCCAGTTTTGCACATGCGCAACTGCAACATGAATCCTGTGCACTGCTAGTGGTGAACCAACTTAGTCCCTAAAAAACTGAAGGTTGCTTTTGGCGCCTGATTTCGTTGTTTATCGCTTATTATGTCCCGCATAACGCACTCTAAACGCCTAATCAAACCCCAAAATCATCACTTCAGTTTTTCAGTTACTAAATTGGTTCACCACTAGCCTGCGCCCTGTACTTTGATCAACTATTGGAATGTGGCGTGGATTTGTGTTTCGATGCGGCCTTGGAACCTCCTCAAGTAGTGGATTTTTTTAAGGAATCCTCTTTGAAAGAAAAAGAGGCTGAGCATCAGTTCCAGGAACGCTTTGGGCTACTATGTGATTTTGTAACAATGCAGGAATGTTATATCAGGATAAACCTGATGCACTATAAAGGAAGTTTAAAAGAAGATATAGATAACATGTTTCGGCAACTCACCTTCCATCATCCCCTGGAATTGCGCCGGATCCTGATGGGAGAATATTGGTATATAGATGATTACTATTTAATGGCACAAAGAAGGGTCACAATTATTAAGGAATAGTTTTCCCTCAGATTTACACAGATGGACCTCTGCGTAATCTGCGGTCCATCTGCGTAAATCTGAGGGAAAACTAATCCACGGAAAAACTTCTAATCCTATTGAAACACCCGCACATAATCCACAATCATTCGCTGTGGAAATGCTGTACTTCCATCGGGTGAGCCTGGCAGATTGCCTCCTACGGCAACATTGAATATGAAAAAGAACGGCTTGTTAAATGGATAAGCCGCACCATTCAGATTTGCAGGAGTGATGGTATGGTACACTTCATCATCTACCAGGAATTCAATTTTGTCTGCAACCCAATTGATGGAAAACACGTGGAACTCATCCTGGAAGTTGTCGTTCCCGGTGAGATATTTGGATTGAGAAATGAATTGGTGCTGACTCACATTAGCCCCGTAGTGAACGGTACCAAGAACACGGTTGGGTAAATTACCGGTAAGTTCCATGATGTCGATTTCCCCGCATGCAGGCCAGGAAACGGCATCAATGTTTGATCCCAGCATCCATAGTGCCGGCCATAGGCCCTGACCTTCAGGCAAAGCAGCACGAATGTCGATACGCCCAAATTTGAAATTCTTTTTGCCTTTGGTGATAATACGTGAAGAAGTGTATTGTCTGCCACCAAACTGTTGTTGTTTAGCTGTAATCACCAGATGCCCGTTTACAATAGAGGTATTGTCTTCCCTGTAATATTGTAACTCGTTGTTACCCCAGCCGTTATTACCAGTGCCAGTTTCGAAAGTCCAGCTATTCAAATCAAGACTTGCGCCGTCAAATTCGTCGGCCCAAATAAGGTTATAACCAGGATAGCTGGTTGGAGTGGTGTATCCGCCGTCAGGAATCACAAGCCCAACGGTGTTGTCGTCGTCATCTTCAACGGTCACGGTCACGACATCCTTGGCCAGTGTTACATTGATCGGGTTGAAGAGTTTGATCTCAAATATTTCTTTGGGCTCTTTAACCTCATCTCCGACAATCTTAATTTCAATTATCTTCTGCGTTTCTCCAGGTTCAAATACCAGTTGGCCACTGGTGAGCACCTCATAATCCAGAGGTGTTACAGCTGTTCGCGGAATAGCGGAAAAGCGTACCACTGCATTGGTTTGATGGTTGCCGCTGAGCGTCAGGGTAATGGCTATTTTTTGATCCGTATCGTCTTCAGATATATTCACATCTGAAGTGGTGATGACTGGTAAATCACGTGCTTCCGGTGATCCGTCTTCATCTTTGGTGCAACCCCATAACAGAGCGCCGGCAGCCAATAGGCTGAAAATCATGGATTTGTATATCATGAGTTAGGTTTTTTTAATGTATTATTGGATGCAGAAAGGTGTCAGCTTCAAGATCCTGCCATCATCCAATGTGTATGGTTATCATTCCCATGTGAACCATTATTTGGGCACAAATGTCAACTCAAACCAGCCTTGTGCAAGCGGGGTTCCATTTTGAGCTCTTTGCCGACCTCGAACCACGAGTTCTGTTTCCGTAAGTTTAACTACATCCAACAGGTTGTCGCAATCCCAAACGCCCACCCACTGATTATCGGGTAAGAGAATCTGATCCCGTCCCAGAATTCCGGTTCCTTCCAAAAAGACAAAGTCTCCCAGGCCATGATCAATAGGTTCAGGCTGATAACCATTCCATGGGTTAACAGATTGGCCATTGTTCTTGTTTTCGAATACCTGCCCATCAAAAGTGAAACAGAAGCCATCATCGTATTGGTCGTTCTGCAAACCATTAGCCGGTGAGGTGTACCAGGAGTAATCGTCGTAGGTAGGTCCAACCTTAACGGCACCCAAAGCCTGCGTGAGGGTCCAGCATTTACCGGCCGGTCCGCAGTCACCCGTTAGCAGAGCCATTTTAGGTGTGCAAACGAGCGGAGCATCATTAGCGACACTGATTTTCCACGAAGCGGCAGTTGTACCGCTACCATCAGCGTTAGATACATAAAGGGTGATTTCGTAATCCCCTTTTGCACTGTATTGGATTGTGTCAATGGCCTTGCTTGAACTTTTGGGAATGCCACCCGGGAGGTCCCAAAGACGTTGGAAACTTCCGTTGGTCAGATCTTTGATTACCACACGGTTAGAATCCCCGGTCACAAACTCCACACTGAATTGTGGCGCTCCGGGAACGCTATTCAGGCTAAATTCATCCTCCTGTTCCGGGGTGCATCCTATTGCCAGAAAGACAATTAGGGTGGCGATGGATAATATTTTTTGCATGATATGATTCTTTTTGATTGGGAGGTTTGTTGTATTATTTCCCCTCTTTTTTGGATTTTCCGCAGATGAACCGCGGATTTTACACAGAAAAGTATTGTCGGGTTTATCGGTACTCAATACCCTGGATTTTGGGTGATAGCACCGTCTGTGGCAAGAATCTGGGATTGTGGAATGGGGAACAGGTCATGAACACCAGATATAAAACCTGCATTGCCCAGGACTTGTGGAGCTCTACCCGTTCGTACCAGATCAAAAAAGCGATGTGCTTCCAGACCGAGTTCTATGCGACGTTCGCGGTAGATGGCGTCCAGTAGTGCCTGGCCTGAGTATCCTACTGCAGGAATACCAACCCTGGCACGAACCTGATTCAGGGCGTTACGGGCTTCTGTTTCATCACCGGATTGATAACAGGCTTCAGCATACATGAGCAATACATCTGCATAGCGGATCACACGATCATTGGAGCCTCCGTTTGGATTGGGGTCGCCAAAAGGAGCATCTTCACTTTTACTGTTGAAGTACTTTTTGGGGTAATACAGGAACGGCATATCTCCTGTAGCAGCCAGCGTAAAGATCCCGCGATCACCCATGGGTTCACCAACTCGGAAAACTGTGGATTTTAAGCGTGGATCTTCAAAGCCTTCCCGGAAAAATTCATCCACAAAATCCTGGGTAGGGATATTGAAACCAAAACCTGCAAATTGCCCGCGGGCGCGCTGGAAAACATTCGTAAAGCTGCCTTCGTTGGCGTTGTTTTTCCCCCAGTTGCCGCCGGAAGCGTTCATGTACTGGATTTCAAATACGGACTCCTCGTTGTTTTCACCATCGAGGGTAAAGATGTCGGCATAATTGGCTGTTAGTTGATACTCATTGGAGGCAACAATGGCGGCAGCCGTTTCCTTTGCCAGCGCCCATTTTTTGCGCCATAAATAAGTTTTGACCAGCAATGCCTGTGAGGCGCCTTTGGTGATGCGGCCCAGATCAGCAGCAGGATAGTCTCCACGAACCCAGAGTACAGCCGTTGCCTCGGTAAGGTCTCTTTCAATCATGTCCCAGATTTCATCGGCCGAAGCACGCGGGAGTTTGTACTCAGATGGCGCCAACACATGATCTGCCATGGGCACACCGCCAAACATGGTAACCAGGTTGTAAAAATTCCACGCCCGGATAAATTTGGCTTCACCCAGTATCCGTGCTTTCAGTTTGTCATTCATGTTGATAGCAGGCACTTTTTCCAAAACCACGTTGGCCCGGTAAATGCCTTCAAAATTGGCACCCCACTCGGCTTCCAACAGATCGGTATTCACAGGTCCTTTAAAGGTTTCCAATTGCAAAAGTGCATTTACATCGTTATCACCGGAACCACCTTTTTCGGTGTCGTCCGACATGATATCCCCCCAAAACCATCTGAAATGGCCGGCTGGAGAAAGCTGAAACTGGAGGGTCGCATAGGCGGCATTCACCGCCGCAATTGCATCCTCTTCTGTGCGGTAAAAGTTCTCTTCCGTTACACCTACGATAGGTTTTTTGTCCAGAAAATCCTTCTGACAGGCACCCAACCCAAACAGGAGTACAAGCAACAATATGGTATGTTTCATTTTTCTTGAATTTGTTGTGATTTTGCGGGCTAATTATCCCGCAGTTAAATGTTTTAAGCCTAAAACGTCACACTCACACCACCCATCACTGTGCGTGCTTGGGGGTAAAATCCGCGATCGATGCCAATTTCAAGACTGCCGCCTATGTTGCCAATTTCCGGATCGAGTCCGGTATATTTAGTGAAGGTAAGCAGGTTTTGCGCAGTCATATAGACCTTTACTTTGTCGAATTTTATTTTAGACAACCAGCTCTTGGGCAAGTTATATCCTAGTTGTAACGTTTTGAGACGCAAATAAGAGCCATCCTGTATGAAACGGTCACTCACCCGGGCATTCTGATTAGGGTCGCTCAGACTCATACGCGGTTCAATATTAGAGCTGCCTTCACCGGTCCAGCGTTGAAGTGCAGAAGCAGGGCGGTTGACATAGCTGAAATCGTAACGGGTGAGATTCATAAAAATGTCATTACCCTGTGTGCCCTGGAAAAAGAGGCTGAGTTCAAGACCTTTCCATTCCAGATCTGCGTTAAATCCATAATTATAACGCGGAGTGGGGTTGCCAATGTAGGTGCGATCTTTTTCATCAATGACGCCGTTTCCATCAAGATCCTTGAAGCGTATATCGCCAGGTGCGGTGCCTGTGCTTTGAAAAGCAGCTGCTTCAATTTCCTGTTGGTTTTGGAAAATGCCGTCAGTAACATATCCAAAAAAGGAGGCCACTGGATGACCAACATCTGTTTTGGCTGCATTGGCATTGGCGGATTGAACGTAGCCGGAAAGAACAGGCTCGCCTCCTCGTCCCAGACCGGTGACCTCACTCTTTACGAATGCGATATTTCCCCCAAAGGAGTATTTCAGCGCTTGATCGCGATTACGGTAATTCAGAGACAGTTCCAGACCGCGGTTTTCAGCTGTTGCCACATTTTGGATGGGAGCGGCTGTGCCTGCCACCAATGGGATTGGGGCAGCGTAAAGCATGTCTGAGGTTTTTTTGATGTAATAATCAGCAGTAAACTGCACACGGCCGTCGAGCATTTCGGCATCAATGCCAATATCTGTTTGGGTACTGGTTTCCCATTTTAAGTCTGGATTGGCTGCGGTAAGAGCAACCGCGCCATTGGTAATGTTTTCGCCAGAGCCGAAAGTATAATTCTGCCCGTTGTTCACTACTGTGGTAAAAGAGTAATCGCCGATACGGTCATTGCCATTCTGGCCCCAGCTGGCGCGGATCTTGAAGAAGTTTACCATGTCCAGCTTCCAGAAATTTTCATGGCTTGCTACCCAACCTGCTGAGAATGAGGGGAAATAACCATAGCGGTTGTTTCTGCCAAAGCGGGAGGAGCCATCAGCACGGAAAGTAGCTGAAAACAGGTAAGTCCGGTTCCATTCGTAGTTGGCCTTTGCGAAATAGGACAGCAACGAGGATTCTGTAGCCCACTGATAAGCACTTTGAGACTCAATGGGGTCTACCGTATTGGAGATGTATGCGTCTTTCCAGTTGTTGGACGGAAGATTGGTATTGGCGCCGCCACTGACGGTGTAACGGTTATTGAGCGCTGTGGTACCGGCAATCATGGTCAAATTATGCATCTCGCCGAAGGACTTATTCCAGGTGAGATAGTTTTCTGCCTGCCAGTTGCGCCAGAAATGATTGGCCACGCTTACCGAGTTGATCACCGACTTTTCTGCAGCCGGAGCTTCGCTGATTTCAGGAATATTACTCAGGTCAAATTTTGGTACAAATCCACGTTGGATGGCAAAGGTGGCATCCAGGCTCAAAGCGGAGCGGAAAGTCAGACCTTTAGCCAGTTTTATGTCTCCATAGACACTGCCCACCACGCGGTTACTGCGCCAGGCGTTATAAGTTTGTTCAATACCATTAACCGGATTGGCAATGTCGGTGCTGCTATAATTGGAATAGGCATAAGTGCCGTCTGCTTTGCGAACAGGTGTGACCGGGTCCATGTTGAGTGCCCGGATCAGTGGAGAATTGTACTGACTGTTTTCTACGAGACCCTGCCGTTCGAGCCAGGTAAATCCAAGGTTGTTGCCAATGGTGAGCCATTTTTTCAGGTCGTGGGTGGCGTTAAAACGCGCAGTAGCCCGCTGAAAATTGGCTTTGTCGCCCCCTACAATCCCGTCCTGGGAGAAATAGTTGCCGGTGAGTGTGTAAGCAGATTTTTCACCTCCACCTGTAAAGCTGAGCTGGTGACTCGCAATTGGGGCGGTTTCAAAAATGGCCTCCTGCCAGTTCGTTCCTTCCCCGAGCAGTTCCGGGTTAGCAAATTCGGGCAGTGGGGTTTTGCCGGCCGCCACATAGGCTTCGTTTTGCAGGGTTGCGTATTCGCGTGCGTTAAGCAACTCCATGTAGCGTTGGGCTCGCTGAATGCCATAGTAGGCTTCGTAACTGACTTTACCATCCTGGTTGCGCTTTCCACCTTTGGTGGTAATCAGTACAACCCCGTTAGCGCCGCGCGAGCCGTAAATGGCAGCCGAAGCGGCATCTTTAAGCACATTGATGGTTTCAATATCGTTCGGGTTGAGAAAGTCCAACCCATCCACCGGAATTCCGTCCACAATGTAGAGCGGATCGGCATTGTTGATGGTTCCTACGCCACGCACACGCACGGAGAGTGTGGAGCCTGGCGAGCCGGAGTTTTGGGCTACCTGTACACCTGCGGTGCGGCCCTGTAAGGCTTGTTCAACCCTGAGAATAGGACGCTCGGCAATTTCCTGTGCTGAGACTGTTGACACAGAGCCGCTGATGCTGGAGCGTTTCTGAGATCCATATCCTGTTACAACCACTTCCTCCAGTTGGGCAGTGTTTTCTTCCAGGCGGATGTTAAAAGTACTTTGGCCATTCAGGGGAATTTCCTGAGTGATATATCCAATATAAGAGGCTACGAGGACAGTAGCGCCTGCAGGTGCATCAAGGACGAAATTGCCATCAAAATCGGTTCTGGCGCCTACCGTAGTGCCTTTGATGAGCACGGTAGCGCTAATAGCTGCATCACCCTCAGGAGCCAGGGTAATACGACCGATGATTCTGGTCTGAGCAGATACGGCCAGACTGAATAATAAGCAAATAAAAGTAAGGTTAAATCGCATGGTTAAGGTTTTAAACAAGCAGGATGCCTCGTTCCTGTTCGGGACGGGCATCCTGCCTTGAAGGTCAAATTATTTCACCAACTTTCTTGTGTAATAGCGCTCACCAATTTGTACATGAACAAAATAAACACCTGAAGGAAGGTTTTGAATCGGTAGTTCAAATAGTTCTGATGCATCTGTTACTTGCCACCAACCGGCTGCCTGGCCTATGCTGTTCGTCAGGATCACTTCTTTTTTGCCCAAAACGGAGGTGCCAAATTGCAGCAGAGCGGCATCTGCCGGGGCCGGGTTGCCCAAAATACGGAACACCTGCTCGTCTTCAATACCTTGTGTAGTTGAAGATACACACTCTGCATTGGTAAAGCAGGCCTGGAAACAGGTTGCAACGGTGGTACTACTGTTCACTGCCGCGAGGAAGCGATCGTTGAAGTTGGCCGGATCTCCGCAGGGTTGTCCTGTCAGATTCTCCTTACAACTGAAGTCCGGGCATGCACCATTGGCAAAGGCATAATAAGACTGGAAGCCGGTTTTTCTCGGTACTGTGATCTCAAAGATGCCGTCGTTGTTGGAGTCATTCATTTTGTACTTGCCTCCCGGAACATCAAAGTTTCCACCCCCGCAAAGCCATACACCATCCGGGCTGGGGGGAGTACCATTCATACCCAGTTTGAAATTGATTTTAACCTCTTCTCCACAGGCATAACAAGAATTGAAACAGAATTGTGGAAGGTCCAGATTGGTACTCACCGCCAGAAAGCGGTTCACAAACTGACCGGAAGGATCGCGGCGGGTACATTCCTCAAAACCATTGAACTCTTCCTGTGCCGCCCAGTTGTCAAGCGTTACTTTATAGTCGTACAGACCATTAGGCACGGTAATGCTGCCCTCCCATATTCCGTCAAAATTATCGTCGGTAAGCGGATTCGCATCGCCCGAAAAGTTGTTGAAAGAGCCTGAGATGTATACTTTGTCAAAATTTGAGGTGTAGTTGTTCATGTCCACCTTAAAATTGACCGTTTTTGGCTGTGGCACTGCTCCACCTTTTACAACGAAGTCGTCGAGGTATGACAACACATCTGAGGAACCGCCAGCAATGCCAAAATCAACAAATACAACCACACGAGTGTACACGCCGGAAGCAGCTTCAAAAGGAGCTTCGAGTGAAGGAACAGATGGATCAAAGCAAAGCTCTTCCCATTCATTTACCTTGGTATTTTCAACTTTTGTGATCCAGTTTGGCTTTCCTGATGTTGAGCCTTCCAGTTTTAAGGCCAGGTTGCCGATATGGTCCATATGGACTTTGATGCAAGGCTGCGCACCATTGGAAAGATCGAGCGGTGTAGTAGGGTTAGGATTGGAAAATGCGCCAGCCCAGACTTGCGCTCCGGATGGTTTTACATACTTGAGTACGGTTGCACTGGTGTTTATGCCTGAAGCATTAGGGTTGGAAATGGTTTCGGTCAGGGAGCCATCAATAGAAGAACCAAAATACTGGAAGGTAGTGCCGGTGGCGGCGGTTTCAAAATCCAGAATCGTAGTGGTCACGATGTTAGGCAAGGCAATAACGTCATCAAAATAAGAGGTTACATCCGTGCCTGTGCCAGCTGTGCCAAAATCAAAGAAAAGTACGATTCTTGAATAGACATGGCCAGAAGCTGCAGTAAATGGTGCTTCAAGTGATGGAACAGATACATCGAATACCAGTTCTTCCCACTCATTCACTTTGGTATTGGCTACCGTGGTAAGCCAGTTGTCGCCACCATCGCTGGAGCCTTCCAACTTAAGCGTGAGATTGCCTATATGATCCATATGAACCTTGATGGCAATTTTCCCATTGGCAGTTAAGTCTAATGCCACCGTAGGGTTAGGGTTGGAGAAAGCGCCTGCCCATACTTGTGAAGAGCCAGGTTTAACGTACTTACCTACAGTGGCACTGGTATTAATGCCAGAGGAGTTGGGGTTAGCTATATTCTCATTCAAGGATCCATCCAGTGGACTTCCGAAATACTGGAACACCGTGCTGGTGCCCGGTGATTCAAAGTCGAGAATGGTGGTTTGAGCTTTTGCCGTTACTACGACAAGCGCCAACAAATGGAATGCAAGTAGCAATTTTTTCATACGAGTCAGGTTTTTTATTTTAAGAACAAAATTTTAAAAATTTGCTTTTAGCAATAGCAAAGGTTAGGAACACTAGTCAAAAGGTTTGCATTTAATACTACGGCTCCACTACGACAAGCCTAAAAAAACACTACATCAAGACTACACAGAGTTTGAGATTCTGGTTCGATAATGATAACTATCTTTGCAAGAGAAAAATGAGCATCCGTTTCAGCAAATACAAAGTACACATTGACAATCGAGTGTCGGGTTTGCATAATTTCTCACGTTATGTTACCCTGATGTTCAATTGTCGGGTGCTGCCTTGGATGGGGTTGCTTATTTCCCTTTTGTATGCAGGAGCTATAGCAGCCCAGGGGCTGAATCTGGGAATACCGCCGATTCGGAATTTTCCTAAAAAAGTATATCAGGCTGGAACCCAAAACTGGGATGCTGCTCAGGATCAGCGTGGTGTGATGTATTTCGCCAACAATGAAGGATTGTTGCAATACGATGGCAGCCGCTGGCATTGTTATCCGGTGGCCAACCGAACGGTGCTGCGGTCTGTGGCCATTGGACCTTCCGGATATATTTACACAGGTGCACAGAGCGAACTCGGGTACTTTGCACCAGATATAGCCGGGTGTTTGCAGTACCATTCTTTGGTCAGCTTACTGCCGGAAACGGAACGCAATTTTGAAGATGTATGGGATATTGTTTGCGCTGGTGATGTAGTATTATTCCGCACCAACCACGTGGTATTTGTGTACAGCGGGGGGGGGCTTACAACGTTGAAGCCAGGAGGGGAACTTAATGCTTTATTTGCTACTCCGGCTGGCGTGTTATTACAACAAAACCAAACAGAATTGTTGCTGTGGAACGGACAAGGGTTTCAACCATGGCGTCAAGTGCCGGAGGTAAACAGCCCTCTAACAGGGGTCTTGCCATGGCAACCGGATATGTTGTTGTTCAGTAGCTTGAAAGACGGATTATTTCTGTTAACCGATGCGGGAATGGAACGTTGGCATACCCCGCATGATGCGATTTTTCAGAGTGAACGCATTTACAGTGCTACAGTATTGTTGAATGGGAACCTTGCTCTTGGCACATCACTTGGAGGGCTGTTGGAACTCGACAGAAGTAAACGGATTTATCGGCATTTGAATAAAAAAAATGGCCTTCAGAATAACAATATCCTGCATACCTTTTCTGACCGGGCAGGTAATCTTTGGTTGGGGCTGGATAGTGGTATTGATTGTGTGGCTTTGCCATCATCATTCACCACAGTAATTCCGGATGATGATTTACAGGGAACCGGATACGCGGCGTCTGTATTTGCCGGGAATTTATATCTGGGCGTGTCCAGTGGCGTATACCAGGCGCCATGGCGGAATTATTATGCTCCTGACCAGCGCCCGTATTTCAAAAAAATGAATGCTACTGATGGGCAAGTTTGGCAATTAACCGGGGCCGGGGAGGAGTTGTTATTGGGGCATCATGAAGGTACTTTTCGGATACAGAATAGAGAAGTGCAGTTACTTGGAAAGCTGCCTGGTGCGTGGGCCTTTGAGCTGGTATCGGACAACTACTTGTTGGGCGGGCACTATTCCGGACTGGTTCAGTATCGAAAATCCGGTAATCACTGGGTATTTGATCAAAAGGTGCGGGGACTTGAAGAGTCTTGCAGGTTTGTGGTGAAAGATGAAGACGGAGCTGTATGGGTGGCGCATCCCTATCGTGGCGTTTATCGTGTAGTTTGGGAAAAGGGGTTTAATGTAGAACCTTTGGTACAATATTTTAACCACCAGCATGGGCTGCCCTCCGATTTAAACAATTTTGTATTTTCTATTGCCGGGAAAGCAGTTTTTGCTACAGAAAAGGGGCTTTACCGCTTTAACAGGTCTATGCAGCGTTTTGAGGCTGATGCAGATTTCGCGCAATATCTGGGTAAGGATTTTGCCTTGCGGTACCTGCGAGAAGATGAAAGAGGTAATATCTGGTACGTTGGAGGCAAGGAAGTTGGCTTGCTTGAAGTAAATGACTGGGGGGTGCGGAAAACTATTCATAAGCGCATATTTCCTGAGCTTTCTGGCAAACTGGTGGCTGGATTTGAATTTATCTATCCGTTGAATGGCTCTAATGTGTTTTTTGGTGCGGAGCAGGGATTTATTCATTTTGATCCTTCTGCCAAGGGAAGCCCGGATACGGTATTACAGGTACTGATTTCTGAAGTTAAAGCTGGCGATGGGAATAACGAAACCCTGTTGTTCGGCGGATGGACTGGTCTGGATGGACAAGCGGCTGTTCCGGTACTGGATGCAGGAATGAACAAACTGTCGTTTGCTTTTTCTGTTACCCGTTATGAAGATCCGGATCTGCTGGAATTCCGGTACAGGATGGTAGGTGTCAGTGCTGGCTGGTCAGAGTGGTCAGGCGGAAGCCTCCAGAACTATACTAATCTGGGGCCCGGTAAATACCGATTTGAGGTTCAGGCCCGACAAAAAAATGGGCGAATGAGCGATGTTAGCTCCTTCGAATTTCGCATTCGACCACCCTGGTATGCAAGTACTGTGGCCTTGGGTTTGTATGCATTGGGTGTGCTAGGTTTTTTTGTGGGTTTTGTCATTCACCAGCAACGTAAATTCGAGAGTGAAAAGGTGAGCCTCGCCGAACAACATCAACGTATCACAGCCAAACAACAACGCGAAGTGGAGCGTTCCAAGGCGGCGGTTTCGGATATTCTTCAGGAAAAACTAGAAGCAGAGATTGAATTCAAAAATCAGGAGCTTGCCACAGCTACCATGCACCTGGTGCAAAAAGGTGAAATCTTGCAGACTATTCAGGAAAATCTCGATCAAATCCTGGAAAAATCTACTAACCCTGCCGTCAAAAAAGAGATTCAGCAGTTACTCAATTTACTGAATTTCGATGCTAAACTAAACGACGACTGGGAGCAGTTTGCTTTTCATTTCGATCGCGTTCACGTTGACTTTCTCAAGCAACTGCGCGAAAAACACCCGGAACTCAGTTCCACTGATCATAAACTTTGTGCCTACCTGCGCATGAATTTGAGTACCAAGGAAATCGCGCCGCTCATGAATATTTCTGTCCGAGGTGTAGAGGCCAGCCGGTATCGGTTACGGAAAAAACTGGGACTGCCCAATGATGCGAATCTGGCAGAGATCATAGGAAGTATGTAGAACCCATCTCAAAACTGGCGTCGGAGTCAAAATGAGGGTATAAAAGTTGAAGGCAAGGCAGTTTTTTGAATTGTAGCGGGGTTCTACACTGAAAAAAACTAACGCAGAATTCAACTTTTTAGGCACCATTTTGGCACGACAGTTAGTTTTGAGATGGGTTCTAGATAGGTCATTGAATAAGTGAGCTTTTACACAGGTGTTACAATGTTTTACAAGCGTTGTCCAGGGGAACTATGGGCTGAGAGTACTTTTGCCGGAGACAAATTTTCCAGCTCATGATTTCAAAAAAACAGTTTAAGGCTAGTGCCATTTTATTGGTTTGCATCATGGTTTACGGGTGTGGGTTGAATAAGAAAAACGCCCATGACGCACCGGCACAATCACTGTTGTCCCAGCCGATTAAAAAAACACTTATTGTACAAAAGTTGACGGAAAACGGCCGGTTGCCGATCAGGGAGCGCATTGCATTGTATTACCAGTTGAAAAAAGAACAACCGGAGTTATATGATTTTACCAATGAAACGGAACTCACCATGTATGGATACCAGGCCTTATGGGATAATAAGGTGGATGAAGCCATTGAAATATTTAGGTTGATAGTGGCTGAATTTCCGGATTCGTATAATGCCTACGACAGCCTTGGCGAAGCCTACATGGTAAATGGTAATACGGATCTGGCCATTCGGAACTATGAGACATCATTGACCATGAATCCGGATAACTTCAATGCGGAAGATCAGCTGGAACGCATCAATTTCCCTCATAAAAAACCGGAAACACCCGCCGAAAAATTCACCAAGGTTTATACTGCTGCGCAATACCGGGAAGATCTCGATCAGTTGGCTAATAAACTGCTGAAAGTGCACCCCAATGCACTCAAATTTATTTCCAAGGAAGCATTTGAGCAATTGGTGGAGCAGAAGAAACAGCTGATGACAGACCGCACGACCTATGCCGAATTCTTCTGGCATTGCGGCGAGATTATGGCCAGTGTGAATTGTTCGCATACCCGCATTAGCTATTTCAGCGAGGAAAACGAGATGCTGCCGCTTCAGTATCTCTTTCCGCTCGAAACCCGTATTTTTAATAATCGGCTTTACATTATTGACCCATTGAATAATGCCGGAAAAGTCAAAGAAAGGGATGAAATTCTTAGCATCAACGGGGTGCCAACATCCACGCTGATACAGAATATCTATCGCCATCTGCCTGCTCAGGGATATGTGCAAACCACCAAACGGCACGAATTCAATATGTGGTCGGCGTGTTTGATTCCTTATGCGCTCGGGTTTCCGGAAAAGTATGAGGTTGTGCTCAGCGGACAAACCCGGGCTGTAGTGTTGAATCAGACGGAAAAACACCATGGCCCTTTCCGGAATAAATCCTTGCAACGTTGTGAAGATCAACTCTGTTTTCAGGAGCTTGGCGATGGGAAAAGCGCCATCTTGAGTATTGCCACTTTTAATTTTTACCCTTGGAATAATTTTCCGGTATTTCAACGATTTATCGACAGCACTTTTCAGGTAATCCGGGAGAAAAATATCAGGAACCTGGTCATTGATGTTCGGTTCAACGGGGGCGGTTCACAACATGCGAGTATCCATTTATTGCGTTATTTAATGGATAAACCCTTTGTCTATTACTCAAGGTCTGAATTTGCCGGAAAAAAAGAAAAAATATACGGAGAAGAGGCTTTCACACCTTTTAATAACCGATTCAAAGGCAACCTTTGGTTTATCCAGGATGGCCTCGGCCAATCCACCACCGGGCATTTTATGTCGCTGGTAAAACTGCACAAACTCGGCCCTATCATTGGTGAAGAACTGGGCTCCAATCAGTTCTGCTCCGCAGGCCAAACCATGTGCCGGTTACCGAATACCAAAATCACCTTTGGGGTGGCCGACAATACCCATGTGTCTGCCGCCACCTCGTTTCCGGATGAAAAGGGAATACTGCCGGATTATGAAGTGTACCAGACGGTGGATGATTATTTCCGGAAAGTGGACGCGGTGAAGGAGTTTGCATTGTCGATGGTGGGGAAAGGAGGGAGTTAATTTTCCTGCAGATTTAGTTTTCCCGCAGATTTAGTTTTCCCGCAGATTTAGTTTTCCCGCAGATTTTCGCAGATGGACCGCAGATTTCGCAGAAAGCGTTCGGCTTGATATTGTTAATGAATAAACAAGAAGTGTTGAGCCTCTATTAATTCCGCAAAATACTCAGCCGAACGCCCTCTGCGAAAATCTGCGTAAAAATCAGCGAAAATCTGCGGGAAAACTAAATCTGCGGGAAACCCTACCTCCGCACCAGCTTAAATCCGATATCCCTTCCCATGCCCTGGAAAATAGCCAGATTGATCCAGGAAAGCGCAAATTTTTCCAACAGTTCCACGCGGTCGCTGCCGCCAAAATCATAGCAATGTTCAAAACCGGCATCCTTAGCCAGTTGCGCGGCTACCTCTTTCGCACGCGCACTGTTTCCGGCCATAAACAGGTCGAGCCGGGTGTGGCCATAGTCCGGATTTTGCATGTTCTCAAAGCCGGTTGTATTGAAGCACTTTACCACTTCTGCCTTGGTTAGTACTTCGAAGGCATGAAAAGCGGTAGGGTAGTGCTCGGGTTTGGTGCGCACGGCATTGGTAGAGTCGATGATGATTTTGCCGTCCACGTTTCCGAAGGATTGGGCAAGTTCTTCCGCGAATTGGGGTGGGGTGGCCACAAGGATCACATCTGCCTGAGCCGCTGCAGATGTTATGGTATGGACCGAGGTGTTGGGGTTTCGGAGCAGATCTGCGCCCTTGAATTGTTGTGTGTCACGCACGCCCAGCAGGATCTGGTGGCCGGCCCGGGCCCAAGTGGCAGCGAGTGCTCCGCCTACGTTTCCTGTACCGATGATGGCAATTTTCATGTTAATATGCAGTTATTTGTGAAACCTGTCAGGTAAAATATACCAAACAGGGATACCGATAAAAATCAGAAAAGACAGATAGGCCGATACAAATGCCAGTGGAATGGACAGAAAATAGAGCAGGGTAGAAATGAGGTTGCTCTTTTGCACGATGGCATTGTAGGGAATCAACTTGGCATGCACTTCCACATAGCGTCGAAGCAGGAAGAATCCCAATGCATTGAGGAACATCACGAAACCATAAAACATCACCGCCTCCGGCAGAAACGGATGCGCCGCCATAAAGTGGGTTGGCATGGGAATGAGCGACATGGCAAACAGCAGCAGCATGTTGTACCAGACCAGTTTTGAGGTGGTATGAGGGATTTTATCGAACAACATGTGGTGATTGAGCCACATGATGGCCAGAATGACAAAACTCAGCATGTAGGAAAGCACCTTCGGCACTACAGTCCCAAGGGCATTCCAGACTTCTTGGGAGGAAAATTCCTCTCGCAGTTCAGGCACTTTCAAGTCGAAGGCCATGATGGTGATGATAATGGCGATAACCCCGTCGCTAAATGCCTCGATTCTGTTTTTGGTCAGCATAGTTCAAAAAAGAAATCCTTTTTCAGGCTCCAATTTAGGCGGGATGCCGGGTTCTCCAAGCATTTCTTTCAAATCTCTTTCTATGGTGTTGCACATGGAAGTCATAGGTATATCGGTGATCCGGTTTTCAAAAGGATCTTCGTTCACTTCACCCACTTTGCCCATTACGCCGAAAACGAATGATATCAGGATACTGACGGGTATCATCAGGGCAGGTGCGCCCATTTTATTAAAATCTGCGATCAGAGAAAATGGCAGGATAGCCATGAATACCAGGAGAAACAATTTCGTGAAGAAATGGTACTGGCGCAGCAAGGGGGTGTTTTTGATGCGTTCGCAAGCGCCCTGAAAATGATTGAATCCGGCCAGAGTGGGTTCCAGACTGATGTTGTCGAAAGCGCCTAATATCTCCGTCCGCATACCCTCCCTGATGCGAATGCCCTGGGTTTGCAGCAGGTTGTTGGGTTTGTTGTTTTTGGCGGTGAATCCTTCAAACTCATTTTCCGGGAGCAAATGCCGGAGTGCCTGCCAGGCATTTTCTCTCCGCAGGTGCAGGCGCAGCGCGTGGGCGAAGGCAATTTGACGGTAAATCAGTTCCTGTTTATAGGCCACCACTTCAGTTGGGTTAGCTTTCCCGGTAGCGGCAGCGTGATCGGCATTGGCTATGATCTGCCGTGCAAAAATGCGGCTGTTGTTGATAATGCCTCCCCAGATGGTGCGGGCTTCCCACCAGCGGTTGTAGGCGTTGTTGTTGCGAAAGGCAATGAAAATAGCCAGGGCACTGCCCATGATAGCAGCGATGGAAAAGGGCAGACAGACTTTCTCCAGGTGCTGATGGTGGTAGAGAAAAAAGACGGCTATCGAAAGGATGGTTGAAGCCGCCAGTTCCCAACGCATATAGCGGGCAATAGCAAGCGGATTGAAGATTTTTTTAATGATCATGGACTTGACAAGTTAGAAATCATACCTCAAAAACCCGCCGACATTATTTGTTTGAGTAAAAGCATCCACTCCCGATTGATTGAAATCCGCCATTAATCCCGCCGCCCAACTGCGGTATTTTGCGCCCAGGCGCAAGCGTTGCGTAAGGCTCAAAAAACCACTTGCGGGGTTATAAACCGGGAAGAGTTCCAGTTGCGAGAACATCCGCCATTGCTCGTTCAGCTTTGGTTGCCAGCGGAACATTCCGAACAAGTCTACATTGCCTTCTTTTTTCAGATCCGCCACCAGCCATCCGAAAAACAGGAAAGCGTCTTTCATTTTGACGAATTGAACCCCTGCTTTTGGCGTGAATCCGGCGTTAACGAAGGATCCTACAGCCACCAGGCCCAATCCGCTTTTGAAATTGTAGGATACGGCATTGGTAGAGCCGAACGCTATATGGGTGTTTTGATAATCAGTACTGGCGCGGTTTCGGCTGAAGAACAGAAAAGGGGTTCTGTCGTCTTTTTTATTCTTAAAATATTTGAACCACATCAGGTCCACTCCTGCCCGCTCATGGCCGGCATAAATCTCTACTGACTGGGAGAAAGCCGTGGTAGCGCAGATGATAAACAGGAAGAGAAGGAGTAATTTATGGCGCATGAACAAGTGTTTTGGATCGCAGAATTGGGTGGTTGGGGGGGCGAAAATGATGTATCCCGCAGAGTTGGGTTTCCCGCAGATTTACGCAGAGGGCGTTCGGCTTGATATTGTCGAGGGAATAATAACAGACAATGGTGTGTTTCTTTACTTCCACGGATTGCCCAGCCGAACGCCCTCTGCGAAATCTGCGGTCCATCTGCGTAAATCTGCGGGAAACTAAATCTACGGGAACCTAACTCTGCAGGAAACAACACTCCAGCCTTATTTTTTCAGCATACTAACCACCAGTTCCGCAGCAGCGGCGCCGGAATTCTGCTGTTGGCCGGTAATCAGGTTGCCATCAGCAATAGCATAGCTGGAGAAGGGAGCGGCTGTTTTAAAGGTCGTGCCGGCAATTTTCTTTGCTTCTGTTTCAATACGGTAGGGTTGAATTTTCATACCAACCGCCTGATCTGCAAACTCTTCCTCGGCATCAGCGAATCCGGTCCAGGTTTTGCCTTTTACGATCAACTCGCCGTTGGATTTTTTAGCGTCGAGCAGCAGGGTAGTAGAATGGCATACGGCCGCTGAAGGTTTACCGCTTTCGTAAAAGGTGGCAAAAAGCTTTTCCAGATCAAGATTGTTTTTGAAAGTGTACATCGGGCCCTGTCCGCCTACCAGGAAAATGGCATCATATTCAGCCGGATTTACCTGTGTCAGTTTTTTGGTGTTTTCCAGCATGTCGTTGAACCATTTCTGCTGCATGTAACCAAGCGAAATGATATCGTGCGCCGAATATCCGCTGGCATCTGTGGGGTTTGAATAGCCGTCCATCATTAGTTTGCCGCCTTCCGTGCTCGCCAGGGTTACCTCATATCCGGCTTCCTGAAAAACGCGCAGCGGGTGGGTCAGTTCAGCCGCCCAAAAGCCAATCGGCCAGCCGGTTTGCTTGGAGGTGGAGGGAGAGCTGGCTACCATCAGGATCTTGCCTTTAGCTGGTGCGCCATGGAAATGAACATAGGATTGAATCTCTTTTACAGCACTCATGGTAGAAGTTTTTTGATTTGTAGATTTGGTTTGTTGCGCCTGGCCCACCGCTGCAAGACAAAGCATTGGAAGGGCAAGCCATTGGCTAAGCCTCAGTTTCATGTATGAATAATTTTTTGTTGAAAATGATGGTACAAACCTACGGGCATTACCTACATTTGCGAATATACTGACCAAAAAGTATAATACTAACCTTTTTGAAAGTATATTGATAATCAAATATTTAAATCCAATGCCAGATTTTATTTACAAGGGAAAAGTCTATTATAATCCGGTTCAACTCGTCATGGAGCAGATTGGAGGGGTCTGGAAAATGCCCATTCTTTGGCGCCTGAAGGATCAGACCATGCGGTATAGCGAGTTGCGGCGCATACCCCATATTTCCGATAAAATGCTGACTTCCCAATTAAGAGAGCTGGAAGCTGATGGCTATGTACACCGTGAGGTGTTTGCGGTAGTACCGCCCCGAACGGAATATTCGCTCACCGAAAGGGGCCGTGCGGTCATTCCACTCATTGAGCAAATTCGGGAATATGGACTGAAATTACTGGAGGAGTAGTCTGTGTTCCGAGGAAAATTTGGTATTGAGTCGAAAAAACCTTATTATTGTATAAGTTTATAATTAACTCAATCAACCAATGCAAGAAAACGAACTCTCCTATTTAATCCGGGGAGCGATTATGAGGGTATATAACACCCTTGGACCCGGCATTTTTGAAAGTGCTTATGAAGCAGCACTCATCCATGAACTTCGTGCATTGAATCTTCAGGTAGAATCTCAAGTAGCTGTACCCCTGGTGTATGAATCTGTCAGGATGGAGGTAGGCTATCGATTGGATATCCTTGTTGAAAACCTGGTGATCATTGAAGTAAAATCAGTAGAACGTTTGTTGGAAGTGCATCACAAACAACTACTCACCTACCTTAAGTTGTCCGGATTGAAACTGGGGATTCTGGTGAATTTCAATTCAGAGGATATAAGTAAGAGTATTTTTAGGAAAGTGAATGGATTGTGAGGTTGTCCCGCAGAGTTTGTTTTCCCGCGGAGTTAGGTTTCCCGCAGATTTACGCAGATGGTCCGCAGATTTCGCAGAGGGCGTTCGGCTTGATATTGCGAAGGGAATTATTGGAAACAACGGTGTGCTTCCCTTTAACACTTCGAAATACCCAGCCGAACGTCTTCTGCGAAATCTGCGGACCATCTGCGTAAATCTGCGGGAAACCCAACTCCGCGGGAAACCCATCTTTATTTCCTTTTTGTCAAAGAAATTATTAAAAACAACGGTGTACTTTCCTTAAATCCCACGCAATACCCAGCCGAACGTCTTCTGCGAAATCTGCGGTCCATCTGCGTAAATCTGCGGGAAACCTAACTCTGCGGGAAACCCATCTTTATTTCCTTTTTGTCAAAGAAATTATTAAAAACAACGGTGTACTTTCCTTAAATCCCACGAAATACCCAGCCGAATGTCTTCTGCGAAATCTGCGGACCATCTGCGTAAATCTGCGGGAAACCCAACTCCGCGGGAAACCCATCTTTATTTCCTTTTTGTCAGAGAAACAATTAAAAACAACGGTGTACTTTCCTTAAATCCCACGAAATACCCAGCCGAACGTCTTCTGCGAAATCTGCGGTCCATCTGCGTAAATCTGCGGGAAACCTAACTCTGCGGGAAACCCATCTTTATTTCCTTTTTGTCAGAGAAATTATTAAAAACAACGGTGTACTTTCCTTAAATCCCACGCAATACCCAGCCGAACGTCTTCTGCGAAATCTGCGGACCATCTGCGTAAATCTGCGGGAAACCCAACCCTGCGGGAAACCCCCTCCCCCTGACACAGATCAACCCACCCCCTGAGCCAAATCATAGCCGCCCCTTAAAATTCCCCGGACTTTCGGGCTTTCAAACGTTACCGGCTTATGATGCATCAGGATCTTACTCCGCCCTCCGATCTGCGCGCGCATGCAGAAGGTACAGGCGCTTTGCGCACTAAAATTCCGGTATATGCGGATTTTTTACCCCCTTGCAACAACTCCTGCCCGGCGGGGGAAAACATACAGGCCTGGCTCTCCTTTGCTCAGGAAGGCCGCTACCGCGAGGCCTGGGAGAAACTTGTAGAAGAAAACCCGCTGCCTGCGGTGCATGGCAGGGTATGCTATCACCCCTGCGAGGATCATTGCAACCGGGCACACATTGATACTACCGTAAGTATCCATGCCATTGAACGTTTTTTAGGGGATCTGGCCTTGCAGGAAGGCTGGCAAATACCCTTGCCCAATCAGCTAAGTGGCAAAAAAGTGCTCGTCGTAGGTGGCGGCCCCAGTGGCATTTCTGCAGCGTATCATCTGCGCCGCGCCGGACATGAAGTGGAAATTTGCGAAGCCGGTCCGGTACTGGGTGGTATGATGCATTTCGGAATACCGCCATATCGACTTCCCCGACAAGTGTTGGATGCAGAAATCAACAGGATCCTGCACATGGGAGTTCGAGTGCGCCTGAACACACGCGTGAACGATCTCATGCAGGAAAAGCAGGCCGGCCAATTTGATGCCGTGTTCATTGCCATCGGCGCGCACTTGTCCAAAAAAGTGGACATCCCCGCCCGGGATGCCGGACAAATTCTGGATGCACTGACCTTCCTGAAAGATACAGAAGCCGGCAATGCGCCCAAACTGGGCCGGAAGGTAGCCGTTTACGGCGGTGGCAATACGGCTATGGATGCTGCCCGGGTAGCCATCCGACTCGGATACGAGCCTATGATCATTTACCGACGCGATCGCGATCACATGCCAGCCCACGCATTTGAGGCAGACGAGGCACTGGCAGAAGGGGTAAAAATCAACTGGCTGCGCAGTATCAAAGAAGTGGAAGGAAATTCCATCAAAGTTGAAATCATGCGTGTCAATGAGGACGGCAAACCAGAAGGTACCGGTGAATACGAAATCCTCGAGGCGGACTCGCTCATTCTGGCATTGGGCCAGGAAACCGATACCGCCTTCCTGAAGAACGTGCCGGGTATGCAGTTAGATAGAGACGGCAGTGTCAAAGTTGGCCCGGATATGATGACCGGCGCCGAGGGTATATTTGCCGGAGGCGATATGGTGCCCAGCGAACGCACCGTCACCACAGCAGTGGGGCACGGGAAAAAAGCGGCCCGATTTATCAATGCCTGGCTCAGGGGGGAGCGCTACCAAAAACCGGAAAAGCATCCCCTCGCAGGATATGAACGCCTGCATATCTGGTATCAAACCCACGCCCCCAAACAGCAACAATCAGAAGCCGATCAGGCGATCCGTGTGCAGGATTTCCGGGAAGTACTCGGCGGATTGACCGAAAAAGAAGCCCGCTACGAAGCACAACGCTGCCTTTCCTGCGGCAACTGTTTCGAATGCGATGGCTGCTACGGCGCCTGCCCGGAAGATGCCGTGATCAAACTCGGAAAAGGCAATCGCTACCAGTTCGACTACGACCGCTGCACCGGATGCGCCGTTTGTTACGAACAATGCCCCTGCCACGCCATCGAGATGACATCTGTGTAAAATCTGTGCAAAAAATCTGCGTAGAATCTGTGCGAAATACATCCGCGCGAAAAAAACATCAGCGATCATGTCAAAACCATCCAAGAAAGTCACCATAGACGGCAATGAAGCCACGGCATACATTGCCTATCGGGTCAATGAGGTTTGCGCCATTTACCCCATCACACCCTCCTCCGCCATGGCCGAGCTGGCTGATGAGTGGACCTCCAAAAAAGTTAAAAACATCTGGGGCCACGTGCCGGAGGTAATCGAAATGCAAAGCGAGGGGGGCGCGGCCGGTGCGGTGCACGGCTCGCTGCAAACAGGCGCCCTCACCACCACTTTTACAGCCTCTCAGGGCTTGATGCTCATGCTCCCCAACATGTACAAGATCGCCGGGGAACTCACTAGTGCCGTCTTTCACGTAGCCGCACGGTCCCTGGCAGCACAGGCATTGTCCATCTTCGGAGATCACAGCGATGTGATGGCGGCTCGTACCACTGGTTTCGCCATGCTGGCATCAGGATCAGTGCAGGAGGCACATGATGGTGCATTGATTGCACAGGCAGCCACTTTAAAAGCCCGCTTGCCCTTCATCCACTTTTTCGATGGCTTCAGAACTTCACACGAAGTCAATAAAATAGATCTGATCCCGGACGAAACCATTCTGGCTATGATTGACGAGCAGGATGTAATAGCCCACCGCCGGCGGGCGCTGAGTCCGGACCGGCCTGTAGTGCGCGGTACGGCCCAAAATCCGGATGTGTATTTCCAGGGAAGGGAAAGTGCCAACCCTTTCTACCATGCTACTCCGGAACTGGTTCAAGCAGCCATGGATCGTTTCGCCCGGCTCACAGGACGGCAATATCGCCTGTTTGATTACCACGGCGCACCCGACGCGGAACGGGTGTTGATTCTTATGGGCTCCGGCGCTGAAACAGCCCAGGAAACTTCTGACTACCTGAACAGCCAGGGCGAAAAAACCGGTGTACTGCAGGTACGTCTTTACCGCCCGTTCTCGGTGGGGCATTTGCTGGATGCACTGCCGAAAACTGCACAAAAAATTGCCGTTCTCGATCGTTGTAAAGAACCAGGTGCAGCCGGTGAGCCTCTGTATCAGGATGTGGTGACAGCCTTTATGGAAGGCTACAGTCAGGGCATCTGGCCTGCTATGCCCAAAGTGGTAGGCGGGCGCTATGGGTTATCAAGTAAGGAATTTACGCCTGGCATGGCCAAAGCAGTGTTTGATGCGCTGAAAAACGAGCATCCGCGAAATCACTTTACCATTGGTATCCATGATGATGTGACGCATACCAGCTTGCCATGGGAATACCTGGAACTTCGGGATGACTCCCTCACCGAAGCCATGTTCTTTGCCCTGGGCGCCGATGGTACCGTGGGCGCCAATAAAAACAGTATCAAGATCATTGGCGAGAATACGGACCTGCATGCACAAGGCTACTTTGTGTATGATTCCAAAAAATCGGGCTCACAGACCGTATCGCATCTGCGGTTCGGCAAACATCCCATACGCGCGCCATACCTGATTCGCGAAGCAGGATTTGTAGCCTGCCATAAATTCAATTTCATCCACAAAACGGATATGCTCCGTTTCGCCAAACCCGGCGGTGTTTTTCTGCTGAACAGTCCTTACAGCAAAGAGGATGTATGGGCTCAACTGCCTGCGCCGGTACAACAAGCTATTCGCAATAAAGGCCTGAAGTTTTATGTCATAGACGCCTCCTCGGTTGCAGAAGAAACCGGCATGGGCAACCGCATCAACACCATCATGCAGGTGTGTTTTTTTGCTCTTTCCGGGGTGTTGCCACGAGAGGAAGCCATCGCCGCCATTAAAAAGGCCATCGAAAAAACCTATCAAAAGAAGGGTGAACAAGTGGTGCAGCAGAATTTCCAGGCCGTGGATGCCACCCTGGAACATCTGTACGAAGTGACCCACATGCCGCTTATGGAACGCCAGCCGGATTACCCGCCCGTGGTGCCGGCAGAAGCGCCGGCCTTTGTCCGCGAGGTTACGGCCATGATGATGGAAGGCCGTGGCGATGAACTGCCAGTGAGTGCCATGCCGGTAGATGGCACCTACCCGAGCGGCACCACCCAATGGGAAAAACGCAATATTTCCGACGACATACCGGTATGGGAGCCGGACTTGTGTATCCAGTGCGGCAACTGCAGTTTCGTTTGCCCGCACAGTGTGATCCGTTCCAAATTTTACCACGAAAACCTCCTGGAAAACGCACCGGCGGGTTTTGCAGCTGCGCCCATCAATGCACGCGGATTCCCGGAAACCCGCTACACCCTGCAAGTGTACCTGGAGGATTGCACCGGCTGCAACCTTTGTGTGGAGGTTTGTCCGGTACAGGACCCTGCCGATGCGAAGCGCAAAGCCATCAACATGGCCGACAAAGCGCCGTATCTGGAACAGGGTAAAGAGCACATCCGTTTCTTTGAAACCATTCCTTACAATGACCGCAGTGCACTTGATTTTTCACTGGTGCGTGGAGCCCAATTTCTGGAGCCATTATTTGAATTCTCCGGCGCTTGCGCAGGCTGCGGCGAAACACCTTACTTGCGGGTGCTGTCGCAACTATTCGGCGACCGCCTGATTGTGGCCAATGCTACCGGTTGTTCGTCCATTTTCGGAGGAAATTTACCCACCACGCCCTGGACCAAAAACGCAGAAGGCAGAGGCCCGGCCTGGTCGAACTCCCTGTTTGAAGACAATGCAGAGTTTGGACTGGGCATGCGAATTTCAGTAGACAAGCACGTTGATATGGTAGAAGAGTTGCTCCGCCGCCTTTCCGGCGAACTGGATCCAGAACTGGTAGAGGGATTGCTGAATGCCCTACAAACCACCGAAACCGAAATTGCGCTGCAGCGTGCACGGGTAGAAAAACTGAATGCCGCACTGGATAAAAGCAAACACCCGGACGCCGTCCATTTGCGCTCCATTTCCGAATATTTCGTGCGCCGCAGCGTATGGTTGGTGGGCGGCGATGGCTGGGCGTATGATATCGGCTCCGGCGGTCTGGATCACGCCCTTGCCAGCGGCAAAAACATCAATGTGCTGGTGCTGGATACCGAGGTGTATTCCAATACCGGCGGACAAATGTCGAAAGCTACCCCAACGGCTGCCACGGCCAAATTTGCGGCTGCCGGCAAGCGGGTAGGGAAAAAAGACCTGGCTATGCAAGCCATTTCCTATGGTAATGTATACGTGGCACAGATCGCCATGGGCGCCAACCCGCAACAAACCCTGTTGGCTATGCGCGAAGCAGAGGCTTATCCGGGGCCGTCGCTGATCCTGGCATACTCGCACTGTATAGCACACGGCATTGATATGGAAAAAGGACTGGACCAGCAACATCGGGCCGTGGCCTCCGGCTATTGGCCCCTTATTCGGTACAATCCGGTGTTGCGCCAAGCCAATCGGAATCCGTTTGTGCTGGATTCCCTGCGTCCAACGATATCGCTCAAGGATTATGCCTATCAGGAACTGCGCTACACCGATCTGCAGCGCAGCAATCCGGAAGAAGCTGAAACGCTCATTCAACTGGCCCAAACCATTGCCGATCTGCGATGGCAGAATTATGAGAATATGGCCGGATGGAAGGCGGAAGCGTTTGTGCCGGTAAGTGAGTAAGTATGTGCGTGCGGAGGTGCATATTGATTTTCAATGCACCTCCGCAGCAAACAAGGATTATTTCTTATTTCGTTGACGTTTGACCATGTTTTCCCGGACCGTTTTCATAGAGATCTGACGGGTAGATTTGTTGTCTGCTTCTATAAAGTCGATGGTCTCCAGTTTCGCATTAAATGGAACATAAACCTCAATCCACCCATTTTTTATTGGTCCGGATTGGCTGCCGCCGTCATCGCAGGAGCGGAAATTGAAGACGTTATCAGGATAAACAGTTCCCAGAATCCTGCCGTTTGCATCTTTGGCTTCTATACGGAAATCACTGTTTTTGACCCCGGGGTTCAATTTGCCATACACTACGGATGCCGCAATGCTATCGGTGACCATATTGCCATCTGCCAGATAAATCCGGAACGCAATGAAAGAGTCTTTTGGCGCAGTGCCGCCAGGTAATTGAGCCGTATCAAAAGGTCTGGTGTTTTTTTCTACTTGATCGATCTCTGTAAAATTAACACCAGTGTCGTCTTGTTTCGAAGTTTTAGATTGCTTGCAGGATGCCACTGCGAGCCCAAGAAGGATGGCACAAAGCAGGAATGATATATGTTTCATGTTGTTGAAGTTAGGTTGAAATGAATTTGGGACATAGAAGATGCTTGAAACAACGCGTTTCCATAAAATTAGTCGCTCGTTAACTCAAAAACCCGGGTAGTGATTCTGGATCTGCAAGGGCAGTCATACTGTGTGTGGGTTAAACCCGATGTTTTCATCTGGCAGTTTTCCACGCATAGTTTCCACCAGTTTTTGGTGCAATCTCCACTTTGAATTCTGCGCACGTCTGAAATAGATTTGCAAGTGCCGTAATCATCCGCGGCAGCTTCCGCAGCGGCCTGGGAACTCCAGAGATTGGGAGAATTGGCTTCGGCAAAATAGGAGGTATTGCCACAGTATTCATCTGCCAGGCGGAACAAGGCATGTCCGCTTTCATGCAGAACGGTGCCCCTGTTTTCCTGCTCAGTAGAGAATAAGCCGCCGGAGGCATAGTCTCTTATGGATACCCGGTGCATCAGGCATCTGCCTTCTGCAAAGGCTAGCTGAGCATTATTGGAAGGAACAATATGAGATTCTCCGCTGTCGGCATCTTTGGCAGTACCGGTTATCGGATTAATGTAAAAATTGAACTGGCGGCGCCACAGTCTGGTGTGCGGCTCGTCGAAAAAGGCATTTCGGATGTTTTCCCGGCAATGGTTCCGAAAACCATCCATGTCTGTGATATCTGTATCCGGGATAAATACGAGGTCGAAAACATCATCCGGATCTCCTTGTACATATACCGGAGCAGGCTGATTGGGAACAGGGTAGGGGCGGATGGCATAGGTTACACGGTAGGTTTTGGTCTTTTCCTTATCTTCTTCCTGAACCTTTACCTCCCATCGGTAGGTAACCAGGCTATTGGCCGCATAGCCGCCGGATTTGACATAGGAAAGGTCGCCGGCGGGAGAAGACCAGTTTTGTAGCTCCATCTCTGTACCCGCAGTAACAACGCCTGCGCTATTCACGGTAGACACCGTTTCGAATAAGCGGGCGGAGTTAATGGTGCCTGTGGTTACCCGTTCCAGCGTGTAGGTTACATTTTGGGATGCCGTTGGGAAAATGGGGTTGTGCAGGGCGAGTGTTACAGGCGCCGGTTCACAGGAAGAGAGCAATAGCAGAAAGGCAAGGCTTACGATGCCAAACCTGGAAAAGCTTTTGAGATTTTTCATACATTCTGATTTTAGTGATTTAGGAATGATGAAATAGAATGTCACTTGCTTTTCAAACGTGAACAAAGGCGGCACACAAAGGCCCCTGTCGCAACAAAATCAGAGGGTATTTAAAACTCAGTACCTCAGCACTGAGTTTTAAATACCCTCTCTTATTCACTTACTCCTTTGCGGTTCGGTCACCAAACCAGCGTTTCAGTCTGGTGTTTGTATCCGCTGTTATGCCTCATCTTTGTACAGTTGGTGGAACGTATTCTGGTGCCATAAGCGTTTTTCCCATTTGAGTACAGCTCCTGTGGTGCATGCCAGGCAAAGAAGAGGCATTAAAACTTAAGGTTATGGTGCATATCCCACAAGCCCCAATAAGCGCCCACATCCCCTTCCGCCCCTACTTTCCAGGATTCATCAAACGAGGAGAAGTAAAAAACCTCAATACCGTCCTCCTTTGCCCATTGCTGGGTGTTGATGAAGTATTTCATCGCATTTTCCATGGATGGGATGGCGCCCTCGAGGCTTTTACCCTGGCTTGGCCAGCCGGTTTCTGTAATGATTACTTTTTTGCCGTTGGCAGCCTGCATTGCCTGCTGATACATTTGCTTCATATACATCAGGGAATATTCTAACTGACAGCCCTCCCAGAATGGATAACAGTTAGAAAGGATCACATCACAGGCCTCTGTAATCCGTGGGCAAGCGGTAAACTCGTAGTATGCGTCCACATACCCAACCTGTACCTCCGGGATAGCCGCTTTCACGCGGTGGATATATGCCAGCAGTTCTTCCTCTGTCAGATCTTCCCGGTAGAGTACTTCATTGCCTACGGCAGCTATATCAACGTATCCTTCTTTGGCCAACCGGATCAGGCCGGCTATTTCCTGCTCATTCAAATCTTTATCTTTTCCAAGCCATGCGCCAACCATGGTTTTGATGCCAAATTCACGGGCTACTTTGGGCACCAGTTCGTTACCCTCAATGCAAGAGAAAGAACGTACCCATTTGGTGTATGGGGCAATGATGGCCATGCGGCGCCGGATTTGTTCTATCGTCAAAATATCACCCGGTTTTTGGCCTTCCTCGTAGGCGCTGTAACAAAGGCCATGCATCCCTCCTTCCAATGTTTGACGAAACAGACTATGTAACTGTTCGGGCGATTTTCCGGAATAGTCTATTCCTGCCAGCGCCAGAATTTTTTCTTTTTTGAATGACATCTTATACTGTGATTTATGTGATTTGTGTGATGATCATGAGTGATTTTGAACTGATGATGGCTCAAGCTGTTCCCAAAATCAAGGAGCACAAGATTTACAGTGGTTTGTGTGATGATCATGAGTGATTATAGCTCAAGTTGTTCCCAAAATCAAGGAGCGCTACCCAAATTTCTGTTTTTCATGGATATCCCACAAGCCCCATTGGGTACCAACTTCGCCTTCATGATGAATTTTCCAGGATTCGTCGAAGGAAGAGAAGTAGAATAATTCAATGTTTTTATCCGTGGCCCACTGCTGGGTATTGATAAAGTACTTCATGGCGTTGCTGGCAGATGGTACGGCGGCTTGCACACTTTGGCCTTTACTTGGCCACCCGGTTTCGGTGATGATCACTTCTTTCCCTTGGGCAATCTCTTTGGTGAGCGCATACATTTGTTGCATGTATTGCAAGGCATGATCAATATCGGCTCCTTCCCAGAAGGGATAGCAGTTGATCAATATAACATCGCAGGCCTCTACCAAAGCGGGCTTGTCGAGGAAATGATAGTACGCATCTACATAGCCCAGCGGAATGTGTTTGGGCAATAGTGCCCGCACACGCTGCAAGTACTGGATGATTTCCTGCTCGGAAAGTTCCTTGCGCTGTAATACTTCGTTGCCTACTGACGCAATATCTACCATGCCCGCTTCCGCCAGCTGAACCAAGGCGTTGATTTCTCTTTCGTTTCTTTCTTTGTCGTGGCTAATCCAGGCCCCCGCCATGGTTTTCAGGCCTTTATCCCTGGCAACTTTTGGAATCAATTCGTTGCCCTGGGTGCAGGAGAAGGAACGAACCCATTGGGTGTGGGGCGCTATGATATCCATACGTCGCTTTATCTGTGTCTCTGACAGGATATCTCCTACGTTTTGTCCCTCTGTGTATGGGCTGAAACACAAACCTTGTATGCCGGTATTGAGTTGTTGGGTAAACATGGCATTGATTTCAGCAGTTGTTTTGCTTGCAAAGTTTAAACCGGAGCTTTTGTTCAAATCCAATCCGTGCGTGATGGAAAGCAGCTTGCCTTGTATATGACCTGATGAGCCAGTTAAGGCTGCTTTTTTTAGGTTGATTGCTGCGCGGATCTCCTGTGTACGCTCTTCGGATACATCGTAATCGCTCATAACCCAAATAGCAATTAGAGTTCCAGCGAGTGGTATTCCGGAAAAGAATAGCCTTAGATTAAACATGGTTTCGTATGTCTGCGTCGGCGCACCAGAATTAAAGTCTATAACTGTTAGAATCACCCCACTCAATAATCCTGCAATGGCTAAACCAAATTTTACCATCCACCAATAAATAGCTCCAAAAATACCTTCTCTTCGCTTGCCTGTATTTAACTCATCAATATCAATGACATCAGAAGTCATTGACATCATCAAGGTAAATAAGCTGCCTATTCCAAAGGATATAAAAGGCAACGCGAATAAAAACAAATAAGGTTTCCCTGGAACAAATAAAAATAACAGGGAAACATAACCGATGGTAGATAGCGCTTGCGACCAAATAAACGCTTTCCTTTTGCCCATTACTTTAGACATTCGAGCAACTATAGGAATGATCAATACCGTGGTAAACAAAGCACCTACGCACCCAAATAATGTAGGCCAAATGCCTTGACCAGTGCCATTGAACAAATAATATTTAATAATAAAAAAAGAAAATCCCGCCGTGGTATTAAAAGCATTAAAAATAAAAAAAGTAGCAATGCATAATTTTTTAAACGGAACTATTTTTAACGCTTCTTTAAATCCCTGAATGATCAAATCAAAACTTCTACTTGCATTTGAAAGCGTTAAAGGTTCATAGTTTTCATGTAAAGTTGATTTGCTTTTGATGAAAACACCTGGAATGATGGCTAAAATAGTACAAACGATGGCTCCGTATACAGCTAATGTTCTTGTTGCTTCTTCGGCTGAAGGGAAAAGGGTTTCATCATACATAATTACCCATAGCCAGGGCGCAAATACCCATGCCAATTGTCCAATTAATTGTGAGGTAGCCATGATAGACGTTCTTTCGTGAAAGTCATCACTCATTTCATAGCCCATCGCTACAAAAGGAACACTAAAAATGGTTATTCCTAAATAAAAGGCTAAGGAAAAAAGTATAAAATAGTAAAAATTATAATTTATCGTATTTGTGGCATATAACTGCCACATAAAGGCGAATGAAATACCTGTGATTATAGCGCCAATAATCACATATTGTCTTCTTCTGCCCCATTTAGATTTCGTATTATCCGTAATAAAACCCATGATTGGGTCTGTTACGGCATCAAAAAGTTTAGGTATAAAATATATCGCACTGAGCATCCAGCCTGGAAACCCTAATTTGTCAATTAAAATCACAATGAATATTCCCAACATAGCAGGGAACAATTGGTTGGCCAGCATGCCCAATCCAAAGGCAACTTTAAGTCCGAAGGGAACTTTTTGAGATGATGTTGTAGAATTACTCATTGCGGGTGTTTCGTTTATGAATCAATATGGTTTGAATCGCTTTGGCACTTATTTTCAATGGGGTGGATTTTTCTTCTAAGAAGAGGGTAACTGGTTTTTCATTTTCCGTGGGATTAAATACCACTACGGCAATGGAACCGTCTGGGTTTTGTACAGCAGTGACCATAAGTGATTGGTCCGGATTTTCAAATCCAATCCGCACCGCGCCAGGCCGGATGAATTTGCTGAAATGTGCCATGGTGTAATACAGCGGCGTGAAATACACCTGATCTGCTTCGGGGTCAACGATCACCGGGGCCACACACCAATTCTTAAACCAGTTGGGGCCACCCTGACGGTCCAGTACCATGTTCCAGTCGATCCAGCCGTCTACCCAGTTGTTGAGGCAGCCTATAATGTCGCCGGCATAGCGGTTTACGGGGGCATATTTGGGGTGTAAATGTTTGTCTTTCTCCGGGGCCCAGTCCCAACCCCAGTCGGTGGCTTCTTTGCTCCAGTACCAGGCGTCGTCCTGCCATTTGGGCACTTCGGCATCCACACAGGCTTCTGATTGAATCAGGTGCTTCCCAGGTGCTTTCTGGTGCGCATATTGCAAAGCCTCCGGAAAAACCTCAAATGTGCTGGCATACCAATGAATGGCTGTGCCGGCATAATATTTGGAAGAGGCTTGATCCCGGAACATTACATCCACCCATTCCTGCAAGTGTTCCCGATTTTGGTCATAGCCCAGAATTTTTACATGGCCCTTCCCGGTGGCCTCTAATTTCGGTCCTAAATGGTTTTGTACAAACTGCGTCATTTCCTCCGGCGTGAAATGCATGCTTTCCCAGTTGTTGCCATTGCCTAAGGGTTCGTTCTCCACGGTAAGCCCCCAGATGTCAATGCCTTCAGCCTTATAAGCGTCTATATATTTGGAAAAGAACAGGGCCCAGGTATCGTAATACTCCGGCAGTAGTTTTCCACCCACCCATTTATTATTGTCTTTCATCCAGGGTGGAGCAGTCCAGGGAGAAGAGAGAATCTTAAATCCATCCTTGGAAGTGGCCATAGCCTCTTTGATGATAGGGATGATATCGCCTTTGTCTTCCTCAATGGAAAAATTTTGTAAGGTTTTATCGCCGGCATCCGGTGCATAGGAATAATGCCCTAATGAAAAATCGCAAGAGTTGATATGGGTGCGGGTCAGCGAGTAACGGGCGCCAGTTTCTCCAAAGTAAGCCTCTATAATCTTGCCCCGGTTTTCCTTGCCCAGGCGGTTGAGCAATGAAGCGGAAGACTCCGTAAACGAACCCCCGAACCCGGTTATGGTCTGGAACTTTTGGTCCGGCAGGAGTTTGACAGCCACGGCTTGATCTGCAGCCGGGAATTCGCTGATCTGCTGCAGTTTATTTCCGGCGGCGGAAGTTTCATAAACCTCCACGTTCAATTTCTTATCCATGGTAGTACACGCACCAAGCATGGTAATGATGGAAAGAATACATCCGTTTTGAAAAGAAGTCTTCATGCCAGGTGGTTTGGTAATGAATCAATTTTTTACTGCTTTTCCTTGCTTAGCCGGAGGCAAAGGACTTTGCTGCAGGATTGTGTTTTTATTTCCATCATGCGTCTTCACAATGGGGTTCCCGTCTCTCGACAAGCCTTTAAAAACACCTTTATCTACCTGATCCCAGATGGCATACTTGGCTTTTCCTTCGAGGGTAAACAGACCGAAATGGTTTTCTGAACCTCCCGGATTGGCCGCATCTTTCCAGATCTCATCAAAGGCTTCGAAGTAAAAGCAGGCGATTTTTTCCCGGTTCGTCCATTCCCGCATCAACTGGTAGTAAAGCCCTTCCTTATACTCATCGGTTGCTTTTGACCCTTCGGCTCCGTAATGGCCGTTACAGGCACTGGCCCAACCTGTTTCACCGATATGTATGGGCTTTTTAATGCCCAAACTTTTCATGTAACGCGCTACGCTTTTGTATTGAGCCATGGCATAATCCCGGGCACGAGTCATCGCAGCAGCAATTTTTTGGGTGTCTGATAGCTTTTCTTCTCCTTCAAAATTACCCCAAAACGCGGGATTATAATGGGTGTCATGCATGGGGTAGGTGTGTACGGATACATAATCAACAGCCCTGAACAGTTTAGTCAAGTCTTCATTATGGTATTCCGGACCGCCACCGCCCCAGGATGCAAAATTGTCAGAGCTGGTAATCCACAGATCTTTGGGCAGGTTGCCTGCTTTTTTTAATGCCTGAAGTTCGTTCACGTATTTAAGGATTACCCAGGGCTGAACAAAATAACTGCCGGCCCAATGTACCATGGCCTCGTTGCCTACAGCTATGATTTTGACAATGTCTGGATATTGACGAGCCATCTCAACGGCTCGTTGTATCTCGCCAGCATTGGCCTCCTCGTCTTCATGCTGATGATCCGGATGATTGGTCCAGGCTTTCCGGCAATCTATCCATGCGCCCAGCATGACATACATCTCGAATTTGGGGTCTTCCTGTTTTAAAGCATGTATCGCTTTTAGCAGATTGGCCGCTTCCGCCAACTTGGTATTGTACGTACGCAGCACCCTGATGTTCATGGCAGCGAGGAGTTTCATGTCCTCTTTTAATTGCTCCACGGTCGGCTGAAACTCACGACTGGTTCCCCGATAGCCACCGTAAGAAATGGCCAGATATTTGGGATTTCCCAATATGTCTTTCGCTGTCAATGTTTTGCTATTTTGATGTGTTTTGTTGTCAATGTGCCAGACATGGCCTGAAAAAACGAAGGCTAAAACCAACAGGATAGCCGCTGTTTGCCATCTTGTTTTCATGTTATTTCAAAATTGACGGGTGGATGTAAACATTAATTTGTGTGATCTCCCCGGTCCGTCCAAAAATTTTCAGGCTGTTGTTTTCATCTAAATCCAAAGTGTTCCACGTGGTGGGCGAATCATTTTGATGTATTATAGTCAGGCGGTTTTCAGCAGCCAATGTATACACAATCGGCACCTGGCAATAGGTAAAACAGAGCGAGCCCTTTTCCAGTGGTAATTGCCGGGGATTCTGATGAACATCCACATAATTAAATACAGTAGCCTCTTCCAGAAACTCAGTTCTCCGGAGCAGGCTGGGGTTGAAATGTAACTGACCATTTTTCACCTGTACGCCTAACTCGCCAAACCTGCTCAAAATATCTTCCTTTACCTGCCCGGTCATGCCAGGCTGTTGTGCGCCTTTTCCGGCAGGTGTATGGGAATACGGATCGGTCGGGAAGGCGCCATAAAGTGCCGGGGATTTATGTACGCCTATGCCTTCGCTTATTTCGTAATAATGATTCAGCAACTGGCTTATAACCTCTGCACTTTCCCCGTCATCAACGGCTTTCTGGCAACATTCCATCACCGCCAGTTGAAGTTTGGATACCATGTGCCAATAAATAGAACCCAAGCCTTCATATCCATAAAAGGTGCCGGAACGCCCGGTAAATGCTTTATGGTTGAAGATGGCCTCGAATAGCTGTAACACCTGGTTTCGATCCTTCTCAACGAGGGGTGCATATTTGGTTTTCGACAATTCCACCAACGCCGCACTTAAGTCGTTGGCATTTTTGAAATTGCTGTTGAAATGGTACACCCCGTTGATGTCTTTTTCAATAATATCTGTATTGCCATCGGATGCCAATTGGGTGAGCAGAGCAGATTGGCCTACAGCATTTGTCGGCAAATTGTTTCTTTCCAAAAAGCCTGGCAGGTCTTTGTTTGGATATAGCAGGTAACTGTATTGATCCGGACGGAACAGTTTGCTCTTTTTCATGCTGTCCAGCAAAACAGATATCTCTCCTGCAGACAAATATTTGGCGCTCAATACGGCCACCTGACCTTCAAGCATTTCACTCAAGTAGGAAATCGATACCTTGTCGTCGCCTTCCAGCGTCATCAGGTTGTAGGCATGGTACAACTGATCCGGTCTTTTATTGGCATCAATCGTGTGTTCGAGGTAGCGTTGACACAAGTCGAACAGCTGCTCTATTTCCTTCAGGGATACGGTTTGCTTGTTTCCGGAAAAGGGCTTATCGTATAGACTGGTGCGGTAGGCACTTCCAGCCTTGCCCAGGCCATCCAGGATGCGCTTACGGTCTGCATCGTTGATTTTGCCGGAAAGTAAATGCTGGTGGCTCTTCAGTGTCTCGGAAACGCCGTTCAGGAAAATCATCAACTCAGTGGAAATACGAGCGTTTCCGTTTTCTGAATCTGATGTGACCTTTTTGAAAAACTGGAGGAACCTGCGGAGGTAACACAGGGTAACCATCGAAACACCGTTACCCACGAGGGCATTGTTGGCGTCGTTCCATTCCGGGCGTTGGGTGTTCATCCAGATGCCGCCTTCCGGAATGAAGTTCGACAGTTTAGCCAATACTGTGGCAAGTATTTTTTCAGCGAACGTTACTGTATGGATATTGCCGCTTTGGTTTTGCACCAGCGCGCCATCTGCACCTATCTGTTCTTTCAGGGAGTGGATTTTCTTATCAGCGTCATGATCGAACTCAATGGTATCCTTTGGGTTTTTCAAGGTGTCCTCATAGCTTTTTATGCGATAAGGCACATTGGCATACACAAAACATTCCTTGTCGAACAGGTTTGCCAGTTGACCCGGTTCATGGTCTTCCATGAATTCCAGGAATTTCAGCAAGTAGATAATCTGGTGGTCGCCCCAGTAGCCGATATAGGACCATGGGTTATCTGGCTCAATGGTTTCCCAATCAAAACCATCTTTGGTTACGCGGTAGGGGTTGTATCCATCAAAAGTAGTGGCATTTAAAAACTTGTACACCATGCTTTCAATGAATGCCGGATAAGCGTGTGCCAGTGCCTCCCAGTTTTGGAATATATCCCGCCAGTTGCCTTGATAGTCCAGGATTTTGGAGCCGTCTTTCTCACTCCGGGTATTGATAGAAAACCAGTTCCACGGCCTGCTGGGATCTCCGTGCCGTCTGCTGAATTTAAGCGGCATGTATTCCAGACATAACCTCGTGAAATGCGCATCCCCGCTTTGCTGCGTTATTTCCCGGACATCGAAAAAGGTAAACACGTCGGGTAGTTTGTCCAGAGCAGGTTTGGACTTTTCAAAAACGCTTTTGTTAGCTTTGGATAAGTAATGGTTGAAGTCCCATTTTTCGATTTGATAGTTCTGATCAAAAATGCCGCCCCGCATAATATTGAACAGTACATTGGAAAAATGGCGGGTATCCCGGCGATGGTCAGAACTCAGCTGCAAGCCGTCAGATGCAGCATTGAGTGCGACCAGGCGTTTGGATCCGGCGTTAATATCGTCATTGACCAGTTGTGACAGGTTTGCTTCCTTTTTGATGAGACTCATCAGTTGGGCCACCGTAATACGACTTTGGTTGACGTTGGCTACGATCATCCAACTTTTCTCGCCGCTTGCTGCCAGGGTTATTTCTTTGTGGAGTAAATACGCTCCTTTTTCTGCCTTCACATCTTCTTCCTGGTGCAGGGGCATTCCTTTTCGGAAGGCACTTAGTTGAAGGGAAGAAAGCAAATACGTTGGGTTGTCAAGCCCGAGCGACCATGCCACATTGGCTTTCAAAGCTTCACTCGGTTCTGCTTTGTCTACAATAATAGCACTCAACGCATAGATGCCCAGGCCCGTAGTGCTGTCGAGTTCGGTCCGCTTGTAAGCGTCAACAAGGTTACTGGCACTATTTTGCAAACTGCTGGGAACGCCATAGGGCAAAATATTTTGAATACCATCCAAAACGGATATTCGAACTTCCTGAGAGGTCTGGTTGATCAATCTTGATTTTCTGACAAACCCAAATTTATCGCTGGAGTTCCATTCTACCTGAAAAGCCAATTGCAGATCATGATTGACCTCTTCAAAAATGATCTTATTGCCATAAATATGTTTGTACAGGTTCCGGCTGGTGCGATGAATACCCTCATACCAATTTGAAAAAGGCTCCCAGATTTGTTGGCTGTTGCCATGTTGCACCAGGAAAATGGACTTACTGCCGGTAATTTCAGCAGACTCCGTGATCTTATCATCGGTGTAATAGGGGAACAGCGCATAATCTGCATTTTTCCGGCCGGCGCTCAAGCCGCCATTGCTGGAAATGAACATCCAGTGATCTGAATCACTGACGATGCTCATGAAAAATGGCCGAAGTGTATGACTGTCCGATATCTTGAAATAACTATCGGATCCAATTTGGGTGTATTGCAATTCCATTATTTGCTCAGTTAACCTCTTTATAAACTTTTACGTAATCCACCAGCATGGTTTGGGGGAATGGAGTTTGAGGGGTTGGGAATCCCACATAGTTACCACCTACGGCAACGTTCAGGATAAGGAAAAACGGTTGATTAAATACCCATTCGCCGGGTACGTCTTCGGGCTTGAGCCGTTGATAAAGGTTGTCGTCCACAAAGAAATCTATATAATCAACGCCCCATTCTACAGCAAAAACATGAAAATCGACATCGAAACGGTCGTTCGTGAAGCCAAAACTTTTGGTAATAGAAGCCCCTCCAGAGTATCCCGGGCCATGGATTGTTCCATAGATCAGGTTAGGCTGTTGACCCCGATATTCCATGATATCGATTTCGCCACATTGTGGCCATGAAACCTGATCAATGTTATTTCCAAGCATCCAAAATGCAGGCCAGATTCCAGGTCCCCAGGGCATTTTGAGTCTGGCCTCGAAGCGGCCATAGGCTTGTGCAAAAATTCCTTTGGTGTTCAATCTGGCTGAGGTAAAAGACCGGCCCGCATAACTTTCGCTTCGTGCTGTAATAGCCAGGTTACCTGCTCCATCGAGGGAAGCATTTTCCGGGCGGTCTGTGTAATATTGTAATTCCTGATTGCCCCAGCCGTCATTTCCAGGGCCTATTCCAATATCGTAAGCCCATTTGGCGGCATCTGGAGCAGTTCCGGCCGGACCGTTGAATTCATCTTCCCAGACAAGTTGATATTTCCGGTCAATGATGTCGTTTTTATCATCCTGGCAGCTCAGGAAGCCGAACATAACGGCTATCAACAGAGCGCTATTTCTTATAATTGATGGATTCCAATTCATGGCAAATGTGATGTTTGGTTAGTTTCGGAAGAGGATATTGTCGAGGTAAATAGTCCCGTTACCCTCGAATTTAAACTGGAAAACATTGGACAGGTTAACCGTAGGGCTAAACTCAGACAAAGGAATATCAATACTTGTCCAGCCTGCTGTAGGTACCGTCAAGGTATAAGGCTTCTCTGCCGGTCCGGGGCTGATAAGGAATACCTTCAGTGAAGTAGAATTCGCAGACCAGAAGTCGAGGTGCAGAAAGGTCATGCTGCTCAAATTTTGGTTGCTGCCCAGCTCAATGCCCTGGTAGTTGAGGCCAGTGAACAGTAGCGTATTGTTCCCTGCAACCGGCACTTGGGTAACCACGGTAGCCTGGCCCCAATTAGGGCCCAGGTTTGTTCCGGCAATGTTTTGGTAAGCATCGCTAAACACCGAAATGACATTAGCCGAATTATACGCAGGTGTTGGTGCTGCCGTGGTAGGTACGGTGCCTCCGCTGGACTGTTTGTAGAAATAGAGATTGTCCAGGTAAATATCGCCGTTGCCATCAAATTTAAACTGGATCAGGTTGTTGAGTGCCACCGGAGAGAAGCTACTGAGCGGAATGTCGATGCTGACCCATCCACTGGTTGGAACAGTAAGAGCTACGGCCTTTTCTACTGGACCAGGGCTGATGGTGTAGATATTCAGCGCAGTAGAATTATTCGTCCAGTAATCAAGGTGCAGGTGGGTCATGGCTGAGACATCCAGATTGCTCCCGAATTGAGTTCCCTGGTAGTTCAGGCCTCCATAACGCAAAGTATTATTTCCGGCAACAGGCACCTGGGTAACCTGGGTTGCCTGCCCCCAATTGGGATTGAGATCCGTTCCGGGAATATTGGTATAGGCATCGCTGAACACGGAAATTACATCTGCCGCAGGGCGGGTTGGTGTTGGCGCAGCTACGGTGGGGCCCGTTGGGGCAACGGATCCCGCATTGTAGAAGTACACATTATCCACATACACATTTGGGACGTCGCCGGATAATACCAATTGAGCGAGGTGGGCTCTGTTCACCAAACCCGCGAAACTGGATAGCGGAATATCCAAACTTACCCATTCGTTAGATACAAGGGTAGGGCGGGTGAATGATAATTCGTGCTGAGTGTCATCGCCACCGCCAAAGGTTCCATTCGCGCCAAAATCTACGAGCAGCACTTTGAAAGCTTTGGGGAGATCGGTAGGGTCGGGGGTCCAGATATCCAGATGGAAATGCGTCATCGCTGTCGCATTGATGGTTTGGGAAGAAAATTCAATGCCTACAAAATTGAGGCTGCGATATCGCTTTGTATCGTTACCGGCTACCTGAAGATCTGATACCTCTGCAGTGGAGAATTGCCAGCCCGTGTCCCAGGTGTCTACCTGGACGTTTGTATAGGCATTACTGAAAAGGGAAATGACACTATCCGCACTAACGGTTGGTGTTGGCGCTGGAGTCGTTGGGCCTTCGGCTTGTCCGGAGGAATTGATGGTCATAGACCCTGCTGCTTCAATGCTACCCAATCTGGCTGTAATTACTGCCGTTCCAGAATCCACAACTGAAACCTCGCCCAGGCTGCTAACCGTAGCTATGGAAGTGTTGGAGGAAGAAAAGTCAAAATACGCCGGAGCTGCATCCACGCTTTGGTCTATACCCGTTGGCATGTTGAAGGTTGCCTTGCACCCACCGATGTTTAGTTTTTGACCTATTTCCGATGTAAACACCTGGTCTTGACCGTCCAGTATAGCTGCCTTTGGGTGGGCAATGGTGCCCAGTTTTTCAAACTTTACCTCGTCAATCCAGAAAGTATATCCAAGCCCGTCTTCCGGACCTTCCGAGTAGAAAAACATGCCTCGTTCCTGGGTAAGTTTGGAAGGGTTAGGTATGGGGATGATGAATTTTTGCCAGTTGCTGTTAACTTGTACATCCCGCAATACCGTCAGGTGTTTTGACTCGCCAAAGTCATTTCCGAAGCCAACAACGTCAATGGTGGCTGATTTGGAGGCTTTGGCCCAGAAGGTGAGCGCATCGTAACCCGTCAGGTCGCGTCCAACGGAAGTAAAATAGCTGCCTCCGGCATATGCCCCCTGTGGGTCTCCGGCATCCGGTACGGCAAATTTCATGGAAGAAGATCCTCTGTATTTCACCTCGGTATCTACGTCGAAGGCGGTCACCTTTGAACCGCCAAAGGCGCCGTAGTTCAGCCCTGCACTAAATCCGTCAATGAATACTTCCGGCGTGTTTGGGAATTCAGCCGGATCAAGGTCTTCGATATCCCTTTTGCAACTGACCACCGAAAGAATAGCCAGGGAGGAGAGAAGTAAGAGTGCTAAAAATTTATGCTGAATATGTTTCATGACTGTAGCTTTTGATTTGGGTTAATTACCAATATTGATTTGCAGGTAGGTTTGTAATTCCCATTCTTGTCCATTGCCGAAACCAATGGCAGTGGGGTCAGGAACAACCTGCCCGTTGGGGTCGATTTTCGTTGTCGGGGAGTATCGGGGCGAATAACGATCGAGAGAACGCCAGGTGTAGCGG
>JBIKUE010000154.1:0-9691 GCA_044347755.1 Saprospiraceae bacterium
TTTAGGAATAGGATTCCCGTTGATATCATAAATGGTTTTGCCTGGTTCGTTTTGTGTCAGACCAACGTAGGCCAAACCCACGTATAGACCGGAGTCGCTGGTTTCGGCCCGGAGGGCTTCAGCAAGTGCCCTCAGCGCCATCTTAGCCGAACTGTATAGTCCGTGCAATGGCAGTCCGTGAATGCCTGCCACACTGGAAATAAACAATACACCGCCTTTCCGGGCTTTCAACTCAGGCAGAGCAAGCCGGGTGAGGTATAGTGCGCCCATGTAGTTTACATCCATGATCAATCGTAAAGCATCCGGCTGCACGTCTTCTATTTTTCCTTGCATGTTGGAGCCGGCATTATTGATCAGATAATCTACCTGCCCATAGGTTTTCAGGGCAGTTTCCAGAACCAGCCGGCAACCTTCGAGTTGGGAAACATCGGCGCAAACACTAATCACACGGTATCCCCTGGATTGGAATTGTATGGCCACCTGATGCAAAGCGGTTTCATCCCGACCATTCAATACCACTTTGGCGCCCCTTTGTGCAAGTTTTTCTGCCAGTGATTTACCGATACCTTTGCTGGAGCCGGTAATGATGACTACTTTGTCTTGAAAAGGATTCATGATTGGTTTATTCAACAACCCGCATATCTGGCTGATATTTCAGAGAAAACCATTCGTTGGCCAGTGATAAGACCCAGTGCACAATAAGTGCCACCCAAATGGATCCGGTTTGCAGGGTAATGACACATAATAACAACCCCAGTGGAATAGCGCCGATTCCTTCCTTGGCATTTTTTGGAACATGCACCAGGGCATAAATAGAGGTGTTTATGATGATGGCAGGCCAAACACCAAAGGCCCTCACACAGGAGAAAAGCAGAAACCCGCGAAACATTAATTCATAAGCCACCAGATACCCCATCCATGACAAAGCGCTCCAAAAAACCAGTTTTTTAGTCCAGCCATGCCGGCGGATTTCCGGATACTGTTCCAGATTGTCGGCCGCCCGCGTAGAACGGGAGGTCATAAAAATAATAATAATCGACAGCCCGAGAATCCAGTAGAGTACTTCCATACTGAAACTGGGGGTCACTCCGTAATCAGCCCATGAAAATCCCATGACCAGAAGGAGCACCATGGCGGGAATCACGCCAAAGGCGAGCATGCCAATAATCCTTTTAATGAATACGTGGCGTTCCTGTCCTTTGTCTGCTCCGTGTACTTGAATTAACCTGTTTAATAATCCGGCAGATTTACCGGTAAACCAGAAAACGATGAACCCTATGGTGACCAGAATAATAGCCAAGTTGGCTTCTGCAGAGGATTCGGGCCAGGTAAAGGAATGCTCCATGTTAGAGGATTAGCAATAGTGATTGATTTTTAGCCAGGTAAAGGCATTTTCAATAGCTGTGTCAATGGGCGTTTGAGGCATCTTTAGCTCTTCCACCGCTTTCTGGTTAGTATAATATTGTTCATCGCAGGAAACCCTGGCGGTTCCATGATTAAGGTTGGGATTCCGGTGCAGTAGTTTGCCAAAGAACGTGCTAAGGTAGCCAAAAGTGAGAATAAGTACATTGGGTAATCTGATTCGAGGCGGCTTTACCTTCAGGATTCGGGCCATCTTGCCAAACAATTCCTGATAGCTTAGATTGACATTGCCGGCAATATAACAAGCGCCAATCCGGCCCATTTTAAGGGCATTGACGCATGCTCTTGCTACGTCATTGGCATACACAAAGTTTTTACCTCCATTGGTAAATCCAGGCAATGAACCCTTGTACATGGCAACGATCATTTTTCCGGAACTGGGTTGAGAATCATATTCCCCAAACATGAACGTAGGATTGATCAGGACAGCCGGCAATTTTTTTTCCCGGGTAGCCTTAAGTACATATTCCTGTGCGGCGTACTTGGAGTCTACATAGTCCAAATGGTAATGATAACCGTTGAATGGATTGTCCTCTGTCCCCGGGTGACTCTTGCTGCCCGGGCTAAAGCATACGGCCGAACTTACATAAACCAGTCGTTGTATGTTGCATTGAATAGCCGCCTCAACTACGTTTTGCGTGCCAGTCAGGTTAATGTCCCAGATATCTTTGGAACGGGTAGGCCATACCCTGGTACTCGCTGCCGCATGAATTACCATTCCGCAACCATGCATGGCAGAAACGACCTCTTCCAGATGGCAAATGTTGCCGATCGCATATTCAATTTGAAGTCCGCTCAGCGTTTTAGAGGGACTATTTGGCATAATGAATGCTTTAACTTCATATCCATCTGCCAATAATTCCCGCACGATATGACTTCCTAATAGTCCATCGGCGCCAGTCACAAGTACTTTCATAGGAGTAGCTAACGATTACATTATGGGCCAAGTTAAATATAAAGAGCGCAAAAGTTGAGTGACCCTAATTAATAAGGAGAGTGATTTTATTCGAACTATTGATCCGGGAACAAAAAAAGCAAGCCATCGCTACCAAAAGGCAGGATGGCTTGCATATAACGTGTTTGTGCAAAGTGTTCAAATAAAGGCTTACAGCGAAATGTGCTTGAACGCTGTAACAGTCAGATCTTTGTCCAGGGAACGAAGATATTGATCAACCGTTTGGTCGTTGTTTTTCACAAACTTCTGGCTGAGCAGGGTGCTTTCCTGGAAGAATTTGTTCAAACGACCCATCGCGATTTTCTCGAGCATGTCTTCCGCTTTACCTTCGTTACGAGCCAACTCTTTACCGATTTCGATCTCTTTTTCAATGATCTTAGAATCTACGTCGTCGCGGCTTACAGAAACCGGGTTCATGGCTGCAATTTGCATTGCCACGTCGCGGCCAGCTTGTTCGAAGTTGCTGCCGGCTTTGCTCAGTGCAACTGCTACAGAGCGTTTGTTGTTGGAGTGGTTGTAGGTAAGGATCTGTGCGCCGGTGATTGGCTCATAGCGGCTGATCTCTACTTTTTCACCAATGATGCCGGTTTGCTCGGCTACTTTATCGCCAATGGATCCGCTGGCGTCAAATGGCAATGCGAGCAGCGCTTCCAGCGTTTGCGGGAAGTTAGTCAAGGCTACATCGGCAATTTTATTGGTCAACGCGATGAAGTTCTCATTACGCGCTACGAAGTCGGTTTCGCAGTTCAAAGCTAATACGATTGCTTTGGTGCTGTCGGCATTGATCTTAGCCACTACCACGCCTTCTTTGGCTTCGCGGTCTTCGCGCTTGGCAGCTTTGGCAATTCCTTTTTTACGAAGCCAGTCCTGAGCAGCTTCGGTGTCGCCGTTGGATTCTTCCAGGGCTTTTTTGCAATCCATCATACCTGCGCCAGTCAATTCGCGCAGTTTGGCAATATCAGCAGCAGAAACTTTTGTCATTGCTTGTTGTAAATTTAAAATAAAAGAGTTCTCGCCATCAGACGAGGGGCAAAAGAATAAAGGTCTGAGCACTAAGCAAGCCGGCAGGATATGAATTTACTAAGACTTAACCTGCCGGTTTGATGCTTTATGCTTCAGTGCCTTCTTTTTCATCACCTTTAGCGGCTTTGCGCTCTTCCAGGCCTTCACGGATTGCAGCCGTGAGGTAGTTGGTGATGAAAGCGATAGACTTGGATGCGTCGTCGTTGCTGGGGATAGCGAAATCCACCAGGGTTGGATCGGAGTTGGTATCTACCATACCGAACGTTTTTACGTTCAGTTTTTTAGCTTCGGCCAGGGCAAGGTGTTCGTGGTGAATGTCCACGATGAACACTGCAGATGGCAGGCGGTTGAGTTGTTCGATACCGCCGAAGTGCTTGCTCATTTTGGTGTGTTCGCGACCGAACATGAGGCGTTCTTTTTTGGTGATGCTGGTCAACGTGGTGTCGGCCAAAACGCGCTCAATGTGTTGCATTTTCTTCACCGATTTGCGGATGGTGGCGAAGTTGGTCATCATACCACCCAGCCAGCGTTCGGTTACGAAAGGCATGCCTACGCTTTCGGCAGCTTTCTGCACGATTTCGCGGGCTTGCTTTTTAGTGGCTACGAACATGATTTTTTTGCCGCTTTTAGCCATGGCTTTCATAGCCAGGGCAGAGCGCTCCAGCATGTCGGCAGTGCGGTTGAGGTCGATGATGTGTACCCCTTTGTGCTCCATAAAAATGTATGGAGTCATTTTAGGGTTCCATTTTTTGCGCAGGTGACCGAAATGGCAGCCGGCGTCGAGGAGTTCCTTGTATGTTGGCTTCTGCATGAGAAGGTGAATTTTAATGTTGAAGAAGTAAAATCTGTTCCAAACATTAACGCTTGGAGAACTGGAAGTTCTTGCGCGCTTTAGGCTTACCGTATTTCTTACGTTCTACGGCACGGCTGTCGCGCGTGAGGAATTTCCGAGCCTTCAACGGCGAACGGAACTCTTCGTTGAGTTTCACCAGAGCGCGGCTAAGACCCATACGTACAGCTTCAGACTGGCCCTTGTAGCCACCACCGCTTACGTTTACTTTTAGGTCGTAAGCATTTTCAATACCTACTACCGCAAATGGATCGGTTACGTTGTGCTGAACGTGAATTTGGGGGAAGTACTCACGGTAGTCTTTGCCATTTACCGTGATTTTTCCTTCTCCTTTCATCAAATAAACGCGGGCGACAGCGGTTTTGCGGCGACCCACAGCATTTATCATTTCCATATCAAGAATGTGAGAATGTAAGGTGGAAATGTGGGAAATGTGTTTAATGTGGGAAATGTGGTTAATGAGGGTTAAACGCACTCATTGGCCACATTCATTACATTATGCACATTCATCACATTATTTAAAAGTGATGGGTTCTGGTTTCTGAGCAGCATGTGGGTGCTCGGAGCCCGTGTACACGAAAAGTTTTTTGTACATGGCACGGCCCAGCTTGGTTTTTGGCAACATTCCTTTGATCGCACGCTCAATGATGCGCTCCGGGAATTTTTCCAACATTTCGCTGGCCGTCAGCACTTTCAAACCACCTGGGTGGTGAGAGTGGTGCTTGTATTCTTTCAGATCCCATTTTTTGCCTGTGAAGCGCACCTTTTCGGCGTTGATCACAATGACATAATCGCCCGTGTCGGCATGTGGGGTGTAAGACGGTTTGTTTTTTCCGCGCAGAATGGAAGCGATCTCTGCACACATACGTCCGGTGATCTGGTTCGTAGCGTCTACGACATACCACTTGTGCTCCGCATTTTCTTTGCTGACGGAAACCGTCCGATAGCTCAGTGTATCCATTTTTGAAAATAATTTGAATCGTTTTTATGAGCTTCAGATAGAAGGTAAACGGGTCAATTTCCTCCTCCTTTGCTCAAAGAGGCCGCAAAAGTAAGACGACTCCCGGCCTCATGCAAGGAATGGCTAAAAGTTTTTTAAAGAATTGTGCATAACTTGTTGATAATCAGCTTAATTATTGCCCAAATATTTTTTATTGATGTAAATAAAATACCCATTTTTGTATGAAAATCAATGTGTTACGTGCTTTAAGTTTAAAAATAGAGACCATTGCTGGTTTAAGCAGAGCGATTAGCATCAGAGAATATACCAAGAAACAAAACACCCACCCGTGGGTTCTTTATATCTTTAGCCCTTCAAAAAGAGAACACCATTGTTTTAAACCTCGCAGGTTTTGTTCACCCTGACCCAATTTTATTAATGAGATACTTTTCTTTGTCGTTTCTGAGTGTTTCCCTTCTGCTCTCCTGCGGTAAAACTGATCAGGCTCCCGGGGCTGGGGGGGGGGCTGCTAAATCTTCCCTGACGGTGAATGCTGTTGAAGGCTTTGTGGTTAAAACCACCGCCCTCACGGAAAAGGTTACAGCCAGCGGTAATCTGGTGCCTGCCGAAGAAACGGAATTACACCCGGAAGCATCCGGACGCGTGGTGAGCCTGAATTTGCCGGAAGGCAAAACGGTTAAGAAGGGAGATCTCCTCTTGAAAGTATTTGACGATGACTTGAAAACCCAGCTGCGCAAGCTCGAAACTCAGCTAAAACAAGCCGAAATAACCGAACAACGCCTGGGAGAGTTGCTTAAGGTGAAAGGCGTAAGTCAGCAGGAATATGACCTTGCTGTACTCCAGTCTCAAACCTTCCGTGCTGATATGGAGTTGCTGCGGATCAATCTGGCCAAAACCGAGCTCCGGGCACCCTATGACGGGGTATTAGGCCTTAGGGTGATCAGCCCCGGAGCCTATGTAACTCCGGCAACACCCATTACCACGCTCCGCTCTGCATCAGCCCTGAAACTCGACTTCTCCGTTCCGGAAAAATACAGTCAGATGTTGCGTATCGGACAATCAATTGAATTTATGGTGGAAGGCAGCGCCACGCCATACCGGGCTACCATTCAGGCTACCGAACAAAGAATCAATGAAGGCTCCCGCGATCTGATGGTTCGTGCCCAGGTAAGTGATGGTCGCGGATTGCTCCCCGGAGCATTCGCAGAGGTAAGCCTTGCGCTTGGCAATAAACCTCAAGCCCTGATGATTCCCAATCAGGCTATTATTCCACAGGCAAGGGATAAAAAGGTCATCCTTACCAAAGGCGGAAAAGCCAAATTCGTTACCGTTAAAACCGGCGTTCGCCAGGCCGGCCTGATCGAAATTACAGAGGGACTGCAGCCGGGCGACACCGTTTGTACAACAGGTATGCTATTCCTGCGACCGGATGCCCAGGTGAACTTTTCCAAAATTGACTAACGCAATGACCTATGAATAATCCCATCCAGTCCTATTTCCAGGCAGAAAAAATCGGCGGGCAAGTATTGGCATCCATTGGTATAGCCGCCTGTTCCGTTGGTGGCGGTGTTATGCTCAGTGCAGGCGCTCCTTTTTATGCCGGACTGTCTGTGCCGTTGGTTGTGGTTGGCATCGTTCAGATTATGACAGGCGCAACGGTTGCCAGACGCTCAGATTTGCAGGCTAGAGACATGGAAGAGCTACTCGATGAATCGGCAGAAGAATTCCGGCTCGCAGAAAGCAAAAGAATGGACGCCGTTTTGCGCAACTTCGTTCGACTTAAATGGGTGGAGGTAGCGTTTATAGTAGTTGGGCTGGCCATTATTCTGGTCAATGATTCCCTGAATTTCACCAAAGGACTCGGCGCCGGATTGTTTGCCCAGGGCCTGGTTTCCTTAGTATTTGATTTCTTCGCTGAAAAACGCGGGAAAGCTTACGCTGAATTCGTCAATCGCCAATAGCACAAATGTTCCTTTCCGGTCGATTTTTTTGGTTTTTAGGAGCTGTAACAGCACTGTTTGCAGTGTCATACCCGTTTAGTTGGCTTTTCCCGATGGCTCAAACGGCGTTGGTGGGCTTTTTAGGCTTGGTTCTTACCGATGGGATGCTGCTTTTTATGCGAAAACCAGCCGTAACCTGCCGGCGCGAACTGAATCCTGTGTTTTCATTGTCAGACCCTAATACTGTCCGTATTTTGGTGGAGAACCAATCCGGCATGTTCCTGCAATTGAGCATTGCCGATGAACTTCCCGAACAGTTCCAGATGCGGGATGAGGAAATAAAAGTGGGATTGCCAGCCAAAAAACATCAGGTGCTTGATCGAACACTCAGGCCGTTGAGCCGGGGCGCTTACGATTTTGGACATATCAATGTATTTGTGGCCACCAGAATTGGATTGTTGGAAAGGCGGCTGATCTTTGAACAGACTCAACAGGTGTCGGTGTATCCTAGCATTATCCAGATGAAACAATTTGAGCTTCGGGCCATGCGGCATATAGCTCATGACACAGGCATCAAAAAAATGCGCCGTATCGGGCACTCCTACGAATTTGATCAAATCAAAAATTACGTTCAGGGCGACGATTACCGGTCTGTTAACTGGAAAGCCAGTAGCCGGCGGGCTACCCTGATGGTGAATCAGTATGAGGATGAAAAAAGTCAGCAGGTGTATTGTCTCATTGACAAGAGCCGGGTGATGCGTATGCCATTTGAAGGACTTAGTTTGATGGATTATGCCATCAATACAACACTGGCTATCAGCAATATTATTTTAAAAAAACAGGATAAAGCAGGTCTGTTGAGCTTTTCCGATGTGATGGGTGCTACCCTGAAAGCAGAACGCGATACAGGTCAGTTGAACCGGATCATGGAAAGTCTGTATCGGGAAAAAGAACGCCCTGTAGAATCGAATTTCGAACTGCTGTATGAAGGTGTTCGCAGGCTGATTGGCGCCCGATCGTTATTGCTGCTGTTCACCAATTTTGAAAGCATGTATGCGCTGGATCGGGCGTTGCCCACCTTGCGCAGGCTTGGTCGGGCGCACCTGTTGGTGGTTGTTTTCTTTGAAAATACGGAAATACGCAAATTAGCTCAGGAGGATGTGGTTACTACGGCTGATATGTATCGTCAAACCGTAGCCCGCCAGTTCCTGCAAGATAAAAAGGAAATGGTGACCAAACTACGGCAATACGGCATTCAGGCGGTACTCACCAAACCGCAGGACCTCACACTGAATACCATTAATAAATACCTGGAGTTGAAGTCCAGGGGTTTGATTTGATTATTTCATAACACGATGGATCTAAAAAAAATACCTTCTCCCAGTTTTGTGCTGGAAGAATCCAGACTGCGCAAAAACCTGGAACTCATTGCCCGTGTGCAGCGTGAAGCAGATGTACAGATCATACTGGCCTTTAAAGGTTTTGCCATGTGGAGCGCCTTCCCAATTGTAAGGGAATATGTGAAAGGCGCCACGGCTTCATCTTTGAACGAAGCACGGCTTTGCTTTGAGGAAATGAAGGCCTTATCGCACACCTACGCTGTAGCTTATGTACCCAGGGAGTTTGGCAAAGTGCTGCAATACTCCAGCCATTTAACGTTTAATTCCATCAGTCAATGGAAACGATTCAAAAAACGGGTACAGAATGCCCCACACCCGGTCAGTCCCGGCATTCGGGTGAATCCGGGCTGGTCGCCGGTTGGCACGGCTTTGTACAATCCTGCCGCACCGGGTTCTCGTTTGGGCGAACCGGCAGAGAACTTTAAGGGGAAGCTTCCGGATGGTATAGAGGGCTTGCATTTTCATGTATTATGTGAAAGTACCAGTCAGGACCTGGAAAAAGTGCTTGGTCATTTTGAAGCACAGTTCGGCGCCTTTTTGCCTCAATTGAAATGGGTGAATTTTGGCGGTGGGCACCTGATGACAAGGGAAGGTTATGATGTGGAACACCTGATTTCAGTGCTAAAGACTTTCCGAAAACGCTGGCCGAATTTACAGGTCATTCTGGAGCCAGGCAGTGCCTTCGCCTGGGATACCGGGGTGTTGGTAGCCACGGTGCTGGATATTGTTAAAAACAAGGGCGTTCGGACCGCTATTCTGGATGTGTCGTTTACTGCACATATGCCTGATACGCTTGAAATGCCCTATCGCCCCCGAATTCGGGGGGCAAGCGAAGAAGTTGCAGGTAAACCCAACCAATACCGCCTGGGCGGCGTAAGTTGTTTGAGTGGAGATTTCATGGAGGAATATGCCTTTGAAAAACCACTGAAAGTGGGACAAAAGATCGTATTTGAAGACATGATTCACTACACTATGGTTAAAACCACTACCTTCAATGGTGTCACGCATCCCAATATTGCCATCCTTCGCCCGGATGAAAAATTGGATATTGTGCGACGCTTTTCGTATCGGGATTATCGTAACCGACTTTCGTGATTACTTTTGATTTGATAAAGGTCATTTGGGTCATTTAAGTCATTT
>JBIKUE010000126.1:0-13012 GCA_044347755.1 Saprospiraceae bacterium
AATGACCCCAAATAACCCAAATGACCAACAAAAACCCTTACTAAATATGCGCAAACATCTTTCATTACCGATTGCCCTGTTGATCTGCCTAGGTATCATGGGCTGGTCTGCCTGTAAAAAGTCCGATTTCCAAAACCTGGAGTTGGAAGATCATACCGCAGAATATGCTTTTCCGCTGTTCACTACAGAGTTACTGCTCAAAGACTTGTTGTTTAATCTGGACAAGGACAGCCTGTCTGAAGATACGGTTTTCATAAACCCGGACAACACCTTTACCTTGTTCTATGCCGGGGATGTAGCGGAGAAGCCTGCAACCGATATTTTTAAATTCCTGAATGGTACGCTGCCCATCATCATGACGGACACGGCTATTTTTAGTCCACTGAATTCGCCGGATGGGGTTACGATTCGACAAGCAGATATTTTATCAGGTACCATTGGTTTTTACATACTGAACAATACTCCGGATACCTTACATGGGTATTTTGAAATCCCGCAACTGGATTTAATGGGAGTTCCGTTACGCCAGCCATTTGTGGTAGCGCCTGGTATGTTCTTCCTGTCTGATACCATCCCATTGAATGGATATCATTTGGAGTCAACAGGCAACAGCCTTTCGGTGAAATACTTTGCCTTCAAACCTAACGGTGAACGCGTCAGAGTGCCTGATTTTCCCATTGCGGCTACCAATGCCCTGAAGTTTACCTATGTAGAAGGCTACTGGGGCTTTCAGTGGTACAAACTCACCCGCGATACCATTGAAATTGACATCAACCAAAGCGAATTGAAGGGCGACCTGAAAATCAAGGCCCCTAATGTGACTATGCGGATTAAAAACTCCTGGGGATTCCCAACCCGTGGGCAAATCAAATTCCTGAGTTTTATCGGCCAAAATGATGAAGTGATACCGCTGATAAGTAATGGCGTTTTTGAAACCGATAGTTTCGATTATGTAGATTTCAATTATCCGAAGTGGATAAACGGAGAGGTTGGGCAAACCAAGTATACCGATATTGTACTGGATTCCACCAATTCCAATATTGCCGATATCTTCAACAGTCAGCCAAAGCGACTGATCTACGAAGTAGATGGCATCAGTAATGCTAACAACGACCTTGGTTTGATTGGCTTTATCACGGATAAAAGCGTACTTGCCTTACAGATCCGTGTAGAACTGGTATTGGAAGGCTCTGTTCGGAATTTTGGTGCAGAACAGGTAATGAACCTGGATTTTGGCGAATTCGGCAGCCTGGATTCAGCCGGTGTGGAAGAGGTGGAGTTTAAGCTGGTTACGGAAAACAGTGCACCAATTACCTCCAACGCACAAATATTCTTCCGGGATGAAAATGGGAATGCCATCGACTCCCTGTTCGTTGGTGGCCCCCGGGATATCATTCGATCTGCTCCGGTAAACAGTGAAGGTGCTTCTATTGGAACCACCCGAACAGAAGAATTCGTGACCATGACTTCGGCGCAGTTCGACAAAATCCGCACGGCCAAAGATGCTTTCCTGAAGGTTTATTTCACCACGGCCAATAACGGCGACACCTTTGTGAAACTTTTGTCCACGGATAAAATCGTAGTCAAAATGGGCGCAAAGGTTAAAAAGCGACTCTAACTATCCATTGAATCCAGCGCTTATGCACTTTCTAAATATATCTTTTCGTCGTTTTTGCACGGGTATTATGTTGATCGCAACTCCTGTTGTGATGCAGGCCCAACAGGAACTGATGCTGCATGCCATGCCAGAAGTTTGGCACAGTACTTCTACTAATCCGGCTTTTTTCCCGGAAGGCAAGTCTTTAGTCATTGGTCTTCCTGGTATTGGGTTGAATGCGGCCCATTCCAGCAATGTTGCTTATCACGATATTTTTGTCAAAGACAATAATGGTACCACCCGGCTCAATTTTTCCGGCGCCATTGCCAAACTGGATCCGCTTAATACCGTGTTTTTTGACCAGCGCATTGAAACTGTTTCGCTGGGCTTGCGTTTGCCCGGGAAATTCTGGTTGCAGGCCGGGCATGCCAATCGGTTGAGTGGGTCTGTCACCTATCCTAAAACGCTACCTTCCCTGATATGGGATGGCAATGCACAATACATTGGTCAAACCGTGAACATCGGGTTGCAGACTGATATCTCCAACTGGAATGAATGGAGTGTGGGCCTTGCCAAGCAATTGGGCAAACTGCAACTGGGGTTCCGCGCTAAGTTGCTCACTGGCATCGGATCGCTGCTTACCGACAATAACAGGCAGAAGGCTAACGTAACCACCAGCGACGATATTTACCAACTGACACTCGAAACCAACTACGCCTATTACTCTTCATCCTTTATTTCCGCCTTCGACACCTCAGGGTATGGCTTTGATATTCAGGTAGGAAGTTTGAAAGACAAAGCATTCTCTTCAAACATCGGTTATGGCTTTGATCTGGGTGCTCAATACCGGATCAACGACCGGATTACGCTGGATCTTTCGCTGCTGGATCTGGGTGGTGTGATCAATTGGAAAGAAAACGCCCATTACTTTGCCAGTGAAGGGGAGTTTCAATACGATGGAGTGATCCTTCCCGGCGCTGACATCATTAATGGTTCTGATAGTCTGGATTTTTCTACCAAACTGGACACTTTGAATGATATTTTCAAGTTCCAGAAAACCGATCAGGAGTTTGAAACCAGTTTGCCTTTTCGGGGGTATCTGGGCGGACAGTATGATTTAACCAAACGCTTGACGGTTGGTGTAAGTATGTTCCTGCAAAAGCGTTCTGAAGAGAAAGCCACTACAGCATTTGGCGCCAGCCTCCGCTGGAAACCGGTGAAATGGGTTTCACTGGGCGCCATGTATAGTATAAACGATCGCTCGGCCGCTAATCTGGGTTTCCAGGTAGGTCTGAAGCCAGGTCCGGTACAAGTGTATTTTGCTTCTGATAACATCATTAATGCCTTCTCCATCAGAAGCAATCCGGCGGTGAATTTGCGTGCCGGAGTAGCGTTGGTTTTTTAATTTAGCAGTAGTTCACCTCCTTGGTATGATCCTCCCTTCCAGCTATCCCGGTGCTCCATTCTGGCAGCGCGGGGGCCATTTGCAGTCTATCGTGCCGGGGGTATTCCGTAAAGTGAAAGGCGTTCAGTATCAGCGGGAAAGAATAGAAACCCCGGATGGCGATTTCCTGGACCTGGATTGGCTGCGTGGCTCCGAACCGCGGCGGCGATTAATGATCGTAACCCACGGACTGGAGTCCAGTTCAGAGGCTCAATATTGCCGTGGTACGGCCAAAATTTTCTTTGAAAATGGCTGGGATGCCCTGGCCTGGAACTGCCGTTCCTGTTCCGGCGAAATGAACCGGCAATTCAGAATGTACCATCACGGAGATACAGAGGATATCAGCGCCGTAATAGACCATGCGATCACCACAGGCAGATACGAACAGGTGGCGCTTGTTGGCTACAGCATGGGGGGCAACATCACGCTGAAATACGTGGGCACCCGAGGCGATCAGATTCCGCCGCAGGTATGTGCCGCAGTGGCTTTTTCTGCCCCCTGCGATATCCGGGCAGGCGCTGATGTACTGGACCGTTGGGACAACTGGATCTACAAAAAACGGTTCATGGCCTATCTGGAAAAGAAAATGCGGCACAAAGCCCGGCAATTCCCTGGACGGCTGGAGTTGGCGAAGCTGAAAAAAGTGCGCCGCTGGTATGATTTCGACGAACACTTCAGCGCACCTATTTGCGGGTTTACCTCGGCAGATGAATTTCATGCCCAGGCTTCGGCCAAAAACTTCATTGCTGGTACACGTGTGCCCACGCTCATCGTGAGCGCCCTGAATGATCCCATTCTTACGCCGGAATGCTTTCCGGTGGACATTGCCCGGGATCATCCGTATTTACATCTGGAGCTTACTTCCGGTGGTGGGCATTGCGGTTTTGCCGCGCGGGGAGGAGGAGGGTATTCCTGGGCGGAAAGGCGGGCGTTGGAGTTTGTTGGGTTACTGTCGGGGTGACTGGCAGTCACCCCGACAGTAACCCAACAAACTCCAACGCCCCTTGCCTTTTTTCAAATATTCCAGTAATTTTGGAGAAGTAGTAATTGTCTGGTATGCCGTATTTGGGCGTTAATTTTTACTGTCGGGGTGACTGCCAGTCACCCCGACAGTAAAAATTAACGCCCAAATACGGCGCCATAAATCCCCGAACCAATATGGACTTCAAGCCAAACGCCATTTATCACATTTATAACCAAGGGAATAACCGCCAGCAAATCTTCTTTAGTGAGGAAAATTATTTATTCTTCATCAAGAAGATGAGAACGTACTTGCTGCCATATGGAGATTTGTTGTGTTATTGCCTTATGCCCAATCACTTCCACTGGTTGTTTTATGTTCGTGAAGTAATACTGCCCGTTATTGTTGTTGGGGGAGCTGCCGGGTGTAGTGTCGGGGTGACTGCCAGTCACCCCGACACTACACCCGGCAGCTCCCCCAACAACAAATATCGCACCCTGAATGATTCCATTGGAATCCTACTCAGGTCCTATACACGGGCCATCAATAATCAGGAAATGAGAACTGGAGCACTGTTCAGAGAGGAAACAAAAGCCAAAGATGGTTGGGAAAATTTTCATTTGCCGGTATCTCATCCAGACTATGGAAAACTATTGGTTAACTGGGAGCTATATGGTATACACTGTTTCAGATATATCCATTTCAACCCCTTGGAAGCAGGTTTGGTAGATGTACCGGAAGATTGGCCTTATTCGTCCAGTATGGATTTCGCAGGATTGAGAAAGGGGACTATGTGTAATCAAGCCTTAGCTAAGGAATTATTGGGTTTGGTGTGATCATATTTTCGGGGTGACTGCCAGTCACCCCGAAAATATGATCATAAACTGGGGTCGTATTTCAATAAGGTATCCACTTCCATTGGCGTGAACGAAGGAGGCCCCTGTGCAGGCCGGCTTGTCTGACTTTTACAAGCGTAAAGGGAAATAACCAGATAAGCCACAAGGAGCAAAATGCGCCTAATTGGTAGCGTCAATATCCTTGATATCAATGCCATATTTTTCTTCCAAATATGCTTTTCCCAAGTTTTTACGCCAATTTTCCAGATATTCTCTTTGCTCCTTTTGGTATTTGCTCTCTCCATTATACAGCAGGCCATGAGCATTGCGCAACCACTCCCAGTGAGGCTCATCAAATTCCAATGGATTGACGCTCCAGATACCGGCCATCACAAAAGGTAGTTCACTTCCAATGTATAGTTCGCTCTGTTCATATAATTCAGGTATCACGGTTCCGCTTAACCTGATCTCTTCTGAAGTAGGTAATCCTATCTCAAACACGTCATCCGGTGAAGAGCCGAAAACACGCTCAATGTTTCCTTGTATGGCACGCAAATACTGATAGTTTCCATCATAGGTGACATACAATTGGACCTCGGAAAAACGATCGCTCATTTGAGCCAATACAGCCCTCCAATTGTATTCCTCTTCTATTTGAAAAAATGCATGATATCGCTCCAAAATGGCATTTAGATCTCCAAAAAGCAGCACCCAGCCATTGATTACGGGTGAGATGAACAACTTATTCCACCGTTGACGTACGGACGCCTTAATGCCTTCTTCCCATATGGTCGAAGAGAAGTCCGTCAGACCAATTGGATGAAGAATAGCGGCAGGGTCATCAGTTTTTACAGCCACCCATTCTGCCTGGAATGATAGATGATCAATCATGGTGCGTTTATAAATACCCTTTTGCACGCTCCAGCGCTGCCTTCAATCCACTCGCATCCGTACCCCCAGCCGTGGCAAATCCCGGCTGGCCGCCACCACCACCTTTGAGGAATTGCTGGGCGAGTTCGCGGACCATGGTTCCGGCATTCAGGCCTTTTTCTTTTACCAGGGCATCGCTGATCTTGATGGTCAGCGAAGGTTTGCCATCTGCAGAAACAGAGCCGAAGGCAATGAAGGCATTGCCGTTTTCGCGTTCCAGTTCCACCGCCAGGTTTTTAACGGCGTTGGCATCGGCAATCGGCAGATGTTCGGCAAGGAAATTAACGCCGTTCACCTGACTGAATTTCGCACGCAAACCGTCGCGCAAGCCGTTAGCCTGCTCCTGAATGAGGCGCTCGATGGTTTTCTGCAACTGTTTGTTCTCGTCCTGTAAGGCTACAATTCCCTTAGTGAGGTCTTTAGCCTTCAGTACGTTTTTAATGGAGGCAATTTCCTGCTCCAATCCGTTCACATATTGTTCTGCGCCCTTGGCCGTTACCGCTTCAATGCGGCGTACGCCGGCGGCAATGGCTGCTTCGGCTGTGATTTTGAAATAGCCGATCTGGCCAGTGTTTTGTACGTGGCAACCACCGCACAATTCGCGGGAATAGCCTGGATCGAAAGTGATCATGCGCACTTTTTCGCCGTATTTTTCTCCAAACAGCATCATAGCGCCGGCCTTTTGGGCATCTTCGATGGCAATGCTACGCTTTTCGTCCAGGGCAATGTTCTCGCGGATCTTCTGGTTCACAATGCGTTCAATTTCCGCCAACTCTTCATCGGTTACCTTCTGGAAATGCTGGAAGTCGAAACGCAGGGTATCTTCGTTCAGGAAGGAACCTTTCTGCTGTACGTGTGTACCCAGCACGGAGCGCAGGGCCGCGTGCAACAGGTGTGTAGCAGAGTGGTTGGCTTCCGTGAGGCGGCGCTTGGTTTCGTCTACCTCGCAGCGCACTGTTTCATCGCCGATCTGCTCTGGCAAACGGTCAATGATATGGTACACCAGGGTGTTCTCTTTTTTTGTATCCGATACCCGGATGCGCTCCTGGCCGGTGCTTTCCGAACCAAAGATCATCCAGCCGGTATCGCCTACCTGGCCGCCGCCTTCCGGATAGAACGGGGTGCGGTTGAGCACGAGTTGGATCTGTTGCTGGTCTTTTACCTGCACCAGTCGGTATTTTACTACCTGGCTGCTGCGGGTTTCCAATTGATCATACCCTACAAATTCCACATCGGCCTCATCGCGCAGCACCAGCCAGTCGCCCACCTGCTTGGCGGCGTCTTTGCGGGAGCGATCTTTTTGTTCCTGAAGGGCAGCTTTGAAACCGCCTTCATCTACCTGCCAGTTTTTCTCCTTGGCCAGCAATACAGTAAGATCATAGGGGAAACCAAAGGTGTCGTATAATTCAAATGCCTGAGCACCGCCAATGGTTTGGCTGGCAACGTCCAGATTATCAAATCGTTTCAATCCGGATTCCAGGGTACGCAGGAAGCCTTTTTCTTCTTCCAGGATCACCTTGGACACAAAATCGATCTGCGCTTTCAGTTCAGGGAACACATCGCTGAATTCCTCGGCCAGGATGGGCGCCATGCGGTACATCACAGGTTCCTTAATGTCCAGGAAAGAATAGTAATAACGCACAGCGCGGCGCAGAATACGACGAATTACATAGCCAGCGCCGGTGTTGCTGGGCATTTCACCATCGGCAATGGCCATGGATACAGCGCGCAGGTGGTCTGCCACTACGCGCATGGCGATATCTGTTTTCAGAGAAGGGGCGTTAGAGCCTGGATATTGATCCTGGAACTTATGCCCCGAAAGGCCGCCCAAAAAATCAAACAGCGGTTTCCAAAGATCGGTGCCGTAGTTGGAGCCTACGTTTTGTACGGCCCTGCAAAGGCGCTCAAAGCCCATGCCAGTGTCTACGCTTTTAGCAGGCAGTTCTTCCAGCGATTTATCTGCTTTACGGTTGAACTGCATGAACACGTTGTTCCAGATTTCGATCACGTTCGGATCGTCAGCGTTCACCAGCGTTCTGCCATCCACCCGTGCGCGCTCTTCATCGGAGCGCAGGTCTACGTGGATCTCGGAGCACGGACCGCAGGGACCCTGATCGCCCATTTCCCAGAAGTTTTCCTTTTTGCCAAACTTCATGATGCGGTCTTCCGGCAACATGGTTTTCCATACATCGTATGCTTCCTGGTCGAAGGGTACACCTTCTTCTTCATTTCCGCCAAAAACGCTCACGTACAGGCGGTCTTTGGGCAATTTATACACCTCGGTAAGCAGTTCCCAGCTCCATTCCAGGGCTTCTTTTTTGAAATAATCGCCAAACGACCAGTTTCCCAGCATTTCAAACATGGTATGGTGGTAGCCATCCATACCTACATCTTCCAGGTCGTTGTGCTTACCGGTTACGCGCAGGCATTTTTGCGTATCCGCCACGCGCTTGGACGGAGGCGTTTGGTTGCCCAGGAAAAAGTCCTTCAGCGGCGCCATCCCGGAGTTGATGAACATCAGGGTGGGGTCGCTTTTGGCCACCATGGGTGCAGAAGGGATAATCTTATGGCCTTTAGAAGCAAAAAAATCAAGAAATTGACGGCGTATCTCGCGGGAAGTCATGCAGATGTTGTTTGACGTTTGATGTATCCCGGAATGGAATTCCGGGAAGGGTTTGAGGGGGATGATGAGTTTGAAAGGCTAACGTTTACGAAACTTCAAAAGTTTCGTAAACAATTGTAGCCCCATCGGGGCGGTCACATTTGTGGCCGATTTTGCGCCGCAAAAATAGCACGATTCGTGCGATGTTCAAAGGATAAGCAATTGCAAACGATTTATCGGGAAAAGCTTTTCAATAAGCGAGTGGAAATTCTACCTTCGCCCTTGCCCTTTCTTATCCGGTTTGCCGGCTCCCACCACAGCTTATTGTTGTTCTTATCGCAGTTCCGCGAAATGAAGTTTTGTTTCTAATTTTTAACATAACATGAAGACCCGTACGCTTTTTCTGCTCCTCATTGCTGTTTTACTGGGTATTTGGTACATGGCCTCCCGTTCCGGTTCGTCTGAAATGGCCGCTGTGCGCCCTAATGACCCCTGGGTGTTCCGTTCCGTCATGGACAAACAACCCCGAATGATCACCTTCGCACTGAATGATCAATTATGGGCCTCTTACTCCACCGACTCCTGCTCGCTGTACAAGATTTGGTCTGGCAGCGCAGATTTTACAGGTGCGGTATACAACATGCGTCACGGGCCGCAGCCGATGAGCGTGGGCATGGCCTGGTTTGAAAATGCGCACCGCCAGCCATGGATGGTGACCGTGGGCGGAAAAACCGAAAACCCGCGTACGGATTACAAAGGCCACCGCTATACCAATGACGGCCACGCAGAACTGATGTACGATCTGGTGCTTTCCGATGGTCAGCGCATCCGGATAAACGAACGCCCAGAATACGTGGAACGCGACCGTCAACACGGATTTGAGCGGGTGTATACCGTAGAAAATGCTCCGGCAGGAGTCAGCATAAGCCTGAAAACTAATGTGGCTTCCATTGCCGCCGAATCCAATATTGAAACCAATGGTGCCTGGAGAACCACCAATGCCAAACCGGTGGAAACAGACGAAAACCTGAAAACACTGGAAGTTAGCGGAGAACTCACCCTCAGCGACAAAGGGCGCACACATTTCCGTACTTTTTTTGTCAACAGGCCCCTGATCCCCAATGCTTTCGATGCAGAGCGTCTGGCGCAGGAATCCGGAGAATCGGAGGGTGCAACCATTAGCCCGGGTGAAAAGTTAATGGCTAAAAGTGATTGCCGCACTTGCCACAACGCACAGGTGCAAACCGTGGGCCCCGGCTATAAACAGATTGCCGAGCGGTACAAAAACACCCCGGAAAATCTGGAAATGCTGGCCCAAAAGGTCATGAAAGGCGGCGCGGGCGTGTGGGGAGCAGCAGCTATGAGCGCACACCCTGACCTGCAACCCGAAGATGCCAAGGCTATGGTGAGTTATGTGCTCTCGTTGGATGAAGGCGAGGACGACGGCGAAGGCGGCGGCGCAACGAAAAGCCTGGCCGAAATTCCGGAAAACCAGTGGCTGAAGGCCGATAACACTGTGGGCGACCGCGATTTGTCGCCGGGATTGCTGGTTAAACTCTGGACGTCCGGAAAAAGAATGAACCTGCTGGCGGACGGCGATTTCAACGCCAAACCGATGTTGGTGGCCACTACTGCTAAAGTGGAAGCCGGAGCAGAGGATTTTGGGGATCTTAAGGACGATTTTTATCTTCAGGCTACGGGTTATCTGTTTCTGGAAAAAGACGACAATGTCGTGTTCCAACTGGGCTCCGACGATGGCAGCAAACTTTGGGTAGATGGCCAATTGCTGATAGACAATGATGGGGCGCATGGAATGTCGCCCAAAGAAGCGGAGATAGCCCTGCGTGCCGGGTATCACCCCATTAGGCTAGACTATTTCCAGGGCGGTGGAGGCAGAGGTATTGTGTTGAAATGGGCGCGATTCGGTTCTCCCGGCTTTAAGGTTATAAGTGAAGGATCCTTTTTCCACAAAAAATCCGACAATGTGGAGGGCATGACGGCCATGTCGAAAATAGAAAATGCCATTCCCGGCGACGGGGCACCCCTGCAGGAAGTGCATCCGGCATACGACCTCACGCAGGCGCGCCCGGACGAGTTTTTGCCCAAGGTGGCGGGGATGGATTTCCTGCCGGATGGCCGGCTGGTGGTATCCACCTGGGATGCTATGGGCGCCGTATATGTATTGGATAATGTTCAATCCGGCGATCCGAAAAAGATCAAGGTCAAGCGCATTGCGCAGGGCCTGGCCGAGCCGTTGGGCCTGAAAGTAGTGGATGGTCAGATCTATGTGTTGCAAAAACAGGAGCTCACCAGGCTGGTGGATACCGATGGGGACGATATCATTGACGAATACCAATGTTTTGCCAAAGGCTGGAAGGCCTCGGCCAATTTCCACGAGTTTGCCTTTGGTCTGGTGTACAAGGAGGGGTATTTTTACGCCGCTCTGGCTATAGCGATCAATCCCGGTGGAGCCAGTACGCGTCCACAAGGGCCAGACAGGGGCAAAGTGGTGAAGATCAGCGCCAAAGATGGCAGCATCGAGTTCGTGGCCCGTGGCCTGCGCACCCCTGATGGCGTGGGCATTGGTCCGGACGGCGAGGTGTTCATTGCGGATAATCAGGGCGACTGGCTTCCATCTTCCAAGATTCTGCACGTCAAGCCAGGCGCTTTCTACAATTCTTTTGCGGTGGATAGTGCCACGGTAGCCAGCATGCCCATTCAGCAGCCGGTGGTATGGCTGCCGCAGGACGATATTGGCAACTCGCCCACCCAGCCTGCTGTGATCAACGATGGGCCGTATAAAAACCAGTTGTTGCACGGTGATGTATGTTATGGCGGTTTGCAACGCGTATTCATGGAAAAAGTGAACGGCGATTACCAGGGCTGTGTGTTCCGTTTTTCCCAGGGTTTTGAAGGCGCCACACACCGCCTGGCCTGGGGGCCTGATGGCGCGTTGTACGTAGGCCAGATCGGTAATCCGGGCAACTGGGGCCAGCAGGGTAAACTCTGGTACGGTTTGCAACGCATGAAATACAACGGCAACTCCGTGTTTGAAATGCTGGCTATCCGCGCCAAGTCCAACGGCATGGAAATTGAATTCACTGAGCCACTGCCAGAGGGAGCCGGCTGGGATCCTGCTTCCTACCTGGTGAAACAATGGTGGTACAAACCTACCGTGGAGTATGGCGGACCCAAAATGGATGAAGAAGTACTGAAAGTGAACTCCGCTACTGTATCGCAGGACCGCAAAAAGGTGTTCCTGGATATTCAAGGCATGAAACAGCAGCATGTGGTGTATTTCAAGCTGAATAATCTGCCGCTTTCAGAACTGGGCCATGAGATCTGGACCACCGAGGCCTGGTATACGCTCAATGCCATCCCGCAAAATGATCCGGGTATCGTGACGGCCCCTTCGGCAGTTGTGCCAACGCCCGACAATACCCTTTCTGAAAAGGAAAAACGCGAAGGCTGGCAATTGCTGTTTGATGGTCAAACGCTCAATGGCTGGCATAATTACGGCAAAACTACCGTGGGCAAATCCTGGATCATTGCCGACAATTCTATTCACCTCGATGCCAAACCGAATCCGGATGGCGGCTGGCAGGCGCCAGATGGGGGAGATATCGTGAGCGCCGAGGAATACGGCGATTTTGAGTTGACACTGGACTGGAAAATTGCCCCTTGCGGCAATTCGGGGGTGATCTACCATATTGTGGAGGACCCCTCTAAATACCAATATCCCTGGAAGACCGGCCCTGAAATGCAGGTGCTGGACAATGCCTGCCACCCGGATTCCAAATTCCCCAAACACCGGGCGGGCGATCTGTACGACCTCGTGGAGTGCAAATACGTGACTGTAAAGCCCGGCGGCGAGTGGAACCACGCGCGCCTGGTGTTCAGGAATGGCAAAGTGGAGCACTGGCTCAACCACCGCAAAGTGGTAGAACTTCAAATGTTTGAAAACGCCAAACCCACCAAAAAATGGCTGGACCTGATTGCCGGCAGCAAGTTCCCAAAGGAGTGCGCCGACTTTGGTTTATCGCCAAAAGGCAAAATAGCCCTGCAGGATCACGGCGATCCGGTGTGGTATAAGAATGTGAAGGTGAGGAAGCTGTAGTTGGAAGGCGCGAGGGCGGGGGGACACTAAGGCGCAAAGGCACCTCACAAGTCTCTTTTTTAATTTTACCGCAGAGACAGAGAGACACAGAGAACTTGAAAATCAACTGTTTATACCTCTGTGCCTCTCTGCCTCTGCGGTAAAAATTACTTTTGAGACACCTCCTTTATTGTGGTGTTTTTTCGCTGGGTCCGGGTCTTGCAGCCTTGAGTTGCTGCCGTGGCTAATCAGGTATAGTTGAATGGCTTTTAGCAAGGTGCTGGTATTTCAGCCTTATTAATTGTCTTTGATTTCATTGTTATACTCTTGTTTTGAAGTTGATTTCCTGAAAATGTCATAGTAGAATCCTATGATAAGAAAGTCTCGTCCTGTTTCGTCATTAATTTTATAATCGAATTGATGGGCTTTGTTGCATGAATCTTGTTGGAAGCCAGATTTTCCCTATCCCGTTTAGGCCTCAAGCGACTTTCACAGATTTAGGAGCGGCTATTTGAATAAATTTATTCAGGACGGCAGCCTTAACTG